>NZ_BJZO01000120.1 GCF_007992075.1 Pararhodospirillum oryzae
TGTAGCCCGGCGCTCGATTTGAGACAAATCGGCACTCGATTTGAGACACGCCGCCCCCTCCCGGCTGACCCGAGGGAGGGGGCGGCGTGCGGTGTTATGCTGGCTTCTTGATGAGTAGCTCCATCACCGGCTTTACTCCCGCTCCGCCGGCGATGGTGTACACGGTCGAGATCTCCTCGACCTTGGCTCTGCCGGCGTACAGTTCGAATCTCAGGCACGTCGTTGATCGATAGTACGAACCGCCCTTTGAGGCCGAGGAGGGCGTCGGCCAGTCGGGCGTGATCGGCCCGCCCGAACATGCCCTCGCCATAATAGTCCTCACACCCCCAGTACGGCGGGTCGAGATAAAACAGGGCGCCCGGCCGGTCGTAGCGACAAAGCAGCTCCGACCAGTCCATGCGCTCGATCACTACAGATGACAGGCGGTCGCGCACGGCTGTCAGGTGGGTCAACAGGCGATCAAGCGACAGACCCTTGCTGGCATTGCCTCGGGCCGGGAACGACCCGCTGGTGGGCTTGCCGCCATACCGCATCCGTTGCAAAACGAAGAACCGTGCCGCCCGCTGGATATCGGTCAGCGTATCGGGCGGTGTCGCCAGCAGGCGCTGGAACTCAGCGCGCGACACCAGGGACAATCGCAGCTCGTCCACCAAAGCGGCCGGGTGATGCTTGGCGACCCGAAACAAGGTCACCACGTCCAGGGACGCATCATTAATGACCTCGACTTTGGGGCGGCGTCGGCGCGCTAGAAACACCGATCCCATCCCCATAAACACCTCCACATAAAGATCATGCGGAACAGCATCAATCCTACGGCAGATCTCTGGCGCCAGCCGTCGCTTGCCGCCCACCCACGACACCAGGGATTTGAGAGGCGTCACATCTTGCATTGTCCATGTCCGATGGCGCTCGTGGGCGCTCGGGGGTGGGGCTCGCGGCCCTCAAGACGTGGTAGGCCCCACACCGGGGGCACTTGATTTCCAGGGCCGAGACACCCTCGGCCTTAGCCAGCAGGCGGCCGCACTGGCCGCACCGTATAGACTCCACTCCTGCGCTACTTTACAACAGCTCCGCCCCCTGGGGGGTGGCGGGACGGCCGGGTAACGGCCGGACTCGGTCGTGGGAGTGTTGACCTCCCGGCTCGGGGCGTTGCAGCGCCCCGGCCCCCGCCCTATTGCGGGGGAATAGCGTCACGGCGTCGGCGTCGGCCAGCCCCGGGCGTGTAGGTCACTCAGGATGACCAACAGGTCGGCGGGAGACGTGGCCGCCGCCGCGCGGGTCTTCCACCCGCGCCTGCGGGCCTCGATCGTGGCGTTGGCTTGGGCCCACGCCGCCGCCGTGGCCGCCACCAGGGCCGCCGTCTCGGCCAGAGAAGCGCCCGTCTCTACCGCCTCGGCCGATAGATAGGGATATTCCGCCGGGTCTGGGGCTGGGTCTGAGGCCAAGGCCGCCGCCTCGGCCGCCTTGGCCTGGTAGGTGCCCTCCTGCCCCGGGACATCCGTCACCCACCGCTGGCGGGCCTCGCCAGCCAGGATGTCGATCCTGGCGACCAGGTGTGTCGCGAAGCCGTCGGGCGGCCTGAAGCCATCCGCCTCCGTCCACCCCGGGCCGACCCATGGCCGGAGTGATTCCGGCACCTCGACCCAGGTCAGGCTCGGGTGATAGCGCCCGGCCGGGTCAAGGGGCGTAATCTCGGATACGAGGCCGTCAATGATTAGTGCCCACATATCACGTGTCCTCATAAGTAATTTGACGGGTAACTACGGGCGGCCCCGCCAATCCCGTTAACGCCATTGGGCGGCTCCCACATCAGGAGGACGATGCCTGGGACGCCGCTCTCACCCGGCCCGGTGTAGTGCGCCACACCTTGGGAACCACCGACCCCTTTAGCTCCGATGGTGATTTGGATCACTTCATGTGCGGTGGCGGGGATATCATTCCGGTACCGGCCCTCTGCCCCACCGCCACCGCCACCGCCGCGCCCCTCAATGTCGACACCATTGAGAAAGCAGCCGCCACCAATGCCACCACGGACATCTGGCCACAGGCCGGATGCGCCACCGACACCGGGATCCGCGTGCGAACAATCGCCGCCCTTCGTTCCGGCAACGCCTACGCCACCCGCGCCGTTCGCGCCACCTGCACCACCCTTATTTTCGTCCCGCAACGGCGCATTTTGGCCTCCATTGCCTGCACCGCCGCCTGCGCCCCCCATGGCTGACAAATACACCCCCACGCTAGTGACGCCTCCATCGGTGCCCCTCACTCCGGCACCGTAGCCGGCCCGGGTACCACCACCGCCGCCGCCCGTGCCGCCGCGCGCCATAGCCTTCAGCGATCCAACCATTTCTTGGAGAATCGTGAGCGTAGCAGAGGATGTAAAAATGCGTTCGAACGTTTCCCGACCGTTGAAAAAAGTAACTGGCGCACTCCACATCCCAGGACCAGAAATCAGCCCCTCATGTAGAGCCCGCAAATACAGTCGCGTGCGCGGCGCCAAGCTAGACCACACCGACGACGGTATTGTGATGCTCGTTCCCGATATTTTGCCGGAGTCGTAAAGCAACACGGAGAAATCTGGATGTGTCGATACCTGAAAACGGGACCCTGCGAACGTTTCTACGATCTCGCTTGAAAATGATCCCGTCGATACCGTCAGATTGTCCGTTGTCCTGACATAATACTCTTGCCGTGGCGATGTAATACTCGGAGCACGCACGCCTTGCGCCACGGTGACACGGACCCAGCCGGACCAATCCGACCACCCACCAAGCTCCCCCTTGTCTCGCACGCGAAGCAGGTAGCTCAGGCCAAGCGCCACGGCCGTACTTGGCACTGTGATAGCTGATACCCCGGTTGTGGTCTCACCGCTGTCCCACACGACCGCGCCAGGGCCGCCTTGCGCGGTAATCGCATAGACTACGAGCTGCGTCGATACATGCACGTCGTCCGTCAGGCGAGGCGTGAATGGGCCGAGCTGCACGGCAACCGCCGACTTTGCCACCATGGCGTTGTTATATGGCGACAGTATCGTGGGGGCGTTTGGGTTAAGCATGATGTCTTGGCCGTTACTGGCCAAGACGAAGCCCTCCTTGTCAGGCTCATAGGCCACCAGGACATCCTGTCCCGCGACCATATTGCCCGACACCGCAGCACCAATACTCGTCAGCACCGGCAGGCTGTCGGTGTCACCGTCCAGACGCACGGTCAGAGGGTCGGCCCCGGGGCCGGGGGGCACCCGGAAATACACCAACAGCGGTGCGGCCAGAGTGGTGACCGGCGGGTTGCAGGTCAGCGCCAAGGCATTACCGACGCTCGCCGCCGTGTCCACCTCGGCCCAGCGCGGGCCGGTGGCCGATGATACCGCGCCCTGGGCAAGGTCGCGGGCAGCCTGGGCCAGCGCGGCTTGGTCAGTGGCCACTTGAGCGCTGGCGGCGGCGGCATCCGACAGAGCGGTCAGATCGTCACGCACCGCGTCGGCGGTCACCGAGGCCGCCGCCAATGCGGCGTCGCGCGCGCCCTCAGCCCCTGCCTGCGCGGTCTGGGCCCCGTCGCGGGCGGCCTGGGCCAGCGCGGCCTGGGTCGTGGCCACCTGGGCCTGGGCCTCGGCGGTCTCGGCGGTGGCCAGCCCGGCCAGGTGCAAGGCCGCGTAGCGCGGTACACGGAGCGCGACGCCATCGACCACAACGTCCACCAATGCGCCAACCTTGAAATCGTCCGCAAAATCGTCGATCTCGAACGTCTGCCCACCAATCGTGACACCCGTCATCTCACGCGATCTCCTCAATAAATCGCAATCCGGCATTGGCCCAGTCGTGATGATCCAGCTCGATTGGCGACAACGCCCTCATCCGGCATAGCATCGACCGCCGGTGCCGGTGTACCGTCTCGGTCGGGTCGTAGCTGATGTATAGCTGGCCGCTCAGGCCGGTCGCGCCCACCAGGTCGTGCAGGCGCATGGCGTCGTCCTCGGGCAGGCCGGCGAGGTCCAGGTCCAGCGTGCGCCGCGCGGGCTGGCGGTCGGCGTCGCTCCCCCCGGATAGCAACGCCACCACCTTGGTGTCGTCCTCCCATGACAGCGCGCCGCCCCACTCCACCGGGATCGGCGTCTGCCAGCCCGACCCGGTAAATAGACGCGACAAGCGCACACACCCCTCGGCGTTGGTGGGATCGTCGATCAGCAGATGCTGGTAGCGCGCCAGCACCGCTTGCGGTGCCACGTCGTGCCAGGGGATGCGAGGATACCGCCGCAGGTCACGCAAGCTCAGGCGGCCATGGCCAAAGCTGGGGTGTGCGCGCGGCAACCGCCATGGGTTGTAAATCACCGGGTAGTAGTCCTGCCATCCACTGTCGTGCAGCACGTCGGCGCCGGCCGCGTCGGCCGTGATCAGGTGGCGGCACCGCCCCGACCGCGACACGGTGGACGAGACGATGACCATCACCCGCAGGTCGGTGGGCGAGCCGTAATCGATCGTCAGCCGCGTGGCCTCGGCTGACGCGTCCACGCTCTCGGCCACGCGCGCCAGGCGCCGGTCTTGCAGGTTGGCCAGGGGCCGCTCGACTCGCCACGCGCCGCCCGACAGGGTGGCGGGCGCGCTGTCGCCGCGATCGTCCAGCCGGTTGTCGTCCACGATCAGCAGGTGGCGTTGCGGGTCCAGGGCGTCGTAGAGGGCCATTGCTACCCCCACACCGTCAGGTCGGCGTCGGCGCGCCGCCGGCGCAGCGACGTCACCACCGCGTGGCCCAGCCCCAGGCGCGGCACGCCCGACAAGTCCACTACCTGCCCGACATCCACGCCCAGCACGGCCGCGCGGCGCACGGTCACGGTCCAGGCGCGCCGAGGCACCGCGTACAGCGCCGCCAGCCGGTCGCGCACCACGGCCGCGCCCGCCTCGGTCAACAGCGCGGTCTGGCGCTTCACGGTGCCGGCATGAGGCCATCTCGTGGTGATCGTCGGCCGGTCGAGCGCCAGCAAGCGCCACTCCCGCGACACCAGGTCGCGGTAGGCCAGCCGCGCCGCCGTGTCGGCCTCGGGCAGCTGCTCGGGCGCGACGGTGGTCCAGGCCCGCCGGTACTCGATCTCAAGCCGGCCCGCCGGCACCTCGGTGCCCGCCGCCTCCAGGCGAGGCGTGCCGATGATATCGTCGGCGTCGAGGGCAATCACCGGCGCCGCCAGCTCCGGCGGCGACAGCACGAAGGCATCAATCACCCCCGTCGGTGTGTCGATCCAATGCGCACTGGCTGCGGCCGTCAGGCCGTCCAGCACGTCGCCCACCGTGGCGGCGTCGGCCCCGGTCCACCACCCGGCCTCGCCCACGGCGTCGAGGCTTGCCCAGCCCGGGCCCACCTCGGCCTCCGTCAGCCCGCCCGGCCCGGTCAGCACCGCTGACGCCAGCGTGGGCAGCGTGGCCGGCGTGTGATAGCGCACCGTCAGGGTCAGGGTCGAGGCCGGCGCCGCCCCCAGGCGCACCAGCCCCAGCGCCGGCGCCTGGGCAAGCTGGCCGGTGGCGATCGATGCGCCCAGCAGCGCGGCCAGGGTCGGGTAGGCGCCCCCCGTCACCGTCAGCGCAGCCGCCCCGTCCCACGCCGACACGACCGACTGATACACGCCGACACTATATATATGGTCCTGTGTATTGGCCTCGACCGGGGTCAGGGCCTCCACCACCCCCCAGCCCGTCGGCCAGGGCTGCCCGGCCAGAGCCGACCCCCCCTCGGCGCCCTGGCCTCCGGCAAGGCTGGTCCCCAAAAAGGTGCGATCGATGACCTTGCGATCGCGCAGGGCGGCCAAGCGATCGCGTAAAATCAGGTCGGCGGTCTCCCACCCTACGTCGGCGCGATCCACGATCCCGGTCAGCACCGGCACAAAGGCGCTCGTCGGCGCGCCCGCTGGCCCCTCCAGCACCACCGCCTCGCGCCCCCAGGCCACGCCGCGCAGCCAGTCCCATTGCCCCCGCCGATTGCCCAGCGACACGGCCGTGTACCCCGAGGTCGCCGTCTCGTGATCCAGGCCCAGGGGCAGCGCGCGCGATACCTCGGGCAGCGCCTCCAGGTCCGGCAGCCAGTCCACCCGACCCTCGTCGGCGGCGGCCAGGTAGCCGTGCGTGGACAGGCGCACCACCACGTCGCCCCCCGCCTCGTCCACTCCGCGCACCAATACCCGCGTCTCGATCGCCGCCATCACCGCGTCCCCCGTGCCCGTGTCGCCAGCGCCTGCGCCCGCACGGCGGCGTCCAGGCGGTCGGCCAGACCCGCGATCTGCTCGGCCACCGCTTGGGCCCCGGCTCCGCCCGTGCGTCGGGTGGCCGAGGTGCCGTCGGCGATGGCGGCCTCGACCCGCTCCAGCCGGCCGATCACCTCGCGCAGCAACGGCGCCAGGAGGGCCTCGCGCTCGCCGCCCCCCGGCGCCGGGAAGGGCACCACCACCGGGTCGGGGGGTGCCACCACCCGCAAGGTGCCGGCGTTGGCGGCCTCGACCACCGGGGCGTAGGCACGGGCTGACGCCGCGTTGACCACGTACTCGCCGGCCGACAGGCTGGCCACCGTGGCGTCGTCGGTGCCGCCGCCAGGGCCGCCCACCCAGCCACCGGCCGCGTAGCCACCGATGTAACGCAGGTAGGCCGCCATCTTGCCCTGGCTCTCCGCCCAATTCAGGGCGGCGCCACCCCCCCAGTCGCCACCGTACCCCTGGTCGCGGAACCACGTCGCCACCTGCGCGTCGGTGCGGGTGCCTTGCATGCCACCCGAGCTGTAGGGGTTGCTCGTAAACCCACCGCTTGGCCCGTCAAACGTCCCGGCCCGGCTGGCCATCGCCTCGGCCAGCCCCCGCGTCGCGGCCGCCTGATCGGCCAGTTGGGTGGCCAGCGCCGCCGTGCCGGCGCTGATGGCGGTCGAGAGCTGCCCGGTCTGGGCCTGGATCGCAGCCACCTGGGCGTCGGCGGCGCTGGCCTGGGCGTCGGCCAGGTCGGCCATGTCGCCGGATACCTCTAGCGCCCATCGGTAATCGGCGCCGTAGGCCTCGCTGCTCTGGTTGTAGCCCCGCGAAGCCGCCAAGAAGGTCCGCAGGGCGTCGCCCACGGCCTCGGCCGCCGCCAGCCGCGCGTCCTCGGGGCCGTCGGCCAGCGCCCGCGCGGCGGCCACGTTGGCCTCCAGTTGCGCGCGGGCCTCGTCGTACCGGCCGCGTGTCGAGAGTGGCGAGAGCGTGTCGTCCAGCGCCAGGTCCTGGGGCAGGGCCCGCAAGGACTCGGCCACCGACCGCCAGCGCCCGGCCACGTCGGTCAGGGCCTGCGCCTCGTCCTCCAGGGTGCTCACACGGTCGGCCTCGGCCGTCTCGACCTCCGCCGCCGCCACCGCCATCCGGTACCAGACATCCACCAGACCGGTATCGGTGCCCAGGGCCTGGGCCGCTGCCCAGCGCTCGGCCCGCTCGTCCGCCAGCGCGCGCAGGCGGGGCGTCAGCGCGTCGCCCGCCAAGCCGGCCATGTCGTCGGTTAACCCGGTGGACCACGAGGCTTGCAGCCGCCCAAACGCCCCCCTGAACCACTCGCCCAACTGGGCCATCGCGGTGTCGGGCGCGCCCGCGTCCACCAGGGCTTGCTGACGCTCGGCGTAGGTCCGGCGCAGCTCGGCCACCTGCTGGCCCACCGGGTCGGTGGCCGACCGCGTCTCGTCGTTGGCCGCCTGAAGGGTGTCGGCGATCGTCTGACGCGAGGCCGCCGCCGCCTCCGCCTGCGCCTCGGCCGCCTCGCGCGCCGCCGTTGCCGCTGCCTCGGCGTCGGCCGCCGCCTGCGCCGCCGCCGCGCTGGCCTCCACCGCCTGCGCGTGCCGGGCCCACGCCTCGGCCGCCGTGCCCGCGTCCACGCCCAGCGCCACCAGGGCGGCCGACAAGTCGCCGGCACTGGCCTTGAGGGTGGCCACGGCCGCTTGCGTGTCGTCCAGCGCCACGGGCACCGGCTCCAGACCCGCCACCACCCGCACCAGGGCATCGGTGGTCAGGCCGGCAAGGCCGCTCATCTCCAGCCCCAGCGTGTCGGCCACTTGCAAGGCCGCGCGCCGCCGCGCCAGATCCGCGTCCGCCCCCGTGCCGCCCACGGCGCCCAGGTCGCCCAGGGTCTCGGCGTACCCACTCACGGCTGATCGCAGCGCCGGCCCCAGGGCATCGGTCAGGGCGTCGATATCGTCCACCAGCCCGCCCGAAACCCCGGCCCGCAGGGTCTCCAGGCTGGCCGCCAACCCCCGCGTCGCGGCGCTCGCGTCGCCCCCAAACCGCGCCACGACGATGCCCAGGTTGGCATATTCAGCCCGCAGGGTCTGGGCCTGGGCTTGCAGATCACTCAGGCCCGCCGCCGCGTGATTGCTGGCCGCCAGGGTCTCCAGCGCCTGGCGCGCCCCGGCCACGGCCAGGTCCAGCTCGCCGGCGTCGTCCGCCTCGGCCATCACGGCGGCGATGCTGTCGCCGTACTCGGTCATCGTCTGCGAGGCCGCCGCCCAGGCCTGATCCGCCTCGCCCAGCCACGGCGACAGCGCGGCGACGCGCGCCCGCCAGCCGTCCGTCTTGGCCGCCACCTCGGCCAGGGCCTCAACCAGCCCCCGGGCCAGGGCGTCGGCGGTCTCGGGCGCCGTGCCCGCCACCTCGGTCAAGGCGGCGCTGGCCGCGCGCAGGGTCTCGGCTGCCTCGCCGCCGTCGTGCTCGACCGCCGCCAGCGCCTCGGCCACGGCGGTGGCGGTGGCGCCGGGCGTGGCCCCGGCGCCGGAAGCCGCCTCGGCCGCCGCCTGCGCCACGCCCGCCTGGGCGGCGCTGGCCCGCGCGGCCGTGGCCCCCACGCCCGACAGGTCGGCGTTGGCGATGCCGTAGCCGATCGCACGGCCAGCCAGCCCCCCCACCACGCCGCCCACCGCGCCGCCAGCGGTGCCCAGCACCGATTGGGTATCGACCTCGCCTCGCACCAGATCATAAGCCAGCGAGGCCACGGCCGCCGCCGCCGGTCCGGCCAGCAGCCCGGCGCCCAGGGTCAGCACACCCCCCAACAGGTCCGACTCGCCAAACCCGCCCGGGCGACCGGACCCGACGAAGTCGCTCAGATACGCGCCCACCCGGTCAAATAGGCCGGGATCGACCTCCCGGAACGACAATGACGCCTGGTTAACATCCTTGCCGAACTGCCCCAGCGCCTCGACCGCCCGTCGGTCGGCGATCTGCAAATCCACCAACCGGTCTTGCCACGACCGGCTCTCCGATCCTCCGCCCCCCAGGTCGTCGCGCCCGCCCCATCCCCCGCCGAAATTATCGTCGCCTGACCCGGACAGACCGATCGTATCGCTGTCGGCGTCGCTGTCGGCGTCGTTGTCGTTGGCCGACCCGCCGTCGCTCCCCCCGCTGTCCGACGAGTCGCCCGATCCGCCCCGCTCACCGCCCCCGCCAAACCGCAGTTGCGGCAAGCCGGTGACGGGGTTCAGGCGGCCCGACGCGCCCAGGCGCACCAAAAAGTCGATCTCGCCCTGGGTGATATGGGCCAGCCGGTCGTCCTCGGGGTACAGGGTGCGCCCGCGCAGCCACGCCGTGGCCGCCCGAGCCAGGGCGGGGTCGTCGTTGTCGTTGATCGCGCGCACCAGGTCCCGGTGCCGCGCCGTCGCGGCGGCGTTGACCACGTACTCGCCGGCTGACAGCCGCGCCACCACCCGATCCTCGCGGGGCCCCCCGGGACCGGCAACAGGGCCACCGTCGGCAAATAGCCCGCC
>NZ_BJZO01000121.1 GCF_007992075.1 Pararhodospirillum oryzae
TTAATATATTTTTGCCATGGATTGCAAAACGGCTTTCCTGGATCAAACTCCAGACCTGCTTTTCCTATCCGTTGCTCGAAGGATCCCCTGCCATGCCTGCATTTCCTTCTTCCCGGTCCACGGCACGGCCCGCGCCGCCCGCGCGCCGGCTCCTCGCGATGCTGGGGCTGGCCCTGGCCTTCCTGGCGGGCGTCCTTGTTCCCGACTCCCGCGCCGCCGACCAGGAGCCCTTGCGCCCCTTGAGCGTTCTGCTCGACTGGTTCGTGAATCCGGACCACGGCCCGCTGGTCATCGCCCAGGAAAAAGGTTACTTCCGGGAGGCGGGCCTGGAGGTCACGTTGATCGCCCCCGCCGATCCCAATGACCCGCCCAAGCTGGTCGCGGCGGGCAAGGCCGATATCGCCGTCGGCTACCAGCCGCAGCTTCACCTGCAAGTCGCCGAAGGGCTGCCCCTGGTGCGCTTTGGCACCTTGGTGGCCTCGCCCCTGAACTGCCTGGTGGCGCTGCGCGACGGGCCGGTTCACTCCCTCGCCGATCTCAAGGGGCGCAAGGTGGGCTTTTCGGTGGGCGGGTTCGAGGACGCGCTTCTCGACACCATGCTGCGCCATGCCGGCGTCGATCCGGCGACGGTCGAGAAAGTGAACGTGAACTTTTCGCTGGCGCCCTCGGTCATTTCCGGGCAGGTGGACGCGGTCATCGGTCCGTTTCGCAACTTCGAACTGACGCAAATGGCCCTGGCCGGCCATCCCGGCATTGCCTTCCTGCCCGAGGACGCGGGCGTGCCGCCCTACGACGAGCTTGTTTTCCTGGCCAACCGGGATCATGCCAGGGATCCGCGCCTGGGGGCCTTCCTGGACGCGGTGGAGCGGGCCGTGCTGTTCGTCCTCAACCACCCCGAGGAAAGCTGGACCTTGTTCAAGACCGCCCATCCTGAACTGGACGACGCCCTCAACCGCCAGGCCTGGCTCGATACCGTGGGCCGGTTCTCGACCGCGCCGGCCGCCGTCGATCACGGACGCTACCGGCGCTTTGCCCAATACCTGAAGGACCAGAACCTGATGACCACCTTGCCGGCGGTCGAGGACTACGTGGTCGAAGTCGCCCGCTGATCGCGGCCCGCGTGGGCACGCCGGGGGAGCGACGAGAAGCTCCCCCGCCAAGCCCCCCGGCGCCACCCGAGCGGATTACCCGGCCAGCGCCCGCGCTTCCCGCGCCTCGCCGGCACTCACGCCGTCGCCTTCCGCCACGCCATAGAGGGCGGCCTGATGCAGTACCTGCCGGGCCCAGGCGGCATGGGTGGCCGGTTCGCACATCACGCGATCGATCTGGAACACGGCCGGTGCATCCTCGCCCAGGATGCACCGCGCCGCCGTGACCTCGCCGGAAGAAACCCGGTACTCCCGTTCGATGGGCGCGACCTGAACCGGATGGATCGCGGTCTTGCCCACCAGCCCATGCTCCAGATCCCGGTGAACCTCGGCGCGCAAGGTATCGATATCGCCGAAATCATCGAAAACCGGCGCGGTCAGGTGAAACCCGAACGGCCGGAACGCCGCCACCAGCGCGGCAATCACCGGTCCCAGCGCGGTATCGTAAAGGGTTCGTCCGGGACGACGGCGCAAGCTCAGCAGGTTGAACAGGTCGTTGCCGCCAATGCGCAAGGCCAGAATGCGCCGGCGGACCTCGGGGGCCATCAGAAGCCCGCGCAGGGCGGCGAGCGCGGCGGGATCGAAGACCTCGCGGGTTTCCAAGGTGGGCATCAAAAGATGGGGGCTGCCTTCGGGCAAGACCGCGAGGGCGTCTCGCAAGCTGTCCTGGGTCGTTTTGGGCAGCACGAAACCGTGCACCGCCTCGATGCCCGGCAGCGCCAGCAGGCGGGCGAGCACGGCCTGGGTGCGCGGGCGGATGAACAGCAAGGGCCCGTCGGGCGCGATCTGGGGCAGCGCGGCCGCCAGGTTGTCAAGGGCATGGCCGACGTGATCCGCATGCACGCTGTCCTCGGTGCACAGGATGATCGACCGCACCCCGGGCAAACGCTGCCCGTTGGCCACCGCGACCAGATCGGAGCGGGTCGCGGGCACGTACAAGCTGGCGCCAAGGCGCAAGGGGGAAAGGGACATGGCTTTAGCTTCCCAGCGACTTGATGAGAACACAGGCCAGATAGGGCAAATCCGGCTCGACCTCGACCGGCACGCCCCGGGTTTCAGCCAGGGCGAGCAGGTGGCGCACGTCGGGCGCCGTGGCGTCGCGCACGATCAGGCGCTCGGGCACCCGGCGAAGCAGGGCCCGGGTGGACTCGCCGATCCCGGGCTTGACGTGATGGGGATTGCCGCCGGTCCGCCGGGCCATCACGGTGACAAACGCCTGGCTCTGGCGGGCAAGATCGGCGCGGCGACACTCGGGCCAGCGGGCGGGCTCGGCCCCCTCCAGCGCCTGGACCACGTCGTGCTCCTGTTCATCGACGTACCAGCGGCTGAGATCATGGGCGGCCAGATGGTCCAGAAGCAGGCAGCCGTGAAAGTCGCCCGGCCCGATCAGGTCGGGGTGAAGAACCGTGCGGCTGACCAGCCCCGACACCACGCCGTTGAGCACCGCCGAGGGGATCACATAGTCCTCGGCCCCGGCGGCATGGGTGGCGACCCCGGCCAGGTCGGAGAGCACCGCGAGCGGGGCCTGGCTCAAGGCGGGCAGATCGCGCGCGAGCGAGGCACGCAGTTCGCCCGCGATCACCCCCTTGCCCGTCCAGCCATCAATGAACACGAGATCGGCGGCGTCATGCGCGGCCAGGATGGTTTCCACGGCCACGCGGTCGAGGCCCCGGTCGCGCACGATCGACACCGAGTAATGAACGCACGCCCGCCCCAGCCGGACCAGGGCCCGGCGCAGGAGTACCCCCACCGGGGTGCCGGCGCGCGCCAGGCTGACCAGCACCACCTCGCGCCCCGGACGTTCGGCCAGGGCCAGGGCGAGGCGGGCCACGTCGCGCCCGACCCGGGCCCGGTTGGCGGCGAAGGCGGCGTGAAACGCCTCCAGGTAATCGGCGGCGGGCGGCCGCTCGGGCGAGAGCATCTCGGAATAATGGCGGGTTCCGGCCTGAAGCGCGGCTTCCTTGGCGTCCACGTCAAGCAAGGGCGGCGTGACCGGCTTCAACAAAAAGGTCACGTCGGCCGGATCGTAGCTGCCGGGAAACCCCAAGGCAGACGGATCAAACGGGCGGCAGGACCGGGAAATGGCGCCGGGGTTCATGCGGCCACCCGGGCGGTCACGATCTGCGTGGCGCTGCGGTCCAGGTGGGCCATGATCTGCGAGCCCGCCGGCGTCATGGCGTAATCGCACAAGGCCATGAACCCCACGTCGGTCAGGCTGTCGCCGATCCCCACCGTGAGGCGGGGCCCCGGCGGCGCCAGGACTTCAAGGTAATAAGAAACCGCTTGAGCCTTGCCCAGGAACGGGGGCAAGGCCGCCTGGTTGGCGCCGTTGACGTGCAAGGTCCAGTCCAGGGGCACCAGGGCGGCCAGGGTGTCGGCCACCACCGGGGCCAGACGACCCTCGTCCCGGGGGGGCTTGACCGACAGGTAGAGGGGAAGCCCCGCATCCTCGATGATCTCGATCCGGGCCGGGGCCTGGGCGGCCTGGGCCACGCGCCGCAAGCGCTCGGCCACGTCCAACAGTGTCGGGGCAAAACGGTGGGCGGCCTGGGCCATGCGCTCGTGCCAGGGCAGGCACGGCTGACCGTCGGCCCCCAGGATGACGCCGCCAAACGAGCAGATGGCCTCGGGGCCCAGCCCCCCCACCAGAACCCGGCGCCAGGCGGCCACCGAGCGACCGGTGACCGGCACCAGATGGCTTCCCTCGGCCAGCCAGGCCAGGAAAGCCGCCTGATGGTCGGTTTGATAGGACAACGGCTGACCGTGCACGTCATGGGTCGCCAGATGACGCGCCGCCGGATTCTTGCGGGCGGTCTGGAACAAGGTATCGTCCAGGTCAACCAGGATCAGGCGTTGCATGCCCTGCCCTCCTCATCATGGTTCGCGAAGTAGACCGGTTGGGCGCCCAGGGCGTCGATCAGACTTTGCTGGGCGGTGGCGGGCGGTGTTTCGTAGCAAACCAGAATTCGGTCGTATTGATCGGGGGATACGCCGTACAGATAGTTGGGAATGCCATCTTGGTAGGCGTCCGGGAACTCCAGGGCCGCGCCGATGGCATGCCCGGGCAGAATGGGCGAGCGGGTGGTGGCCTGCATCACGACATCGCCGCCTTGGGCCGCCAGCGCCCGGGCCAGTTGAAAGGGCGGGTGAACGAACTCGCCGGTGCCCAGCACCAGCACCCGTTCCCCCGGGCGCACCCGCGCCCCGGCCGCCGAGGGCGGCAAGGCACGCGGCCCCCGTTCGCCCAGACGCGCCCCCCAAGGCGGCAGCAGGTGATCCTTGAGCGTCCCCGAGCCCACCACGTTGGGAAGCACCGGGGGGGCCTCGCCGGTTGGCGTGAAGCGAAACCCGCCTTCCAGCAGCGAGACGAACCGGACCGGCACCCCGGCGTGGGCCGCGAAGGCAGCCCGGCGTTCCTCGCCCATCCAGTCGGTAAGGGTCACCATCACGACCTGGTCCAGGGCGGGCAGCACCTGGCGGCTGGCGGCGATCAGGGCGGCGAAGGTGGCCCCGGTCGAAACCTCGTCGTCGATCAGGACCAAGGTCCGCGCGTGTGCCAGCAGGTCGCCGCCGCTTGCCTGGTCCGGCCGGTAGACGCGGTGATCGGTGGCGTGGCTATGGCTTTCCTGGAAGGTCAGCAGCAAGGGCCGGGACAGATGATAGCGGGTCGAGGCCAGATACAGGGCATCGTCGCGCCCGCTCGCGGCCTGCCACGCCTCGAACACGCCCTGGCCCAGGCCCACGGCGGTTTCCGCCATGCCCAGCATCATGACCGGCCCCGGGAGGGTGTCGCCCAGGGCCGTGGCCAGGCGCCGATGGGTTTCTTGCATCACGGCGGGGGACGAGGGCAGGTGGCGGCCCAGAACCTTGCTCACGAACAAAAAAGGCCGGCGCGGGTTGCGGCGGCTTGCAAAGCCCATCAGGGCGTCCAACGGAAGATCGGCCCGGGTCACGGTGACATCCAAGACGCCATGGGACAAGCGAACCGTTACACGGTCGGACTCAGGACAAAAGGGACCAACCCACCTGGAACCGGCGGCCAGGGCGGCGGATGTCGTCATGGAAGGCTCCGTGAGAAAGGGAATTCGGGTCAGGAAACGCGGGTCGTGGGAGGATTGGACTGTCCTGGTGTCCGGCCCCGGGCCGTCGGCAAGAAAACAAGGGCCCGTCCCGTTTGTTGTGTCGGGGCCACGAATGGGTCGGGGAAAAGCGGACACCGCTTTTCCCGCAAGGACAACAACAAACTCAAGCCCGGACAAAGGCATCCAGAGTCTGCCCGCTTGAGCATGAAACGGACGGACTCTGGCCTTCGAAAAACGGAACGGGCGCCGAAGCCGGCGGAAATCAGTTCACCTTGGGGTCAAGGCTTCCGGCGGCGTAACGCTTGGCCATGTCGGCCAGGGCAACCGGCTTGATCTTGCTCGCCATGCTGGCGGCGCCGAACTGCTCGTAACGCTCGCGGCAGATCTTTTCCATGGCATCCATGGCGGGCTTCATGTACTTGCGCGGATCGAACTCGGCCTTGTTCTCGGCGAACACCTTGCGAATGGCGCCGGTGATGGCCATGCGGCAATCGGTATCGATGTTGACCTTGCGCACGCCGTGCTTGATGCCTTCAACGATTTCCTCGACCGGCACGCCGAAGGTCTGGGGCATCTCGCCGCCATACTGATTGATGATGTCCTGCAGGTCCTGGGGCACGCTCGACGAGCCATGCATGACCAGGTGGGTTTCGGGCAGACGGGCGTGGATCGCCTTGACCACGTTCATGGCCAGGATGTCGCCGGTCGGCTTGCGGGTGAACTTGTAGGCGCCATGGCTGGTGCCGATGGCCACGGCCAGGGCATCGACCTTGGTGCGGGCCACGAAGTCGGCCGCCTGATCGGGATCGGTCAGAAGCTGGGAGTGGTCCAAGGTGCCCTCGAACCCATGCCCGTCTTCCTTCTCGCCCGCGCCCGTTTCCAAGGACCCCAGGCAGCCGAGTTCGCCTTCAACCGACACGCCAACCAGGTGGGCGCATTCGGCGACCTTGCCGGTCACGTCGCAATTGTACTCGTAGGAGGCGGGGGTCTTGGCGTCGGCTTCCAAGGACCCGTCCATCATCACCGAGGTGAAGCTGGCGCTGATCGCCGACAGACACGTCCCCAGCGAGTTGCCGTGATCTTGGTGCATGCACACCGGAATCTCGGGGTACATTTCGGCGACGGCCTGGATCATGTGCTTGATCATGATGTCGCCGGCGTAGGAGCGGGCGCCTCGACTGGCCTGCAAGATGACCGGGCTGTCGGTCTTGCGCGCCGCGTTCATGATCGACAGAACCTGCTCCATGTTGTTCACGTTGAAGGCCGGCATGCCATACCCATGCTCGGCGGCGTGATCGAGAAGCTGACGCAGGGAAATCAGGGCCATCGTGGACGTCTCCTTGAGTGGGAACGGATTCCTGATTGAAAAAACGGGCGGCGTTGCAACGGGCACCAGCGGCGCCAGGGCCGGGGGTCCTCTTCGCTCAGCGTCTTTTCGAAGAGTGCCGCTCCGGAATCAAGCCAAGTCTTCTTGAAACCCCGCGTTCGCCCTCGCACCAGCCGCCCCCGATCCTCTTTAGCGGGATCTGGGCAAGACCTTCCGCCGAATCCGGTTTTACCTTGCAAGGCCATGCCGGCCAAAAGGAGGGGACCAGGGCGCGAACCCCGCCTTCCCCCATGGCCCCGACCTCATAGCCCCGGGCCCGATGTGGGGATCTCCCGGCGCGGGCGCAACCCCGGATCGCGCCCGCTCAGTCGGGATCGCGCCCTTCCTCCAGGAACAAAACGTCCTCGTCGTGTGGCAGGGGTAGCGGGATCTCGTCGCCCGAAGGAAAGCGCCAGGTGTTCTTGCCGGCCCGTTTCGCCTGGTACATGGCCTTGTCGGCCCGACTGAGCAGATGCTCGGCGTCGAGGGCATGCATGGGGAGCAGGGCGATGCCCACCGACGCGCTGATGCGGGCAACCTGGCCCTTCACGTCGAAGGGAGCGGCCAGGGAAACCAGCACCCGCTGGGCAACCCGTTGGGCGTCGTCGGCGTCGACAAGATCGGTCAGGATAAGGGTGAACTCGTCGCCCCCCAGCCGGGCCACGGTATCGGAATCGCGCGCGCAGGCGAGCAGACGGCGGGCGGTTTCGCTGAGCACCTGATCGCCGGCGGCATGCCCCAGGGTGTCGTTGATCCGCTTGAAGCCGTCGAGATCAATGTACAGCAAGGCCAGGACCCACCCGGAGCGCAGCGCGACGGCCACCGCGTTGGCCAGGCGGTCGTGAAAAAGCGCCCGGTTGGCAAGGGCGGTCAGGCTGTCGTAGTTGGCCTGGTGGCGGATCCGTTCCTCGTCGCGCTTGCGCTGGGTCACGTCGGTGAGGATCAAGGCCGCGTACCCGTCCTCGTCGGGGGAGGACGTGGGCAGGGGTGCCCCGGCCACGCGCACCGCATAGTCCGATCCGTCGGGGCGCTTGCTCCAAAGCTCCTGATCCCATCGACAGCCGGCCTCAATGGCCGCCAGCAAGGAGTCCAGCAACAGGGTTTCGCCGAACAGGAAATCGGCCACCGACCGGTCCTTCAGCGCGCTCGCCTCGATCCCGGTGATTTCGGCGAAGGCCGGATTGACGAGGTGCAAGATCCCGCGGCGGTCGCACACGGCAAACCCCTCGGCGGCGTTTTTGAAGAGGGCGTTCGACAGCCGCAGGTGAGCCTGGGCCTTGTGGCGTTCGCTCACGTCGCGCACCACCACCACCCAGCCGGCCGGGGCCTGATCGTCGTCGTCAAGGGCGGTGCGGGCAACCTCGGCCGGAAAGGGAGCGCCTTCGTGGCGCACCACCATGACCTCCTGGAACCCCTCCCCTCCGGGCCCGACCATTCGCGCATCGAACAGGGCACGGGGGGGGGCTTCGCCGCTGTCCGCCCGCAACAAGATTTCGTCGAGAGCGCGGCCGACGAGAAGCGAAGGGTCCATCCCCAGCAGACGCCCAGCGGCCCGGTTCGCGAAGCGCACGCGCCCGATGCCATCCACCCCCAGGATGCCATCCCCGGCGGCTTCCAGAATCCTTTCGTTCTGACGCATCACATGGCGCAGGTCGCGGGTGCGGGCCTCGACGCGGGCTTCCAGCTCCCGGGCGTGGCGCTGTTCGCGCTCCTGGGCTTCCTTTTGCCCGGTGATGTCGCGCGCGACCAGCACGAACACCGTGTCGCGGCCCTGGACCAGGCGGCTCACCGCCAGGGCCAGGGGAACGGCCTGACCGTCCGGACGCCGCCCCTGGCGCTCGGTCGATCCTTCCGCCAGAGCGCCGCCGCGCAGGAAATCGGCCGTGAACCCGGGCAGCACGGTTTCGACATCGGTGCCGACCACCCGCGCCGCCGCCACCCCGAAGATGCGTTCGGCGGCCAGGTTGAACGAGGCGATCAGCCCGTCGCGCCCCACGGTCAGCACCGCCTCGCCCACATGGGCCAGGATGCCGACGAGCCGGGCCTCGCGCATGCGCACGCCCTCGGCGGCCTGCTGGCGGGCGGTGATGTCGCGCGCCTCGATCATGGTGCACTCGCCCGCTTCCTCGCGAAAACGGGTCACGCGCATTTCAACGTCAAGACGCTGGCCGCCGAGGGCTTGCAGGCGCACCGGAACCAGTTCGTCTTCCTGAAGCATTCTGTCCAGGCCTTCGTCGAACAAGGCCCGGTAATCGGAGCAGACAAAATCGGCGAAGGCACGCCCAAGCGCCTCGCCCCCGGGAGCGCCCAGCATCCGGGCCCCGGCCCGGTTCAAGAACGTGATCGTGCTGCCTCGCAGCAGACAGATCAGATCGAAGGACAGATCGACCATGCGGGCCAGACGGTTCTGCTGGGCCAGCAAGGCATTGACCCCCTTGATCTGCTTGCGGATGTCGCGCCCGAGAAGGACGACGAGGGGAGCGCCGTCTTCGTCGCGCGCGGCCCGGGCCTGGACAACAAGATGCAGGGTCGATCCGTCCAGGCACCGCAGCGGCAAGGTCAGCCCGGTGGGCTCCTCCAGCAGAACCTCAAGACGGGAATCGATCACCGTGGTGTAGGGGGGCGACAGGAAATCATGAAACGGTCGCCCGATCACCGCCGGATCCCGCCCCGGCGTGCCCTTCCCTCCGGCGAGCAGGCACTGGCCTGGTTCGTTCACGGTGACAATCAGCCCGTCCCGGCACACGCAAACCAAGACCCCCGGCATGGTGGAAACAAGATCGGCCACCACCTCGCGCACCACCGGGGAGGATAAGGGCGCCATGGCTTCCGGGGTGATGGTTTGCTGCGTTGCACTCATGCCCCCGATCCTTTCGACGATCCGGCCGTCGCCTGTCTTGGCAAAATACCCCGCCCGACGATAGCAGAAGGGTCCGCCGGCGGCGAAAACAAACTGCCCTGGCCGCCCGAAACACGCGAAACCTGGATCGGGCTCTTCGTCGTCACCAAGGCAATCGGATG
>NZ_BJZO01000122.1 GCF_007992075.1 Pararhodospirillum oryzae
CTCGGATTACTCTAGCAGGCTGTCAGGGAAAAGTAGGTACCGCTTTTCGGAAGCAGCCTGGAAACAGGAAAAAAGGGCGGATCCTCGTCAGGAGGGTCCGCCCTGCTCATGGGTGCCAGGCGCGTCTCAAGCCGCGACGTTTTCCACGGGCGCCAGCAGATCCAAAAGCACCTTGTCCTCGTCGGGCCCGGCGTTGGGCGTGGTGAGCAAGGTGTCCCCCAGGAACAAGGCGTTGGCCCCGGCGATGAAGCACAGGATCTGCGCCTCTTGCGAAAGCTGGCGCCGGCCGGCCGACAGGCGGACCCGGGCCCGTGGCAGCACAAGGCGGGTCGCGGCGATCATGCGCACCACCTCGGTGGAGGGCAGCGGCGGACGATCGGCCAGGGGGGTGCCGGGAACCGGGACCAGCATGTTGATAGGCACGCTTTCCGGGGGCGGATCCAGGCTGGCCAGGCTCCACAGCAGACCGGCCCGGTCGCGCAAGGTTTCGCCCATGCCGATGATTCCGCCGCAGCACAGGCTGATACCGGCCGCGCGCGCCGCCGCCAGGGTATCCAGGCGATCTTGGAAGGTCCGGGTGGTGATGATCTTGGAATAGAATTCCGGGCCCGTATCCAAGTTGTGATTGTACGCGGTCAAGCCGGCGTCGGCCAGGCGCCGCGCCTGGCTTTCGCTCAGCATGCCCAAGGTCACGCACGTTTCCAGGCCAAGCGCCGAGACTTCCCGAACCATGGTCAGAACAGCCTCGAACGGCGCGCCTTCCGGAGCGGAGCGCCAGGCGGCACCCATGCAAAAGCGTTCGGCACCGGCGGCCTTGGCCCGTTTCGCGGCCGCGATCACGCTGTCGGGATTCATCAGGGCTTCGCGGGTCAGCTCGACATCGTGATGATGAGCCGATTGCGGGCAGTAGGCGCAATCCTCGGGGCAGCCACCGGTCTTGATGCTGATCAGACTGGCGGTGTGGATCTCGTTGGGATCGTGGTGGGCGCGGTGAACCGCGTTCGCCCGTCCCACCAGATCCAGGAGCGGCAGGCGCAAGAGCGCTTCGATCGCCTCGGGGGTGGGGGAAGCGGGCGGGGTCCGGACGGGGATCGCGCTCACGAACGGACCTCCCGCAGGCGCGAAACGGCCGAAGCCCCAACGGCGACAATCAAGACCTTGATCAGATCGGCGACCAGGAACGGCGCCACGCCGGCGGTGAAGAGGTGGGAGGTCGGCACGAACGGGATCAGCCCGGCGACGCCCAGGGCATAGATCGCGACCAGACCGGCCAGCATGGCTCCCAGGCGCCCCACGAAGCCCCGACCGGCGGCGAGGAAGCCCACCAGCCCCGAGGCCACGAGATACCCCATCAGGTAGCCACCGGTGGGACCGGCCATGTAGGCAAGACCCAGGCCCCGCTCGGGTGTTCCCGAGAAGACGGGCAGGCCCAGCGCGCCAACGCCGAGGTACGCCACGAAGGTGGCCACCGCCAGCCGGGGACCGGCGGCCACGGCCAGGGCCATGACGACCAGGGTGTGCAAGGTCATGGGAACGGGCCAGAAGGGAATCTGGGTCTTGGCGCCCAGGGTCAGCAGGGCAACCCCGGCGATCAGGAACGCAAAGGATGTTGACCACGAGCGGACAGGGGCGGCGCCACGGGACAAGGAGCACGATAGCATGGGGACCTCCGGGCTGGATTCGACTAATTATCTATTATCCATAATAATAGCCTCCTTGGAGGCTCGTCTGGCCATACAAGCCCCCGTTTTTCCCCGAAGGCAAGGAAAGAGGGGTGATAAAACAACTATATATTATCTATAGTATATCAACCCCATGGGGGCTATCGCGCCTCCCTCCCGAGCCGGAACCGCGGCCCCGGCCACGATTCCGAATCGGATGGTCGGATAAACACCGTGAAACCCGCGCCTGCGTACGATGATATGTTGACATCACTCCCTTCCGCTCGAAGCCTCCCTTTCTCGCCCCCGCCCCTTCCCCTTTCTCCCCACGGGAGCGAATAACGAATTAACCCATTGTTCTAAAAAACTTAATTTGTGAGTGGAGGCTTTGCTTCCCGGTTTTGTCCAGGCGATGCGCAGGGAGATCCTGGCCTTACGGATGGCCCTCGGCCGGAAGGAGGAGAAAGAAACCCTCCGGCGCCCTCCGCTTTCGTGTATGCTGCACCCAGGGAGCTCCGTTCCGAAGACGGGTGACCTTCCCGTGCTGTTGGGACACTCGTCCGAAAGGCGCGTGGAGAGAGCTACGCAAAGGCGGAATCGCCCCCCGAAGGGGTCACCCATCAGGCCAAGGCCATGTCGGGGAGCCTGGAGATCCTGCCCTTCCACCGCATCTTGCCATCTCGCACCGGATCCCCGGATACCGTGCGGCGACGGCAAGGACCAGACTGGGGAAAGCGCCGATGACCGACACCAAGAATACGGTGACGATGATCGACAACCGCACCGGAAAAAACTATACCTTTCCGATCCTTTCCGGATCGGATGGTCCGGATGTGGTTGATATCCGTAAATTCTATAATGAAACCGGCATGTTCACCTATGACCCCGGGTACATGTCAACGGGAAGCTGTTCGTCGTCCATCACCTATATCGACGGCGACGCCGGGATCTTGCGTTATCGCGGTTATGATATTGCGGAACTAGCGGAAAACTGTGACTTCATGGAAGTAGCCTACCTGCTCCTGCGCGGCGAACTGCCCAACGCCAAGGAGCGGGACGAGTTCCATTGGACCATCAGCCATCACACCATGGTCCATGAGCAGCTGCATAAATTCGTTGATGGGTTCCGGCGCGACGCCCATCCCATGGCCATCATGTGCGGCGTGGTCGGCGCCCTGTCGGCCTTCTACCACGACAGCATCGACATTACCGACCCCTACCAGCGCATGGTGGCCCAGCATCGCCTGGTTGCCAAGATGCCCACCATTGCCGCCTGGGCTTACAAGTATTCCCAAGGCCAACCCTTTGCCTATCCGCGCAACAAGCTGAACTACGCCGAAAATTTCCTGCACATGATGTTCAGCACCCCGTGCGAGGAGTACGAGGTCAACCCGGTTCTGGCCAAGGCCATGGACCGCATCTTGATCTTGCACGCCGACCACGAACAAAACGCCTCGACCTCGACCGTCCGCCTGGCCGGATCGTCGGGGGCCAATCCGTTCGCGTGCATCGCGGCCGGTATCGCGTCGTTGTGGGGCCCGGCTCACGGGGGCGCCAACGAGGCCGTGCTCAACATGCTCAACCAGATCGGGACTCCCGACCGGGTGGGCGAGTTCGTCAAGCGCGCCAAGGACAAGGACGACTCCTTCCGCCTGATGGGCTTCGGGCACCGCGTGTACAAGAACTACGACCCGCGCGCCAAGCTGATGGCCCGCACCTGTCACGAAGTGCTGGCCGAAGTCGGGGCCGAGGACGAACCCCTGCTCAAGATTGCCATGCAGCTTGAGAAGATCGCCCTTGAAGACGATTATTTCATCGAAAAGAAGCTGTACCCCAACGTTGACTTCTATTCGGGCATCGTCTTCCGGGCCATGGGCATTCCCACGACCATGTTCACCTGCCTGTTCGCCCTGGCCCGGACCGTGGGCTGGATCAGCCAGTGGAAGGAAATGATCGAGGATCCCGACCAGAAGATCGGCCGGCCCCGTCAGCTCTACCAGGGCGCCACGGCGCGGCCGTTCATTTCCATGGAGCAGCGCGGCTAACCTTCACCGCGACCGGAGGAACGGAACGCCTTCGTCGATCCTTGGCGATCGGGAGGCGTTCTCCTCGATACCGGACCTTGGAAAAAGGGGAGAGGGGCGCCCGGCCCCCTCCCCTTTTTCCTTGCCCTCACGGCGGGCTGACGTCGGGCGACGGCGCGCCGGTCGTGTCGTCGGGGGCGTTGGAATGGGGAATCACCAGGGCGAAGGTTTCATGGCGCTGCCCCTCGTGCTCGAAGGCCACCCGCTTGAGAGGGACGCCATACAGGGCCCGCAACCGTGCCTCGGTCAGGATCTCGGAAGCCGGGGCGTCGTGGTTGTCGGCCCCGTCTTGCATGGGCAACACCCGGTCGGCCACGGCCAGGGCATGGTGCGGGTGGTGGGTGGTGAACACCACGCCCAGGCCCTCCTGACGGGCCAGGCGCCGGATCCAGTCCAGGATCAAAACCTGGTTTCCCAGATCCAGGGCCGAGGCCGGCTCGTCGAGAATCAAAAGATCGGCCCCGGCGACCAGGGCACGGGCCAGGATCACCAGCTGGCGCTGGCCGCCCGAGAGTTCATGAAAAGGGCGCCGGGCCAGGTCTTCCAGCCCGAAGCGGGCCAGGGCGTCCCGGGCGGCGGCCTCGTCGGCGCGGCCGGGCTGGGCCAGCAGGCCAATGCGCCCGGCCCGGCCCATCAGCACCATGTCCAGCACCGAATAGTCAAACCCCACCTGGAACAGCTGGGGGACGAAGGCCACCCGGCCGAAACGCTCGATGGTGCCTTCGGTCGCGCGGCCCAGGCCCAGGAGAAGGCGCAGCAAGGTGGTCTTGCCGCAGCCGTTGGGGCCCAGGATGGCCAGCACCCGCCCCCGGGCCACGGTGCCCGAATAGCCCCGGAACACCCAGCGCGCGGGGGTGTAGGCGTGGCCCACGTTGGAAAACCGGATCAGTTCGTCAGTCAAGGACCCACCCCCGGGCTTGCGAGCGCCAGAAAAGAAACGCGAAAACCGGTGTGCCCACCACGGCGGTCAACACCCCGATCGGCAGTTCCTGAACGGTCAGGGTGCGGGCCAGATTATCCATGGCCAGCAGGAAAACCCCGCCGACCAGGGCCGAGGCCGGCAGCAGGCGGCGGTGATCGGCCCCCACCAGCATGCGGGCGCAATGGGGCACGACCAGCCCCACCCAGCCCACGATGCCGCTGACCGCGACCTGCGAGGCCACCAAGGTGGCGACCAGGGCCACGATCAGCCAGCGCAAGCCCCCCACCCGCACGCCCAGCGCGGCCGCGTCGAGGTCGCCCAGCGACAGCAGGTTCAAGCGCCAGCGCAACAGCACGAGGCCGGTGCCGGCAATAAGCAGGGGCGGCGCGGCCAGGCGCAGGTCCTCCAGGCTGGATCCCGCGAAACTGCCAATCAGCCAGTAGACCATGGCGGGCAGCTTGCTGTCGGGATCGGCGACGTATTGAAGGAGCCCGTTCAAGGCGGTGAAGAAGGCGGCCACGATGATGCCGGCCAGGATCACGGGGAGCACGCCGCCCCCCCGGCCCAGCCGTGCCAGGCTCCAGGCCAGGAACAAGGCGCCGGCGCCGCCGGCGAAAGCCGAGAGCAGCAGGCCGGTCGAGGAAAAATCAAGCAAGATGGCCAGCATCCCGCCAAAGGCCGATCCGGCCGAGATGCCCACGATATCGGGGCCGACCAGGGGGTTGCGCAGCATGCCTTGCAGGGAAGCCCCGGCCAGCCCGAGCCCCGCCCCGGCCAGGGTCACCAGCAAGACGCGGGGCAGACGCAAGATGACCACGGCGGTCCATTCCGCCTCGGTCCATGTGGGATCGGGGGCCAGCGGCGCGGGCAGGAGCAAGGCGGCGGTGATGCGCATCTGCGTGGCCAGCGAAACGGGATAGGTGCCAACGCCCAGCGAAAACAGCACCATCAGCACGCACAGCGCGGCCAGGAGGGGAAGAATCAGGGGATGGGTTCGGATCACGGCGGGGTCTCGCGCAAGAAACGCTTGTAGTGGGCGGAAAGGGCGTTGGCCCGGGCATGAAGGGTCCGGTCGAGGTCGTCGTCGCTCAAGGTCAGGCCATAAATCGCGCGGTAGGTTTCGCGCAGGTCCTGGCGCAGGCGGGACGGCAGGCCGGGATGCAAAAGCTCGGCCAGCCAGCGCGAGAACAAGGGCCCCTCGATCAGGTCGGCGAAGCGCGAGCCGCCCATGGGCACCTTGTACACCCGGCGCTCGCGCACGGCGCGCACCGCCCGCCAGGCGGGATCCTCGTACAGGGCCTGAGGGCGGGCCGGGCCGCAGCAGAACAGCAAGACGACATCGGGGTTCCAGACCAGGATCTGTTCCATGGTCACCGCCCCCCAGCGCGAGAGCGACGCGGCGGCGTTCTCGCCGCCTGAGCGTTCCAGCAAGGCGCCATAGAAGCTGCCGCCGCCGATGGGGATCAAGGGGCGGTCCTTCCACAGGTACAGCACCTTCGGCCGCCGCTCCCCGACCAGCGAAGCGAGATCGCGGGCCAGGGCGGCGTAAAGGGCTTGGTAGCGCTCCACCAGGGCCTCGGCCCGCCCGGGCTGTCCGGACAAGGTGCCGAGCAGGCGGGCCGTCGCGATGTAATCGGCGTCGCTCTGGTTTTCGCGCAGGCCAACCACGGGCAGGCCGGCCCGTTCCAGGGGGGCGAGATAGGCGGGATCGTTGCGCCCGACCCACTGCAACACGGCGTCGGGGGCAAGGGCCAGGATGGCCTCGACGTTGGGCAGGAAGAAGCCGTCGGCGGCCACCGTGTCGGGCACGCGGGCGGCCTGGGGAAAGGCCTTGCCCAGCAGCCCCGTGGTCACAACCCGCACGGTGCTGGCGCTGGCCCCGGCCACGCGGTCGGTGCCCTGGTCCAAGGTGAGCAGCATCCACAAGGCGGAATTGAAGGTCACCATCTTGTGGGCGGGGAGCGACGCGGGCAGCGGCGCCCCCCGCTGATCGCGCGCGGGCGGCTCCCCGGCCCCGGCCGGGGGCGCCACCCCGGCCAGAAGCGCCCCCAGAAGAGCCATCCCAGAGAACCCGGGGAAGAAACGAGCCACGGCTTAGAACGTGATCTGAACGCGGCCGATGACGCTCATCGGTTCGCCCACGTTGATCATCGGCGTATCGGTGGTTTGCCAGGTGCCCGAGCCAATGTAATAGCGCTTGTCGAGAATGTTGTTGGCGTTGAGGCTGAGGCGCACGCGCTCGGTGGGCTGGTAGGCGGCGGCCAGGTCGACGGTGGTGTAGCCGGGCATGGAATACTGGACGTTTCGCTTCAGGTTGGCCGCGCGCTCGCCCACGTAGGTGAGGCCGCCGCCCAGCGAAATCCCGGCCGCCGGACCTTCCGAAAAGGTATACATCGACCACAGCCGGCCGCTGTGGGTGGGCACGTTGGGCAGACGCGACCACGTTTCATAGGTATCGTCCTTGGTCACCACCGCGTCGGTATAGGCGTAGGCGATCAGCATGTTCCACTCGGGCGTGATTTTCCACGTCGCGTCCAGTTCGACCCCCCGGCTGCGCTGTTCGCCGGTGATGCTGGTGATTCCGGTCACGCTGTTGGTGGTGCGCACGTTTTCGCGGGTCAGATGGTAGAAGGCGGCGGTGGCGGTGAAGGCCTCGCCGATGTCCAGCTTGATGCCGCTTTCAAGCTGCTCGCCCATTTCGGGATCCGCCTGCGGCAAGGTCCCCACGCTCACGCTGGTTCCGGGCGGCACGAACGAACGCGACCACCCCCCATAGAAGGTGACCCCGGGCCAAGCCTCGTAGGACAGGCCCAGACGCTTGCTGAAGGCGTGGTCGATGGTCGTGGCGTTGCGCGCCGTGCTGGTGGGCTGAACCTCGTCGTCTGATTCCCGGCGCACGGCGTCGTAGCGCAAGCCCCCCATCAGCTTCAGGCCCGGCAACACCTCGATCAGATCCTGGGCGTATGTGCCCACGCGCTGGGTGGTGAAGGTCTGATCCCAGGTGTGAGTCCACGACGGCTTGGCGAAGGAGGTGTCGGGGGTGAACAGACTGGTGGTGGTCACGGTTCCCCCATAAACGTCGCGCTCGACAACGCCATAGGCGTATTCCACGCCGCCCAGAACCTGGTTGGACAGGCCCATCACCTTGAAGCGGCCTTCCAGGTTGGTGTCCGAAAGCACCTCGCGGGTGAGGGAATCGGTTTTGTTGGGAGTCCGCCGCACCCGGTTCGCGGCCATGTCGGCGCTGGTGTACGAGGTCGAGGTCAGTTCCTGGGAAAACGAATACTGGTTCAAAAGCAGGCCCGAGCTGATTTTCCAAGTGTCATCAAGGGCGTGGGTCACCCGGCTGGAAAGGTTGAGGCCGATATCCCGGCGCTCGGACCAATCCGCGTCATAGCTGGTCGAGCGCGACAGGCCCGAGCCCAGGGCATACGCGGGCAGGCCAAAATCGTTCCCGTTCTGGTGACGCATCCGGTATTCGCTGGCCACGGTCACGGTGGTGCGATCGCCGGGCTGGGCCTGGAACTGGCCGCTGAGGTGGCGGGAATACGTATCGAAGTGATCGACGAACGCGTCCTTGCGGTCGGCGTCGGCGATCAGGCGCATCAAGGCCCGGCCGTCGTCGGTCAGCCTGGCCGACAGGTCGCCCGACCCGCCGACCTCGGCCCCGGTTCCGCCCCACAGGCTGCCGGTGACCGTGGTTTCCTGGAGCGGCTTTTTTGAAACGACGTTAATGGCGCCCCCCGGATTGCCATCGCCGTAGAGGACGGACGCGGGGCCTTTCAACACCTCGATCCGTTCCACGTTGCCCAGCCAGGGGCTGCGGTCGAAGGCGTCGTCGCGCATGCCGTCCTTGTAGAAGTTGCGGGTTTCAAACCCGCGCAGGATCGGCCACTGGGCGCCTTGCAGGGCGCTTTGGGTCGCCTGGGCGCCGGCGACGTTGCGAAAGGCGTCGTTGATGGTGGTCGCCTGCTGTTCCTCCAGCAGGCGCTGGGGAAGGGTCACGATGGCCTGGGGGACTTCCTTGTCGTCCACGTCCATCTTGGCGCCGGTGGACGTGTGGGTCACCCGATAATCGCGCAGGCCCTCGCCCTCGGGATCGTGACCAATCAGCGGCGCCTCGCGCTGGCCTTCCACGGTGACGGTGGGAATGGCATCGGGGGCTTCGCCGGGGTCCAGGGGAGCCTGGGCCTGGGCGGGCAGCGCCGCCAGCAGGGCCAGGGAGCCGAGCGCGGGCAGCGCGGGAGGGAGGGCATGGAGAAGGGGCGTTTTCTTTCTGGGCGCGGCCATGACCGGTCTCCAATCGTCCCGGAAACAACCAGGACAAAGGTAGAGAGTACCGGCTCAGGCCGACCTCCGATCCAGCCCTGCCCCTTGGACTTCTGCCCGGGGCCCGGAGAGGATCCGCATCGGGAACAAAGGGCCGATGGCGGGGCCCTTGTGCATGCTCCGGGTCAGGCCGTACCCCGGTCGTCCGGGGGATGTCAATCCCCCCGCCGGGTTCCGGCGCCCGCCCCGGAGCCGCCTCACGGGTCGGGAGGCTTTTCAGCCCCTTGAACACGCTCTCCTCTCCTTGAATTCCTTTTAAGAGCAAAGCCCGTCCATGGCCCGGGCCTGCCAGGGCCTCGCGAGAGTCCGAAGGAGGAGCGATTCGGCTCGCGAGGCGGCGCCCCAGACTGAAACTGGATCAACTTGAGTCAAGCTGGCCCAGTTT
>NZ_BJZO01000123.1 GCF_007992075.1 Pararhodospirillum oryzae
GGGGTCTCCGGGGCATCGCCCCGGCGGGGTTCGGGCGCGAGCCCGACGGGCGCACCGCGCCCGAAAACCCAAAAGCGCGCCAAAGCGCCCGAAAAACCCCATCAAGCCCTGCCTTGCAAAAATCTCCACCCGGTCCAATGTGTTGTTTCCGGCCCCGCTGGAGCGGACGGGGACGGTTCCTGATCCGAGGGTTTGTTTTTCCTGGTTGGCGAAACCCCGGAGGGAATGCTTAATCGAGCCGACAGTCATGGGCCGCCATCCCGACGCCGGCCCTGGAGCACGAGGCCCCGATGCGCACCGCTCGTTCCGCGCCCGCCCAGCGTCCTTCTTCGTTCCTGCGCCGCTTCCGACGCCTGGCCGGCGGGTATTGGCTCAAGGATTCGGTGGACTCCACGGATTTCAAGCATCAGCCTCGCCGGCACTGGATCGCCCGGGCCCTGACGGCGGTGCTGGTTGTTCTGACCATCGCCCAGGTTTTCATCCCGATCAGCATCAACGCCTGGAGCGCCGATCTGTTCAACGCCCTGGAGCAGCGCGCCCACGATCGCCTGCCCTCGTTGATCGGGTCACTGGCGTTGATCTTGCTTTTCACCATGACGGTCAATGCGTCGCACCTGTGGATCAAGCGACGTATCTTGCTGGACTGGCGCCAGTGGTTGACCAAGCGGGTTCTGCGCCGCTGGATGGCCGACGGACGCCAGTATCAGATCAACCACCTGCCCGGAGACAGCGACAACCCGGACGGACGCATCGCCGAGGACATCCGGATCAGCACCGAGGCCGCCGTTGATCTGACCCACTCCCTGTTTTACTGCCTTCTGCTCCTGATCAGCTTCACCCATATCCTGTGGTCTCTTTCCGGGCCGCTGGAAATCACCGTGGATGGGATGAACCTTTCGATTCCCGGCCACATGGTCTGGATTGCCCTGGCCTACGCCGCCGCCGGCACCACGGCCGCCTTGCTGCTGGGACGCCCGCTGGTTTCCGCCGTCAACCGCCGTCAGACGTGCGAAGCCGATTTCCGCTTCAATCTGGTGCAAGCCCGCGAGAACGCCGAAACCATTGCGCTCCTCAAGGGCGAACCCGATGAACGCGGCCGCTTGTACCGCCTGTTCCAGGACATCGCCGCCTCGTGGAACCGGCAGACCACGGCGTTGCGCAACATTATTTTGTTCACGTCGGGCTATTCCACCTTGTCCACGGCGTTTCCCGTGCTCGTCACCGCGCCCCGCTACATTGCCGGCGCCATTTCGCTGGGCACCTTGATGCAGACCGCCCAGGCCTTTCAGCAGATGAGCGCGGCCCTTTCCTGGCCGATCGACAACCTCGCCCGCGTGGCGGAATGGCGCGCCTCGGTCGAACGCGTGCTGGCCTTGCTCGACGCCCTGGATACGGCCGACCACGCGACCAAGGCGCCCAACGGGCAGGGCATCACGGTGCGGCGTGGCGACGAGTCCGCCTTGTCTTTCCACGATCTCACCGTCAGAAGACCGGACGGAGCCCTTTTGCTGCGGGACATCGAGGCCACCATTCAGCAAGGCGAAAGAGTGTTGATCTCGGGGGATTCGGTGGCGGCCTTGCGGTTGTTCAAGGTCGTGGCCGGCCTGTGGCCATGGGGGTCGGGGGAGGTCGTGTTACCGCGGGACTCCCGCCCCTTCTTCTTGCCCCGTCGCCCCTATCTGCTGGCCACCGTCGGCCAGACCCTGGCCTATCCCCATGCGCCCGAGCATTTCGGGCCGATCAAAATGGCCGAGGCCCTGACCCGCGCCAACCTGGATTCCCTTCTTCCGATTTTGGATGTCCCGCGCGCCCTGGACCGCGTGCTCAGCGCCTCCGAACAAAAGCGCCTGGGATTTGCGCGCCTGTTCTTGCACCGCCTTGACTGGCTGTTCATTCACGAAGCCACCGATGCCCTTGATCGCGCGGACGAACAGCACATGCTCGACCAGATCAAGGAGTTGTTACCCCACGCCACCCTTCTCACCGTGGGCGCCCATCGGATTTTGGAGCAATACCATCACCGCCGTTTTCTTTTGCTTCCCGATTCAGACGGTGTTTTCACCGTGCAGGAGGAGCCCATCCGCTGGCCCTACCCGCACGACACCCTGCCCGCCTGGACCTCGGAGCACGCCGAGGAAGCCCCCCGGCCCGTGCCCTCCCCTCCTGGCGGTGTGCCCGCGACCCGGGATCTGGCCCGCCACGGGTATGGCCTCGGCCCCAACGCCTGCAGCTTCGAAATCCAGCATCAGGGACTGGCTCCCCATGGCCGGATCTTCAATGCCCTGGGCCTGGGTCCCGAGGAAACCACCGGCGACGAGATCTCCCCCCCGACCCCACAGCCCGGCCCGCCCGTGCGCCCCAACCGCCGCCCCGGCCGCCGCCCCCGGCGCCACTAGGGTTTGTCAGCTTCAGATAGAAACGGGGGCGAGCGTTATTGCCCCCGCCGGGCCTGGATCAAGGCGCGGTACCAGTCGAACGACGCCTTGGGCGTGCGCTTCAAGGTTTTGAAGTCCACGTGCACCAGGCCGAAGCGCTGGCCATAGCCACTCCCCCATTCGAAGGTATCGAGGAGCGACCACACGAAATAGCCGCGCACGTCGGCACCGGCCGCCATGGCCTCCTTCATCGCCTCGGTGTACAGCGTGAGGTAGGCGATCCGGTGGGGATCGTTCACCGCCCCCGTCGGATCCGGGGCATCGCTGCCCCCGCCGCATCCATTTTCGGTGATGAACACGGGCAGGCGGTAGCGCCGGGTCAGCTCGACCAGCTCGTCGCGGAAAACCTCGGGGAAGACCGCCCAGCCGATTTCCGGACGCACGCGGGTTTCGGGGGCGTCGCCCCAGGCATAGCCCCACGTCCAACCGGGATCGGCGCGCGCGAAAATCGGGCCGTAGTGATTGAGGCCGAAGAAATCGAGGGGCTGGCAGATCCGCGCCATGTCGCCGGCGCGCACGTAGGGTTCGATCAGGCGCGCGGTGCGGGGCGGATAGAAGCCCAGGATCTGGGGATCCGGGAACACATCGTTCCAGTGTTCCGACAGCAAGGCGGCGGCTTCCTGGTTTTCCTCCCGCTCGCCCTCGGGGAACACCCGCTGGCGGTTGTGCACGGCGCCGATCCGCGCCCCGGGCACCAGGGCGCGCAGCCCCTGCACCGCGAGGCCGTGGGCCAGGTTCACGTGATGGATGGCCTTCAGGTGCGCCTCGCGGTCGGTGATGCCCGGCGCCGCCCAATCGATGGCGAATCCGAACATGGTGAACACGCTGAACTCATTGAAGGTCAGCCAGTGCCCGACCCGATCCCCCAGCCGGCGCGCGACCAGCGTGGTGTAATCGGCGAACCAGCCGGCACAGTCGCGGTTGGTCCAGCCGCCCAGGTCCTGCAGGGCCTGGGGCAGATCCCAGTGATACAGGCACAGCCAGGGCGTGATCCCCCCTTCCAGCAGGGCATCCACCAGCCGGTCGTAGAAATCAAGGCCGGCCGGGTTGGGCCCGCCCCGCCCCCGGGGCAGCACCCGGGGCCAGGACACGGAAAAGCGGTAGGCATCCACCCCCAGGGCCTTCATCAGGGCCACGTCCTCGGGCCAGCGATGGTAGTGGTCACAGGCCACGTCGGCGGTATCGCCCGCCGCCACCTTGCCCTGGATCAGGCAGCGCCGGTCCCAGATGCTGGGGCCGCGCCCGTCGGCTTGCGTCGCGCCTTCGATCTGAAAGGCGGAGGTTGAAACGCCCCAAACGAAATCGGCGGGCCAGGGGGGGCTGGTCTTGGCGGCTGGGGTCATGTGGTCCCCTCCTTTCAAGAGGAGAGCCCGCCGCCTGGACCGGAACCAGGGCAGGGGCCGGGTTCGGGAGTCGAGTGTACTCCCGTTGCGAGGCACCCGGCCACTGTCGAGAGGGCTGCTCCCCGCCAACCGCGATTCGGGTTTGACGCGCCCGTTCCCCCAGGGAAACCCCGGGGATGGGGCCAACGGCACGTTTCCGAAACGAGGCTCTTTTGTGTCGGGCCGTTCTGGTCGTTGACGGGCTAAACCGAAGGGATTAATTCCCAAAACATACAGGGGAATGACGGGGGGCGGGATGTATAGCAAAATGCGCGTCTGGGCCAAGATCATGGTCGCCATGGGGGCCACCGTTGCCCTGGTCACCGTGGTTCTGACCGTTCTCAGCTTGCATGCGCTCGACCGGATGATCGCCCAGGCCGAGCGGACCGAGCTGGAAGGGCACATGCGGACCATTACCCAGGCGATTGCCCTGGAAGCCCGCCAGGGCGAGGCCATGAGCGCCCTGGTCGCCACCCTGCCCGATGTCCAGGAGCATTTCGCCGCCCGCGATCGCGATGCCCTGGCCCGGCAGTTCCTGCCCGTTTACGATGTCCTGGCCAAGGGCTACGACGTCGAGCAGTTCCAGTTCCATACCCCGCCCGCGACCTCGTTCTTGCGTTTGCACAAACCCGAGAAGTACGGCGACGACCTGTCGAGCTTCCGCCATACCGTGGTGATCGCCAACCAGACCCACCAGCCGACCCGGGGCCTGGAAGTCGGGGTGGCGGGCCTGGGGCTGCGGGCGGTCATGCCCGTGTTCAGCCACGGCACCGCCTTGGGAACGGTTGAGTTCGGCCTGTCGTTTGGCCAGGCCTTCTTCGATCACTTCAAGGCGATGAACGGGGCCGACGTGGCCCTTTACCTGCTCGACAAGGACAAGATCACGCCGTTTGGCAGGACCTACGACGGCGCCCCGATCATGCCCGAGGACATGTTGCGCGCGGCCCTGGCCGGGACTCCGCAATTTTATCATTCGGCGATGGTCGGACGGCAGAAAGGGGAAACCGGCATCGTGACCGCGCCCCGGGCCGCCTACGCCCGGGTGATTCCCGACTACGCCGGGGACCCGCTGGGCGTGATCGAGATTTCCATGGACCGCTCGGCCTATCAGGCAACCTTCGACGCGGCCCGCAACACCGCGCTTCTGGTGGGCGCGGCCACCTTGCTGGTGGGACTGATGCTGTCGCTGCTGACGGCGCGGGGGCTGACCCGGCGGATCAGTCTGCTGATCGAGGGCGTGGGCGCCGTGGCGCGCGGCGATCTGGCCAACGAAATTCCCGAATGCGGCGCCGACGAACTGGGCGATCTGGCGCGCGCGGCCCGCGACATGCGCCATCAGTTGCATGATCTGGCCCAGGAGGTGCGCACCCACACGGGCACCGTGGACCTGGCCGCCCGCGACATCGCGGGAGCGATCGAGGGACAGGCGGCAACCTCCAGCCAGATGTCGGCCTCGGTCGCCGAGATCACCTCGACCATGGAAGAGCTTTCCGCGTCGTCGACCCAGATCGCCGAGCATTCGAAGTCGGTGGTGGAGATCGCCAACACCACCTATGAAAGCGCCAAGAAGGGATCGGAGGCGATGGCCCTGGTCCTGGGCAAGATGGACGACATCGAAAGCGACAACCAGAACTCGCTGCGCGAGATCCTGGACCTGGGCAACAAGTCCAAGGAAATCAGCCGCGTGATGGAAATCATCAACGCGGTTGCCGACCAGACCAAGCTGATTGCCTTCAACGCCGCCCTGGAAGCCGCGAGCGCCGGTGACGCCGGCCGGCGCTTCGGAGTGGTGGCGGCGGAAATTCGCCGGCTGGCCGACAGCGTGACCGACTCAACGGGCGAAATCGAAACCAAGATCGGCCTGATCCAAGATTCCATCAGCCGCCTGGTCATCACGTCCGAGAAAGGCGCCTCGACCATCCTGGCCGGACGCGAGGCCACCACCCACACCGCCGAGCGCATGGCCGACCTGGTCGAGGCGGCCCGCCAGACCAGCAGCGCCGCGCAACAGATTTCCCTGTCCACCCAGCAGCAGCGCACGGCCAGCACCCAGGTGGTGATTGCCCTGAGGGAAATCGTCGCGGCCAGCAGCCACACCGCCCAGTCGCTGGCCCGCGTTTCCGAAATCAGCCGCGAAATGGCCCACCTGTCGGCCGACCTCGGCACCTTGGTCAACCGCTTCCGCCTGAGCACGGCGACCAGCGGGGAAACGACCGGCATCCCACCGGCTCCCGCCACCCCCGCGATGCCGGAGGGGACCTCGCCCTCCCTGCCCTCTCCCCCCGCGCGGCCCTGATCCCTGGCCTGGAGGCTTCTTGCCATGACCACGCGCATCCGGGTTCTTGTGGTTGACGACAGCGGCCTCGCCCGCTCCTTGCTGCGGGCCGTGCTTGAAGCCGATGGCGGGTTCGACGTTGTTGGCGAGGCCCGTCACGGCCGCGAGGCCGTGGCCCTGGTTCACGACCTGCGCCCCGATCTGGTGACCATGGACCTGGATATGCCGGTCATGGGCGGGCTGGACGCGATCGAGGAGATCATGACCAGCCGGGCCGTGCCCATTTTGGTGGTCAGCAACGTGGCCGACGCCCAGAACGCCTACGCGGCGGTTTCGCGCGGCGCCGTGGACGTTGTTGCCAAGCCGGCCCTGGGCACCCGCGAGCAGCAGGAGTTCTTGGCCAAGGCCCGCCTGGTGTCGGGCGTGCGGGTCATCACCCATGTGCGGGCCTTGCGCCTGCCGGCGGCCTCGCGGCCCGGCCCGCCGCCCGCGAGGAGCGGCGGGGCCCCCGCCGCCCTGGCCGTCCCATCCCCGGGCCGACGGGGGGGAGCGTTCGCCATTGCCTCGTCCACCGGCGGGCCGCAGGCCCTCGCCCGCCTGCTCGGCGACCTGCCACGCGATTTTCCCGAACCGGTGCTGATCGCCCAGCACATCGCCGATGGCTTCGCGCCGGGCATGGCCGAATGGCTGGCCACGCTCAGCACCCTGCCGGTGCGCATGGGCCAGGAAGGCGAGGCCCTGACACCCGGGACGGTGTACATCGCGCCCTCGGAAGTCCACCTGACCGTGACAAGGGGCCGCCGTCTGGCCTGGCAGGAGCGCACCCCCAAGGACCTTTACCGCCCCAGTTGCGACCGGCTCCTGGAAAGCGCCGCCGTGGCGTTCGGGCGGGCCTGCGTGGGTATCATTCTCACCGGCATGGGCAGCGATGGGGCGAAGGGACTGGCCGCCATCCGCGCGGCCGGCGGCGAGACCATCGCCCAGGATGAAGCGTCGTCGGTGATTTTCGGCATGAACCGGGTGGCGATCGAGCAAGGGGCCGTGGGCCACGTCCTGCCCCTGGAAGGCATCGCCGGGGCCATGGTCCGGCTGGCGGGAGGGTGTCCATGCCCGTGACGCCGGCCGCCGTCGAGTGCTTTCCCTTCAAGGACCTGATCCACGGCCGGTGCGGGCTGACCTGCGACGGCCTGGGCGAAGCCCCCCTGCTGCAGGCCATCGACCGGCGCATGAACACCTTGAACGTGCGGGATGTGGGTCTTTATTATACTCGCGTGTTGCTGGACGACGACGAATTCGGGGCCCTGGTCAGCCTGCTGACCATCAACGAAACCTATTTTTTTCGCGAACCCGAGCATTTCGAGCTGTTGACCCGGCGCCTCATGCCCCGCTTCCTGGCCCGACGCCTGGACCAGGGGCCGGTGCGCCTGCTCAGCGCCGGATGCTCGACCGGCGAGGAGCCCTATTCCCTGGCCATCGCCCTTAGCGAGGCTTTTGGCCCCGCGGGCGTCGGGCGGCTGGCCCGCATCACCGGCGCCGACATCGACCGCGCCGCCCTGGAGCGGGCCCGGGCCGGACGCTACGGGGCTTTTTCGTTCCGCTCGCTCGATGCCCGACGCCGCCAGGGCTGGTTCACGCCGTTGTCCTCGGGCGGGGGCGAGCTGGCGCCGGAAATCCGCGCCCTGGTCACCTTCGAGCCCCTCAACCTGCTGGACCCGGTGCCCGAGGAACCCGACGAACGGTTCGAGATCATCTTCTGCCGCAATGTCTCCATCTATTTCGATGAAGCGACCCGCCGTCACATCCAGGCCAACCTGCGCCGCCGCCTCGCCGACGACGGCGTTCTGATCGTGGGCGCCTCGGAAACCCTGGCCAATGATCTGGGCCTGTTCCACATGGTCGAGGAAGACGGCCTGTTTTATTTCTCGGGGACGCCGGAACCGCTTTCGCCGCCGTCCTCGGGCCCGGCCATCTTGTCCGCGCCCCCTTCCCTTGCCGCTGCCAGGCCGCCGGTGACACGCCCCACGCCGCCAGCCCCAAGGACTCCCGCGCGCGCCGCCGCCGTGCCCTTGGCGCCCCCCTCCTCCTCCTTGGCGCCCCCCTCCTCCTTGGCGCCCCCCTCCCCGGTCCCCGCCGCGTCCAGGACGCCCGCCCCGCCCCCCCAGGCCCCCGGGGTTGACCTGGACACGGTCCGCGTCCTGCTGCGCGACAAGCGTGCCGCCGAAGCCCACGCCGTGCTGCGCGACGCCTTGTCGCGCGCCCCCGGCAACAACGCCTTGCGCCTGCTCGACGCCTTTGTCTTGCTTCACCTGCGCCAGCACGACGACGCCGAGACCCTGGCCCAGGCGGTGCTGGAAGGCGATTCCTGGTCGACGGAGGCGTGCTTGATCCTGGGGTTCGTGGCCCGCGCGCGCGGCGCGTCAGACGAGGCGCTGCGGTGGTTCAAACAGGCGGTGTATGCCCGCCATGACTGCTGGGTGGGGCATTACTACGTGGCCGAATCCTATCGGGGAACCGGGGCCCTGGAGCCGGCGCGCCGCGCCTACCGGCTTGCCTTGCGCCAGGTGGAGGCCCACCCCGATCCCGATGGGGGGGTGCGCCTGCCGCTGGATCTGCCCGTGCGCGAAATCCGCTTCCTGTGTCAGCGGCATGGGGGGCAGGCCCCCGGCCCGCTTCTTTCCCCGATCAGCGGCGGGCCGGGCCATGGCGCTTGATATCAGCCGCTTCACCGGCCGGTTCGTCGAGGAAGCCCGCGACCATTTGTCGCGACTGGACGACGGACTGGCCCACTTGGTGGCTGATCCCGGCGACACCGAATCCCTGAACGCCTTGTTCCGCTCGGCCCATACCATCAAGGGCTCGTCGCGGATGCTGCGCCTGGCCGCGATCACCGAAACCGCCCACAAGATGGAAGACCTGCTGGGCGCCCTGCGCGAGGGCACCTTGGCCCTTGACGGCCCCTTGGAGCGCGTGTTGCGCCGGGGGCTGGATGCCCTGGCCGCCCTCGTTGATGCCCTCGCCGACGGTCGCCCCCCTGGCGAGGCCGACCCGGCCTTGCTGGAGGCCCTGGCGCACCCGCTCAAGGCACCGGTCGCGAGCGACCCCACGCCCCCGGCCGCCCCCGGCCCCGCCGCCGAAGCGGGCCCCGCCGCCCGGGCGGCCGCGCCGGAGGAGGAAGCCGCCCCTCCCTCTCCC
>NZ_BJZO01000124.1 GCF_007992075.1 Pararhodospirillum oryzae
TAATAGCGCGCATACAGGCTGCGGGCCACGCCGGTGACCTCCAGAAGCGTGATGCTGGACGCCAGGGCGCTCCCCTTGACCATGAGAATGATCTCGTTGCCATAGGCGGGCAAGCCGATCTGAAAGGCGCGGGGCAGGATGATGCGCCGGACCAGCAGAAAGCCACGCATGCCCAGGGCCCGCGCCGCCTCGACCTCGCCGCGCGGAATCGCCTGGATGGCGCCGCGCAGGATTTCGGCCGAATAGGCTCCGGTGTTCAGGGAAAAGGCAATGATGGCGCACCAGAAGGGCTCGCGCAGGACCGACCACAAAAGGGGCGTGCCCCGGATCCACTCCACCGTCGAAAGCCCGTAGTAGACAATCGCGATCTGCACCAGCAAGGGCGTGCCACGAAAGAAAAAGATGTAGGCGGTGGGTAGCGCCCGCACCGCCGCCAGCCGGTTCACCCGCAGCAAGGCGGTGGGCACGGCCAGGAAAAAGCCGATGAAAACCGCGAGCCCGACCAGGGACAAGGTCAGCGGCAGACCCTGCAACAGCATGCGCGGCAGAAAATCGGCGACCAGTTCGAGTCTCATGGAATCCCCCCGGCCCTAATGCCCGGCCGCGCTCAAGTGGCCGCGATTGGCGCGTTTTTCCAGAAAATTCAAAACAATCATGGTGATGATGGTCAATCCAAGATACAAAACCGCCGCTGCCAGGAGAAAGGTAAAATAATCCCTGGTTGATCGTCCGGCGGTATTGGCCGAGCGCATCAGTTCATCAAGACCGATCACCGACACCAAGGCCGTATCCTTGAGGGTCACGAGGAACAGGTTGCCAAGGCCCGGCAGGGCCACGCGCCAGACCTGGGGCAGGACCACGCGCCGGAAAGTGAGCACCGGCCCCATGCCAAAGGCCCGCGCCGCCTCCACCTGACCACGCGGAATGGCCATCACCGCGCCCCGGAACACCTCGCTGGAGTAGGCGCCGAAGATCAGGCCCAGCGCGATCACGCCCCCGGCATAGGGGCTGAATGACACGACCACCTTCAGGCCCAGGACGTCGGTGAGCAACGCCCGCACCGCCGCCTCGGCCCCGTAATAGAAGATCAGCACCACCAGCAGCTCGGGAAGACCGCGAAACAAGTCGGTGTAGGCGTTGCCGATCCCCCGGGCGATGCGCCCGTTCGAAAGTTTGAGCGCCGCTCCCGCCAGCCCCAGCACAAGACCAACGGCCAGCGCCCCCAGCGCCAGGCGCACGGTCATCCCGGCCCCGGCCAGGAGTAAGTGTCCATATCCCTGGAAATCCATGACGAGCCTCGCGTCCTCCCTCATCCCTTGGCGGGAGCGGAGTTTGGGGGTTTTCGCCGCCCTTGGGAAGCCTGGATGCGTCTTTCGGCGCCACGTCCGGCCAACCCTGCTCGAAAAGTGGGGTTTTGCGGCCGTTGCACCCGCGCGTCCAAACCCCGTATGGTGTGGGTAACTGGGGTTCTTCCACCCGTGGCAGCCCCGTCCCGTATCCCCTTGTTTTCGTCCCAAAGGAACCCCGTGCCGTGACTGACGAGCGCCCCTTGCGTGTGATCCTGGCCAACCCGCGCGGCTTTTGCGCCGGTGTCACCCGGGCCATCGAGATTGTTGAAAAGTGCCTGGATCTGTACGAACACCCGGTCTACGTCCGCCACGAAATCGTGCACAACAAGCACGTGGTGGAAAGCCTGCGCAGCAAGGGTGCCGTGTTCGTCGATGAACTCGACGAAATCCCCGATGGCGCGCTCACGGTGTTCAGCGCCCATGGCGTGTCCAAGGCCGTGGTCGACGAGGCGGCCCGGCGCGACCTGCCCGTGGTCGATGCCACCTGTCCCCTGGTCTCGCGCGTCCACAAGGAAGGCCAGAACCACGTCGCCAAGGGCCGCGAGGTGGTCATGATCGGCCACGAGGGCCACCCCGAGGTGGAAGGCACCCGGGGCCAGATCCCGGGCGGCGTCCATCTGGTCAGCCGCCCCGAGCACGTCGAGCAGCTGCCCATCGAACCCGGCACCCCGCTGGCCTATGTCACCCAAACCACGCTGTCGGTCGATGACACCCGCGAGGTGATCAAGGCCCTGAAGGAACGCTTCCCCACCATCCAGGGGCCGGATTTCAAGGATATCTGCTACGCCACCCAGAACCGTCAGTCGGCGGTGCGCGAGATCACCCGCGAGGCCGACCTTCTGCTGGTTGTCGGCGCGCGCAACTCGTCCAACTCCAACCGCCTGCGCGAGATCGGCGCCCAGATGGGCAAGCCCTCGTACCTGATCGACGACGCCGACGGCCTGGACCCTGAATGGATGAAAGGCGTGCGCACCGTGGCCATCACCGCCGGGGCCTCCGCTCCCGAGGCCCTGGTGCGCGCCCTCGTCCAGCGTCTCGCCACCTTCGGCCCCGTGGAAGTGATCGAGCAGGAAGGCGTGGACGAACACATGCAGTTCAAGCTGCCGCGCCTGCTCCAGGAAGCGGAGCGCCAGCGTCTTGGCACCCCCGACCCTTCGACCAGCCAAGAGTCGGATCTTTGATCGAACGGACATAAGGAATCGCGCGTCGTGGGCGTCCCCTTGATTCAACAGGCCCGCATCGGGGCCTACCTGCTCAGACAGCACCTTTCGGGTACCAAACGCTATCCCCTGGTGCTGATGCTGGAGCCTTTGTTTCGCTGTAATCTTGCCTGCTCGGGCTGTGGCAAGATCGACTACCCCGAGGCAATCTTGAACCGGCGCCTGTCGGTCGAGGAATGCCTGGGCGCCGCCCAGGAGTGCGGGGCCCCCATTGTTTCCATCGCCGGCGGCGAACCCCTGATCCATCGCGACATCGTGGCCATTGTCACCGGCCTGATGGCGCAAAAGCGCTTTGTCTACCTGTGCACCAATGCCTTGTTGCTGGAACGGCGCCTGGATGACTTCACGCCGTCACCCTACCTCACCTTTTCCATCCACCTCGACGGCGACCGCGAGCATCACGACGCCGCCGTGTGCCAGGAAGGGGTGTTCGACAAGGCGGTTTCCGCCATCCGCGCCGCGCGTCAGCGGGGCTTCCGGGTGACGTGCAACACCACCTTGTACGACGGCGTGCCCCCCGAACGGGTGGCCCAGTTCATGGAGTTCGCCTGTAATGATCTGGGCGTTGAAGGGGTCACGGTGGCGCCTGGCTTCGCCTACGAACGCGCGCCCCTGAAGGACGTGTTCCTGGGCCGCGAACGCACCCGGGCCTTGTTCCGCTCCCTGTTCGCGCTCAAGAAGCCGTCGTGGCGCTTCAACCAGTCGGCGCTGTACCTGGATTTCCTGGCCGGCAACCAGACCTACCACTGCACGCCCTGGGGCAACCCGACGCGCAACGTGTTTGGCTGGCAACGGCCGTGCTATCTGCTGAACGAAGGCGCCGTGCCCACCTTCAAGGCCCTGATGGAAACCACCGACTGGGACGCCTACGGCACCGGGCGCTATGAAAAGTGCGCCAACTGCATGATGCACTGCGGCTATGAAGCCACCGCCGTGGCCGACACCGTCGCCCACCCCCTGAAGGCGTGGCGCGTGTCCCGCGAGGGCATCCGCACCACCGGCCCCTTCGCCCCCGAAGTCTCGTTCGAAGGCCAGCGCCCGGCCGAAGACGTGTTCGACGAGGTGGTGGCATGCGAAATGGGCCAGCGCAAACAGCACCACATCCCGGCTGCTGAGTAGGAAGAGAAAAAAGGAAAAAAGGCTGGGGAGGCGCGGCCTCCCCAGACCCCTCGTAAAATTTGATCGCCCCCTGATTTAATCTGATTTCTCGCACGACATCCCAAAGAGAAACCAATAAACCGAGGAGTCTGGGGAGGCCGCGCCTCCCCAGCTTTTCTTTTTCCCGGTGGAACAACCGCCCTCGCGGTTTTCTCCGTCACGCGCCCCCGAACCCGGCCACGGTGGCGGCTCCGGCGATGCTGCCCTGAAACTCGGCCATGGCATCGATCAGGCAGGCCCACAGGTATTCGGCCGACGCGGAATCGGCCAGCAGGTGGAAGGCGGCACCGTCGCGCACGATGATCGCGTTGAGGCGGGCGACCGAGGTTTGCGCCACGGCCCCGTCGGCGAAGGCCCGGGGCCGCAGGTCCACCGCGCACAGCTTGGCGAACAGGGCCGGCGCCTTCTCTCCGCGCAGCACGAACCAGGCATGGCTGTCCTGGCGCGGCACGGGGAAGCACAGCCCCGCGTTCGCCTCCCGGGTCCAGGCCGCGTCCAGGCGTTCCACCAGGCCCGGCTTCGCGCCCGGAACCCCCAGCAGCAGGAATTCGCCCGGCGACAGACGCACCAGCAGCGAGCCGTCGGCCTGACGCAGCGCGTGGTTATGCGCCGGCTCCACGTCCAGGCCCCGGGCCGCCAGCCACGAAGCGGTATCGGCCCCCTTGAAGCCCGTGCGCGCGAACGGCGACAGGTCGGTGAGGACCACCGGCGCGGCCGCGTTTTCACCCGGGACCCGCAGGAAGGCCAGGGCCTCGCCCACCGGGGTGGGGGTTGCCCCCAGCGCGGCAAGGGGAGCGCTTACGAAACTCGCGCGCATGGTCACATCTCCTGACGGGCGTTGTCGGGATCGTAGAACGGGGTCGGCACCACCGTGGCCGACACCAGCGTGCCGCCGTCGGCCCGCACCGTGAACACCGTTCCCTCCCCGGCCTGATCGGGTTCGACGTAGGCAAGGCCGATGACCTTGCCCAGGGTGCTTGAACGGGTGATCGAGGTCACGCGCCCGGCAATGCGGCCGTCGCGGATGACCAGATGGTTTTCCTTCGGGATCACCGCCGCCGCCGGATCCAGGGCAAAGCCGACCAGCCGGCGCGACTGGGGCCTGGCTTCCAGGATATCGAGGGCCGGCTTGCCCACGAAGTCGGTCTTCTTGCGGCCCACGGCCCAGCCCAGGCTGGCTTCCAGCGGATGGGTGAGGGAGTCCGTGTCCTGGCCCACGATCACGTGGCCTTTTTCCAGGCGCAGCACCCGCTGGGCCTCGACCCCGACCGGGCGCAGGCCGTGGCCGGCTCCGGCCTTGATCAGGGCATCCCACAAGGCGCCGGCCTGACTGGCCGGCACGTGGATTTCGTAGCCCAGTTCGCCGCCGAAGCCGATGCGCATCAGGCGCGCGGGCACGCCGCCCACCTCTCCTTCGCGCACCCCCAGATAGGGGAAGGCGTCGGGCGCCAGATCCACAGTGGTGCCCACCGCCTGCACCACGGCCCGCGACGCCGGGCCCAGCACGTTGATGCCGGCGTAGGCGGCGGTCACGTTGGCGATGTCCACCTTCATCCGCCATTGGGCATTGAAGAACTGCATCAGGCGATAGACGCGGTCCACGCCGCCGGTGGTCGCGGTCACGTAGAAGTGCTCCGCGTGCACACGAGCCGCCACGCCGTCGTCGATGATGCCGCCGGTTTCGTCGAGCATCAGCACGTAGCGCACCCGGCCCACCGCCAGGGTTTCGTATTTCCAGGTATAGATGCGCTCCAGGAAACGGGCGGCATCGGGCCCCCGGATTTCCAGCTTGCCCAGGGTCGAGACATCGATCATCCCCACCGCCTGACGGACCGCCGCCACCTCGGCTTCCACCGCGCTGGCGAGGTCGGGGCCGTAGTGGGCCGGACGCATCCACGTCCCCGCCACCATCATGGTGGCCCCCAGGGCTTCGTGGCGGTGATGCAGCGCGGTCAGGCGCCGGGGCTCGAACCCCCGCCCGGCCAGATGGCCCAGCTTCTCGCCGGTGATCGGCGGACGGATGGTCACCGTGCCCACCCGGGGCGCCACCTGCCGGGTCACGCGGCCCAGCAGGCCCTGCACCAGGGCGTTGGTCAGCTTGCCCTGGGTTGGTCCCATGCCGGCGGTCGAGAAGCGCTTCAGAAGCTGGATGTGATCCCAGCCCATGGCGGCGGCGTCGATGATGTCGTGAACCTGCAAGTCTTCATCGAAATCAATGAATTCCTTGCCCTTGGGATGGGGGAAGACCGGGATCGGCCACGTGCGCCCCTCCCCGTCGGGCGCCACGGGCCCGGGCACCGGACAGGCATGGCCGGCATGGGCCGCCGCCGCCCGGCCCGCGCGCGTGCCATCCTCCACCACCCGTTCGGCCGTCCAGACACCGCCGACCGAGCCGGCCGCGAACAGGCCCGCCGGCAGGTCCTCGACCCGGGGCATGAAGGTGGCGTCGTCGGGGACGATCCGCGCGCCGCCTTGGGTCAGCAAGGCGGTGGCCGGCACGTACCCCACCGACATGGCCACCAGATCGCAGGCCACCGGTTCGCCCACCGCGCCAAAGGTGCCGGGGCCGGTGACGGGGGCCAGGCGCACCGCCGCCACGTGGTTGTCCTGGCCCAGGGCCTCGGCCACCGTGGTCCCGGCATGCACGGCAATGCCCCGGGCGCGCACCGCCCCCACGCGGGGATCACTGCCCGGGTCGGCGCGCAGATCGGCCACCGCGACCACCCGCACCCCCGCCTCGGCCAGATCCAGGGCAACTTCGTAGGCGTCGTCGTTGCCGGCCAGCACCACGGCCTCGCGGCCCGGACGCACCGCCCACAGCCGCATCAGGCGTTGGGCCGCGCTCCCCAGCATGATCCCGGGCAGATCATTGCCCCGGAACACGGCCGGGCTTTCATGGGCCCCGGTGGCGACGACCACCGAACGCGCCCGCACCTTGTTGAGCCGGTTGCCCTGGGTCACCGACAGCCAGTGATCAGCGAACAGGCCCTGACACACCGCCTCGGTCAACACCGTGACCCGGGGATGGGCCTGGACCCGGGCGGCCAGGGCCTCGACGGCGGCAACGCCGTTGGGTTCGGGGCGGGCAAAGGTCGCGCTGCCCCCCAGGACAGGGCCATCCTCGACCAGCAGCACCTCGGCCCCGGCCTCGGCGGCGGCAAGGGCTGCCGCCAGACCCGCCGGGCCGCCGCCGATCACCGCCACGTCGGCGAACAGATACGCCTTGTCGAAATACCCATGCGGGGCCTTGGGGCTGATGGTGCCCAGGCCGGCCAGCCGCCGGATCACCGGCTCCCACACCTTCCACGCCGCGCGCGGGGTGTAGAAGGTGCGGTAGTAAAAGCCCACCGGCATGAACCGCGACAACAGGCCGATCGCACGGCCCAGATCGTGGTCCAGGCCGCCAAAGGTGTTGACCGCGCGCACGTCGAGATCGGGCGTGATGGCGCGGCGGTCGGCGGCCACGTTGGGTTCGTGGCCCACCTGAACCAGGGCGTTGGCCTCCAGCCCGGCGGCCGAGACCAGGCCGCGCGGGCGGTGGTACTTGAACGAGCGCGACAGCATCCACTGGCCGTTGGCGGCCAGGGCGCTGGCGATGGTATCCCCGGCCAGACCGGTGATCCGCCGCCCCTCGAACGAAAACGTGACGGAACGCTCGCGATCGACCAGCCGGCCGAAGGGAGCAGGCAAACGGGCAGCGCTCACGGGGTGCCTCCTTCGGCGAACAACGGATCGGACGGCAGATAGGTCCGCACGATTTCGTCGGTGGCCAGGTTGCGTTCAGCAATGAACCAGGTCGAGGTTGGCACGTGGCACCACCATTCCCGGGTCACCTCGGGCTGGTTGTGCTTGTGGAACACGTAGTCGGCCACCACCGCCGGATCGGCGCCGGGCTCGGGACGCACGCGCACCTCGCCGCCGTAGCTGAACTCCGACATGTTGCGCGGCCCGTTGAGCGGACAGGGCATGAGTTTCATCGACCGTCCCCCCTCACGAGCCAACCGACGCCGCGCCCGCCTCGCCCACCTGGTCGAAGTGGGTGAAGCGGTCGTGACGAAACGGCTTCAGGATGTCGGGTTGGGTATCGGTGGCCACGCATTCGGCCATGCGCTTGCCGCACACCGGCGTGGCCTTGAAGCCCCACGTCCCCCAACCGGCATCGATGTAGTAGTTGTCGAGCGGCGTCTTGCCCATGATCGGCGCGAAATCCGGGGTCATGTCGGCCATGCCCGCCCACTGGCGCATCATCCGCACCTCGGCCAGGAAGGGGAACAGCTCCAACATGTGGGCCATCAGGCCTTCCTTGAAGTCGAGGGTCGAGCGCGTGGACCACAGCGGATAGGGATCGACCGCGCCGCCCATGACCAGCTCGCCGCGCTGCGACTGCCAGATGTAGCAATGCAGGCTGCCCGACACGATGATGCTGTTGATCACCGGCTTCAGCGGCTGCGACACGCAGGCCTGCAACGGCACCGTGCGCAAGGCCAGCCGCAACCCGGCATGGCGCGCCATCAGGCTGCTGGCCCCGGCCACCGCCTGCACCACCTGGCCCGCCTCGATCGTGCCCCGCGTGGTTTCCACCGCGCGCACCCGCGTCCCTTCCACCCGCAAGCCCGTGACCTCGGTCAACTGGTGGATCTCGACCCCGGCCTGGGCGCCGCGAATGGCATAGCCCCAGGCCACCGCGTCATGGCGCGCCGTGCCCCCCACCGGATGGTGCAAGGCCCCCAAAATGGGATAGCGCACGTCGCGGCTCATGTTCAGGCACGGCTCGATCGCCGCCACCTTGGCCTCGTCGATCAGCTCGCTGGCCACCCCCAGGTGCTTGTTGACCTCGGCCCGCCAGCGCATGGTGCGCACCGAGGCGTCGGTGTGCGCCAAGGTCAGGTGCGGCTTGCGGGTGTACATGATGTTGAAATCGAGTTCCTGGCTCAGGGTTTCGAACAGGCTCATCGATTCCTTGTAAAAGGTCACTCCCTCGGGCGTCAGGTAGTTGGCGCGCACGATCGCCGTGTTCCGCGCCGTGTTGCCGCCGCCCAGATAACCCTTATCCAGGACGGCAATGCGGCGCACGCCCCACGTGGTGGCCAAGGCATGCGCGGTCGCGAGACCATGCCCCCCCGCCCCGATGATGACGACGTCGTAGGATTTCCGAAGATCCGGTGTCGCCGGCAATTCCCGAGGCGGCGCCTTGGCGCGAGAGCGGAAACCGGCTTTGAGCAGTGCAAGGGGCATGCGCGTCATCCGTCTGCAAAGAGGATGGCGCACCGTAGCAATCCCTTTCTTCATAGGCAACTTTTTTTCTTCCCAGGCGGACCGACACCCCCTGGAAAGGCTCGAAGCCAAAAGGGCGAAGCCCCTTGAAAACATCAGAACGGGGAGGCGAGGCCTCCCC
>NZ_BJZO01000125.1 GCF_007992075.1 Pararhodospirillum oryzae
ATAAGGTCCGGGCTGACACCGGCGGCGGCCAGCTCTTCGTCGTTCATCTGGCGATGCGTGGCGGAAGCAGGGTGCAGCACGCAGGTCTTGGCGTCGGCCACATGGGTGGCGATCGAGGCGAGTTTCAGGCCGGCCATGAAGGTTTCCGCGGCGGAGCGACCGCCCTTGACGCCGAAGATCACGACGCCGCAGGTGCCGTTGGGCAAATACTTGCTGGCCAGTTCATGCTGCGGGTCACCGGGCAGGTCGGGATAGCGCACCCAGGCAACCTTGTCGTGGCCTTGCAGATATTCCGCGAGCCGCAGGGCATTGTCGCAGTGCTTCTTCATCCGCAGGGGCAGGGTTTCCAAGCCGATGTTAAGCAAAAAGGCGTTCATCGGCGCGGGCGTCGCCCCCAGGTCGCGCATCAGCTGAACCACGGCCTTGGTGATGTAGGCGCCTTCCAGGCCGAACCGTTCCGTGTAGACCACGCCGTGGTAACTGGCATCGGGCGTCGTCAGATCGGGGAACCTGTCCGCGTGGGCCGTCCAGTCAAACCGGCCGGAATCGACGATGGCACCGCCCACCGCCGTGGCGTGGCCATCCATGTACTTCGTCGTCGAATGGGTGACGATGTCGGCGCCCCACTCGAACGGCCGGCAATGAACCGGCGTCGCGAAGGTGTTGTCGACGATGAGCGGCACGCCGTGATCGTGGGCCGCCGTCGCGAATTTCTCGATGTCCAGCACCGTCAATGCCGGGTTGGCGATGGTTTCGCCGAAGACGGCCTTGGTGTTGGGCTGGAACGCGGCTTCCAGTTCCTGCCTTGAACAGTCGGGCGGAACAAAGGTGAAGGAAATCCCCATCCGCTTCATGGTAATGGCGAACAGATTGTAGGTTCCGCCATAAATGGCGGAGGACGCCACGATGTGATCCCCGCACGATGCGATGTTGAAAATGGCATAAAACGAAGACGCCTGTCCCGAGGAGAGGAGCAGGGCCGCCGAGCCCCCTTCCAGCGCCGCAATTTTCGCGGCGACGCGGTCGGAGGTCGGATTTTGCAATCGAGTATAGAAGTATCCCGCCGCCTCCAGGTCGAACAGGGCCGCCATGTCCTGGCTGGTCTCGTATCGGAACGTCGTGCTTTGAATAATGGGGATGTTTCGCGGCTCGCCATTCTTCGGCTGGTAGCCGGCATGCAGGCACTGGGTATCGAGGTTCATGGGGATGATGTCCTTTCGGCGGTCGCCAGGAGGGGAAGCGGATCAACGGCCGTCGTTGAGAGAAGGAAGAAGGCCCCGGGCCAGGGAGAACCTGGGCGGCGGCACGGACACGAAGACCCGGCATTGGATGGCTGTGATCGCGGGCCTTCAATCCTTGATTGAAGCGCGGGCCTTGAGTCCGAGGGGAGGATCAAGAGCGCCATGCGTTGAACCGGATCGGGGCTGGGTGCTCTAACTCTTTGTTTTTACTTTTGACTTATCCGAAAGCGGTTCCTGCTTTTCGGGTCTCACTCTAGGCCGCCCCTTCCCGAGGTTTCAAGCGGCCTTTTTTATTGAAGGTGCCTGTTATCGAAAGCCTGGGTGTTCGCATGACCGCCTTTCGAGGAACGGCGGCCCGGACCAGGTGCCGAACCTTCAGGACGGGGAGGTGCAAACACGATCGCGGCCTTCGTTCTTGGCTCGATACAGCGCCTCGTCGGCGCGGCGCAGCACGCTGTCTTGGGTGTCGCCCGGTCCCAGGGTGGCGACGCCGGCGCTGAGGGTGGTGGGCTCCCCGTCCAGGACCAGATGTTTCCGGATCGCTTGCCGCAGTCGCTCGGCAAGGTTCCGGGCCTCGATCAGGTCGGTTTCCGGGCATAGAATCAGGAATTCCTCGCCGCCCCAGCGCCCCACGATATCGGTGGCGCGGGTGTTGGCCCGGGTCAGGCCGGCCAGGGCGACCAGCGTTCGATCGCCTTCCAGGTGGCCGTGGGCGTCGTTGATTCGCTTGAAATGATCGATGTCGATCATGATCAGCGAGAGCGGCCGCCCGTAGCGGGTGGCGCGGTCAAGCTCGCGCGCGAAGCGTTCGTTGAGGTGCGCCCGGTTGGCAAGGCCGGTCAGGCTGTCGGTGCGCGACAAGGTGAGCAGGCGGCGGTTGGCGTGGCGGAGCTTGCCGATCCAAAACAGATTGCTCAGCACGATCACCGAAAACACCCCGATGACCTTGGCGACAACCGAGGTATCGATGCCCATCTGGGCCTTGATGGCGACGTGACTGTTGGCGATGCGGGCCCGTTCGGCGGCTGAAACCGCGTGGACGCCGATGTCGAGGCGCTCGCGCAGGGCTTCCTTGTCCTTGCGGATCCCCAGGCGCAACTGGTTTTCATACCCCGGGACCTGGCCCGCGATTTTCAGGTTGAACCAGCCTTCCTTCTTGATCGTGTACACCGCGACGGTGAGCGAGCGCATCGTCATGTCGGCTTTTTTCTTCGACACCAGGGCGAAGGCTTCCGCCTCGTCCCGGGTGGTGACGATGCGAAGGTTGGGGAAATCCTGGCGCACCCGTTCCTCGATCGCGGTGCCCTCGGGCAGGGCCATGGTTTCATCGGTGAGCGCCGCCAGATCGGGGATGAACGCGTGGTCCTCGTGGGTGACCACCACGTTGGGATCGATGAACAGCGGGTCGGTGAAAACCAGCCACTCCCGGCGCTGCGGGGTGTCGTTCAGGAAGCTGAGAATATCGCAGCGTCCGGCGTGGGAAGCCGCCAGCGATTCGTTCCAGTCCCTGGTGGGCACCACGGTCAAGGCCACGCCGGCCCGCTCGGCCGCCAGCCGGAGAAGATCGGCGCCGATGCCCTCGTGGTTGCCCTCGGCGTCGAGGCTGTCGTAGGGCGGCCAGTCGGGATCCACGCACACCGTTGCCGCTGGTTCACCCGGGGGGGGCGCTTGCGCGGCGGTCGCGCGGGCCGCGAGGGAAACCGCCCCCAGGGCCCCCAGAAGGGCGAGGATCCTTGCCGCTCCGTGCGACCAAAGCATGTGCCCCATTGGCCTGTCGCCCTCCCTTCGTCCCCGGCAGCCTCGATTTCAGTGTGATTATATCGACCTTCAGGGCACCGAAAAGGAGTCCTGCCACGGAAACGCCCCCAAGAATAAAGCCAGTAAGGAAGATTTTTCTTGTGACGGCCCGTTGGCTGACGCCGCGTATCGATATAAGGATGATTCATGAACCGATCGCGCCCCGTCGGTTCCAGTCGCACCCATGAGGAGTTGCCATCGTGGATATTCCACGGATTTTCACCATCACCGAAAGCGCCCACCGCATTCACAACCCGTTCACCCCGGCCAAGGTCGCCACCCTTGGCGAGGTGCTGCGCCTGGAACCGGGGACCCGCGTGCTGGATCTGGGCAGCGGGTCGGGCGAGATGCTGTGCACTTGGGCCCGCGATTTTGGCATCACCGGCACCGGGGTGGACATGAGCGTGCTCTTTTCCCGCCAGGCGCAGCAGCGGGCCGAGGAACTCGGCGTCGCCGATCGCGTGCGGTTCATCCACGCGGACGCCACGGGCTACGTTGCCGAGGAAAAGGGGAGCGTGGCGGCGTGCGTGGGGGCCACCTGGATCGGGGGCGGCGTCGCCGGAACCATCGAGCTTCTGGCCAGGAGTCTGGCCCCGAACGGGCTTATTCTGATCGGCGAGCCCTATTGGCGGCAGATGCCCCCGACGGAAGACGTGGCCCGGAAGTGTCTGGCGGGCTCGATCGCCGACTACCTGCCGCTCCCGGGCCTTCTCGCCTCGTTTGGCGCGCTGGGCTACGACGTGGTTGAAATGGTTCTGGCGGATCAGGAGGGCTGGGACCGTTACGAGGCGGCCAAATGGCTGACCATGCGTCGATGGCTTGACGAAAATCCCGAGGACGAATTCGCGGCCGAGGTGCGGGCGACCCTGACCTCGGAACCCGAACGGTACACCGCGTACACGCGGGAATACATGGGATGGGGCGTCTTTGCCTTGATGGCGCGCTGAAACGCGGGACTCTCTCGTTGTTCAGAGTCCGCCCGCCTCAGGTGGAAGCGGGCAGACTCTGGATGCCTTTGTCCGGGTTTGTCTTTTCGGGAAAGGACAGGCTTCCTTTTCCCAGGCAAACCCGGATCCTCGTTCTTCTTCGAGGCGCCGCGCCGGATGCCGGGTAAAATCCTCCTCGCGGTGTTTTTCGATTCCTACCCGGCGGCAACTTCTGCCTCGATCTTTCGGGTCGTTCAGACCTCGGTTTCGCCTTCGCGCGGCTCGGTGCCCGAGGCATCCACGCCTTGCAAGGCGTTCAGCACTTCGGGATCGAACGCGATGCCTCCGGGGCCGTTGGCCACCATGGCAAGCCCCAGGCGCGTGGCGCTTTGCGCGCGGTTTCCCTGCGAAGAACCGGTTTCGTCGGAGTCTCCTTGGTTGGCCATCGAATTGGTGGCCAGGCGCCGCTGGATCTCCTGGGCGATCGTGTCCTCGATCGCCGAGCGTTGTTCCGGCGACATGTTGGCCAGATCTTCCTCGCTCAGGCCCATCTGGCTGAGCAACTTTTCGCGCAGTTCCTTGATCTTCTCGGCTTCCAGATCCTTGACGTAGGCCTGGAAGCCCTTTGACTTGATGACATCGAATTCGGCCGCGAACGCATCGTTCGAAGCCTGTTTGCGCTGAGCCGCCACGGTGGCGGGGTCGCTGCTGACGATGGCAAGGGCGCTGTCCGTGGACATGGGGGGTCCTTTCCTGGGCTTGATCCTGTGGCAGGACAAGCATGCCCCGTGCCAGCCCGAGCCTTACTCCCGGGAGGGGAGCACGCGGCCGGTGAACGGATTCCACCCCCGGGCCGCCAGCACCGCCCACGCCGTCGCGCCCAGGTGGGGCTGGTGCTCGTAGAAAAAATCCGCCTGGGATCGATCCGGCCCCAGCGCCAGCCCGGTGGGCAGGCGGGCTTCGGGCGTTGCCCACAGGTAGCCGCCGGGGCTCGCCAGCCCGGCCAGGGTCGCCAGGGCCTGATCGGCCAGCGCGTCCTCGCCCACGGCGCGCGCGGTCAGGGCGGCTTGCGCCGTGCCCTCGGTCCAGATCCCGGCCTTGTCGCGGTTGAACGAAAAGCCCCCCTCGACACCGTGCGCGACGTGCGCATAGGCCAGCGCCCGGCGCCATTGCGCGGGCGCGCCCGTCAGCAGGGGCGGCCACACCTGGGCGTCCAGCCCCGAGGTGGCGTCATTGGGGGTGACGCCATCGGGCTGGGTGCCGATGCGAAAGCGTCCCTCGGCCTCCACCCACTGGGCGTTCAGGAAGGCCCGGGCCGCCGCCCGCCCCTCGGCCCAGGGACCGGGCACCGGACCGGCCGCCAGGCGCTCGAACAAGGCGGCCGCGTCGGCCGCGTGTTCCGTTGATTTCCAGGTGAGCGCCACCGGGGTGGCATCGGTGCCGAACAGGCCCCCCGTGAAACCGCCGGGCCCCCGGGGATCGTGGGCATGGGTCCAGATCCAGGCGCCAAGCGCGGCGGCCGCCTCCCACAAGGCCGGATCCTTGTCGGTTTCGGCCAGGGCAACCAGGGCAAGCCCGGCCCAGGCCACGTTGCCGGTGCTGGTGGAAACCTGGGCATCGTCTTCCAGCCATCGGCCTTGGGCCGGATCCCACCATCCGTTGGGGGACGGTGCGTCGGGCTGGGGGCCGGCGCGGTAGGCCGAGCGCAGGCGCCCCGCCTCGCCGGTGCGGTCGTGGAGCGCGGCCCGGCGCAGGGCTTCGCCGATCCGGCGCGCGCGTCCTGGCTCGTCGCAGGCCAGAAGCGCCAGAACGGCGAGCGCGTTGTCGTAGCTGAAGGCCGCCGTGGCCAGGGCCGGGTTGGCGGGGGGACCGTCGCCGGTCGCCGCGTCGTGACTGCGCAGGAACACCGCCGGCCCCCAGGGCTCTCCCACCCGTTGGGCCAGGGTCTGGCAGGACCGGGCGAGCAGGGAAGACGAGGCCGCGGGCGGGGCCGCCCGGGCGGGGAGGGAAGCCAGCACCACGGCCCCCAGGACCACGATTCCGGTCCGGGCCGTTTTCCAGGGACAGGATTTCCATGCGATCATTGTTTGCTTCCTTGGGCCGGAAAACCCCGGCTCCCTCTTTCCCCGCCCGCCCGGAAGGATCATCCTTCCCTTTTCCCGGCGCCGTTGGGGGGGAGACGCCAGGGCCTTCGCAACAAAGGATGGCGATCATGGCCATACCCACGATCCCGGCCAATACCGACGATGCCGCCACCACGTCATTCGTGGATGGCTTGATGGCGCGCCTGTCGCTTGCCGAAAAACTGGGCCAGCTTAACCTGCTGACCGCCTCGCTGCCGATCGGGAAAGAGCGTGCCGACGAAATTCGCGCCGGCCGGGTGGGGGGCCTCCTGGGGGGCCTGTTCCCGTGCTCGTTTGGCGTCGGCGGGCCGCGCGCCCTGCGCGAGGTCCAGGAAATCGCCGTGCATGAATCGCGCCTGGGCATTCCCCTGCTGCTGGCCTACGACGTGATCCACGGGCACCAGACAGTGTTCCCGATTCCCCTTGCCTTGTCGTGCGCGTGGGACATGGCGGTGGTGGAAACGGCCGCCCGCTGGGCCGCGCGCGAAGCCAGCGCCCAGGGGCTGAACTGGGTGTTTTCGCCCATGGTCGATATCGGCCGGGATCCGCGCTGGGGGCGCATCGCCGAGGGTCCGGGCGAGGACCCCTACCTGGGGGCGTGCGTGGCCCGCGCCATGGTCAAGGGCCTGCAAGGCGATGACCTGCGCCAGCCCGACACCGTGATGGCCTGCGTGAAGCACTTCGTGGGCTATGGCGCGGCCGAGGGCGGACGCGACTACAACAACGCCGACATGAGCCCGGCCCGCCTGCGCGAAGTCTACCTGCCGCCGTTCCAGGCCGCCGTCGCCGCCGGGGCCGGATCGGCGATGCTGTCGTTCCTGGCTCTCAACGGCATGCCGTCGCACGCCGACGCGGCCCTGATCGAGGAGTGCCTGGGGGGCCTGCTCACGGTTTCCGATTTCGATGGCATCCCGGAGATGATCGCCCACGGCCTGGGCGACGAGGAAGGCCGGATCGACGAAGCCGACCCGCTGCAAACCCTGGCCGAACGATCCCTGCGCGCTGGCGTGCACATGGACATGATGGGCCATGCCTACGCCACCCGCCTGGAGGCCGCCCTGGCCGCCGGCCGCGTGACCCAGGCCCACATCGATGCCGCCTGTCGCGCGGTGCTGCGGGCCAAGGTGCGGCTGGGGCTGTTCGACGACCCGTTCGCCCGCTTCGACGAGGCCCGCGCGGCGCGCACCGTCCACGCCCCCGAGGCCCGCGCCGCCGCGCGCGCGGCCGCCGCCCAGTCGTGCGTGCTGCTGCAAAACAAGGGCGACCTGCTGCCCTTGCCCCGGCAAACCCTGAACCTGGCGGTGATCGGGCCCCTGGCCGACGACACCGCCAACATCCTGGGCCCGTGGAGCTTCCAGGGGGATCCGGGCACCGCGGTTTCGGTGCTGGAGGGAATCCGCCAGGCTGCCGGTCCGGGCGTGCGCGTTGCCCATGCCCGGGGCGCCAACATCACCGACGATCCCCGCATGCTTGAGCTGGCCAACTTCGCCGGCCCCCGGGTGGTCAACGATCCCCGCCCGCCCGAAACCCTGATCGCCGAGGCGGTGGCCGTGGCGAGCGCGGCCGACGTGGTGGTGGCCGTCATGGGCGAGGCGTCGGAAATGAGCGGCGAGGCGGCCTCGCGCCAGGACCTGGGCCTGCCGGGCGGACAGCGCCGCTTGCTGGAAGCCCTGCACGACACCGGCACGCCCATCGTGCTGGTGGTGATGAACGGCCGGCCCCTGACCTTGTCGTGGGAAACGGACCATCTGCCCGCCCTTCTGGTGGCGTGGTTTGGCGGCTGCGAGGCGGGGGCGGCGATTGCCGAGCTGCTGTTCGGCGACCGGGCGCCCTCTGGCCGGCTTTCCACCACCTGGCCGCGCCAGGTGGGGCAGATCCCCTTGTCGTATGACCACGCCAGCACCGGGCGTCCGGGCGACCCCAAGGCCGATCCCGGCAAGTATTCCACCCGCTGCTATCTGGACGGCCCGTCCACGCCCCTGTTTCCCTTCGGGTTCGGCCTTGGCTACACCACGTTTGCCTACGACGACCTGGCGGTGGACAAGGCCACGGCGGTGGGGGCCGACACGGTCATGGTGTCGGTGCGGGTGACCAACACCGGCTCCCGGGCCGGGCAGGAAACCGTGCAACTGTACGTCGGCGACCCGGTGGCCAGCGTGGTCCGCCCGGTGCGCCGTCTGCGTGGCTTCCAGAAAATCCCCCTGGAGCCGGGCGAGGCGCGCCGGGTGTCGTTCGAGGTCACGACCCGGGATCTGGAGTTCTTCCACCCGACGCGCGGTTGGGGCTGGGAGGCGGGCGCTTTTCTGCTGGGGATCGGTCCCCACGCCGAAGCCACCCAAACCGTGCGCGTGGACTGGCGCAAGGAGGCCTGAGCGGGCGTTGCCTGCGTGGCCTCATGGGGCTGGGGCTTCTACCGAGGCCCCAATCCCGCAGCGTCGCGCAAGATGGTGTTGATTCGCGTCTGCCAACCGGGACCCTGGGCGCGGAAGTGCGCCACCACGTCGGGGTCCAGCCGCAAGCTCACGATCTTCTTGGGGGCCGTGGAGCGTGGCCGTCCGCCTTTGTGGGCGGAGGTCCGGACCTGCGCAACGATTTCCTCCATGCTTTCCCCGCCGTTGAACCGGACCGCATCGGCGAACCACGCCTCGGTCAATTCCGGGGCGTCGTCGGGATCAATCCACTCTGGCTTGGAATCGTTTGCGCTCTTTTTCATGGCCGTATCTCATGGAAATAATGCGCTGCCCGCCGTCGCGTTCGGTCCAGACCAGGATGACAAAGCGACCTCGCAACCATCCCGCCGTGATGTAATACCAA
>NZ_BJZO01000126.1 GCF_007992075.1 Pararhodospirillum oryzae
TCTCGCGGCGTTGGGGAGCCCTCTCGCGACGGTATCCAAGGCTTCATCCAATTGCCCTGTTCGCAGGTCCAACCTGGGCTTCCAGGGCCGATGCCCGCGTTCCAAGGCGAAACTTTTTTCAAGATTTCCCCTTGAACACCCCCAGGAGCATCCCATATCAGCCCCGTGATCGGCTCCCCAAGGGAGGGATCATCGGGGGACGGCGCCCTTGGGTCGTTCCGGAGGAAACGCGGTCAAACCGGTTTCGCTCCTTGAACAGACTCCCTGGCCGGCTCCCGTTTCATCGGGATGTGACCTTGGATGGTGCATCCGCTTCTCATGTCGCTCGATTGGAGGATATGATTATGCGCACGTTTGATCTGACCCCGCTGCATCGTTTCGCCATCGGCTTTGACAACGTCAGCCGGCTTCTGGATGCGGCCTCCCGCCTGGACGAACAGGCGGTTTCCTACCCCCCCTACAACATCGAAAAGACCGGCGAGACCGAGTACCGCATCACCATGGCGGTTGCCGGCTTCGGCGAGGATGACCTGTCGGTGACCACCCAGGAAAACACCCTGGTCATCGCCGGCCGCCTGGACCGCACCGAGGAACCCCCCGCGCGGTTCTTGCATCGCGGCATCGCCGGCCGTGCCTTCGAACGCAAGTTCGAACTTGCCGATCATATCAAGGTTGTGGGGGCCACCCTGGTGAACGGCTTGCTCCACGTGGACCTGGTGCGCGAGGTGCCCGAGGAGAAGCAGCCCCGGCAGATTGCCATCACCCGGGCGTCCGCGCCGTCGAAGGCCCTCGAAAACAAGACCATCGAGACCCAGGCGGCGTAAGGCGACGTGCAACGCGTCGTTTGAACGCGGGGGGGCGCCTGCCCCCCCGCTGGTTTTTTAAACCCGTTGTTCAGATCCCCAGGTAGGCGGCCCGCACCCGGTCGTCCTTCACCAGGTCGGACGCGGCGCCTTCAAGGGTGATCACCCCGTTTTCAAGCACGTAGGCGCGATCGGCGACCGACAGGGCCACGGCCGCGTTTTGCTCGACCAGCACCACGGTCAGGCCACGCCGGGCCAGGCCGGCGATCACGTCGAAAATCTCGTCGATCAGCGCCGGGGCCAGCCCCATCGAGGGTTCGTCGAGCAACAGGCACACGGGGCGTGCCATCAGGGCCCGCGCCAGCGCCAGCATCTGCTGCTGCCCGCCCGACAGCCCCCCGGCCGGCAGCCTTCGCTTTTCGCCCAGCACCGGAAACATCTGGTAGGCCTCGGCCAGTCCCTCGGCGACATGCGTGCGATCGGTGGCCCAGGCCCCCAGGCGCAGGTTGTCTTCCACCGTCAGGTCGCAAAAAATCTGCCGCCCCTCGGGCACGTGGGCCAGCCCCAGGCCGACCCGGCGCCACGCCGGCACCCGGGCCAGGGCACGGCCGCGAAACCACGCCTCGCCGCCGCAAACCGGCTGCACGCCGGCCAGGGCCCGCATCAAGGTGGTTTTGCCCGCGCCATTGGCCCCGACCAGGGCCACGGTTTCGCCCTCGCGCACCACCAGATCGATGCCATGCAGCACTTCAATGCGTCCGTAGGCCGAGCGCAGGGCGCGGGTTTCCAACATCACCGGCACGAGGCGGCCCCCTTTTCGCTTTCGTCCTGGCCGTGACGCCCCAGATAGGCGGCGATCACCGTGGGGTCGCGGCCGATGACCTCGGGCGCCCCTTCCGCGATTTTCACCCCCCGGTCCAAGACCAGGATGTGCTTTGAAAGGCGCATCACCAGCTTCATGTCGTGCTCAACCAGCAAAATCCCGATCCCGGCCGCCGCCAGCTCCACGATCAGGGCGTCGATATCGTTGGTCTCGACCGCGTTGCACCCGGCCGCCGGCTCATCGAGCAGCAGCAAGCGGGGTTCAGCGGCCAGCGCGCGCCCGATTTCCAGGCGCTTGAGCAGGCCATAGGACAAGGCCGAGGCGGGGCGGGTCGCCCAGCGGGCCAGATCCAGGCGGTCGAGCAGCGCCATCGCGCGGTCCCGGGTGGCGCGGGTCTGGCGCCGCGAGGCAGGCAGCCCCAGCAGGTCGGAAAGCCAGCCGCTTTTCTCGCCCAGGTGACAGCCGGCCATCACGTTTTCCAGCACCGTCATCTGCTGGAACACCTGGAGGTTCTGGAAGGTGCGCGACAGGCCGCGCCGGGCCAGGGCCTCGGGGGGCAGACCCGTGACCTTTTCGCCGTTCAGACGCACGCATCCCGACGACGGGCGGTACAGGCCCGAGATCATATTGAAAAGCGTGGTCTTGCCCGCGCCGTTGGGGCCGATGATCGACACGATCTCGCCCGCCTCGACCTTGAACGACACATCGGTGACGGCGGCCAGCCCGCCAAAGTGAATCGACAGGCCCTCGACATCCAGCAGACTCATGGCCGGGCCCTCCGTCCGCGCCACGCCGTCCACGCCCCCACCAGCCCCGGCACCACGCCCTGGCGCAGGAAGATCATCATGACCATCATGATCAGCCCCAGCATGGTCATTTCGTATTCCTGGAAAACCGTCAGGGTCTGGGGCAGCACCGTGAGCACGGTGGCGCCAACCACGCCGCCCAGCACGCTGCCCGCGCCGCCCAGCACAACCATCGTCACCAGCTCGATCGAGTGCATGAATCCGGCCATGGCCGGATTGACGAAGCCATTGAACAGCGCCATCAGCGATCCGGCGACCGAGGCATACACCGCCGAAATCGCGAACGCGCGCCCCTTGGCCCGGGCCACGTCGATGCCGATCACCCGTGCCGCCACCTCGCTGTCGTGCAAGGCGCGCAAGGCGCGCCCGCTGGCACTCTCGCGCAAGGAGAGCGCCATCCACGCCCCCGCCAGCAGCACGAGGCCCGACAGCGCGTACCACGCCTGAGCGGGAGAAAGCGGCACCCCCCAGGCCCGCAGCCACGCGCGCAAGGGCAAGGTGGGGGCACTCATGCCATCGGGGCCGCCGGTCCACTGGCCTTCGTTGGTCAACACCATGGCGATCAGGATGCCCAGGCCCAGGGTTGCCACCGCCAGATAATGGCTTTTCAAGCGCAGGATCGGCCGGCCCACGGCCAGGGCCAGCCCGCCCGCGAGCCCGGCCCCCAGGGCCACGCACAAACCGGGCGCCAGGCCGAAATGCGAGGTTCCCACCGCGCAGGCATAGGCGCCAATCCCGAAGAACCCGGCATGCCCCAGGCTGACCTGGCCCGCGTAGCCGGTGAGGATCACCAGGCCGGTCACGGTCAGGGCATTGAGGAACACCAAGGTGCCGACCCGGTAGTAATAGCCACTGGGAAACAAAAGCGGCGCCAGCGCGATCAGGACCGCGAGCAGCACAAGAACGCGCGCGCGCGGGTCCGCCAGCCACGAAGGAACCCTCATCACACGCGCTCCACGTCCTTGGGACCAAACAGGCCCCGGGGCATCAGCACCAGGACCACCAGGATCACCAGGAACGCGGTGGCTTCCTTGTAGGCCGACGACAGGTACCCGGCGGTGAAGGCCTCGATCAGGCCCAACCCCAAGCCGCCCACGATCGCGCCCACCGGAATGCCCATGCCCCCCAGCATGGCGGCGGCAAAGCCCTTGAGCGCCACCGACACGCCCATGTCGGCGGTGGTCATGGTCAGGGGCGTGATCAACACCCCGGCCACGGCGCCAATCGCCGCCGACAGGCCGAAGGCCAGCAGCAGCACCGCGTGCGTGTTGATGCCGACAAGCTGCGCGGCCAGCTTGTTGCTGGCGGTGGCCAGCACCGCCTTGCCGGGCAAGGTGTGGGCCAGGAAACGGTGCAGCGCCACAAAGACCACGGCGGCGCCCCCCAGCACCCACAGGCTTTGGGGCATCAAGGTGGCGCCCCCGATCGTGATCGGGGTTTCGCCGGAAAAGGCGGGGAAGCGGTGGATCTGCTTGTCGAACACGCTTTGGGCGGTGCCGCGCAGGAACAAGGACGCCCCCATGGTGATGATGATGATCGACACCACCGAGGCCGATCCGGCCGGGGCAATGGCCAGCCGGTAAAGCGCCACCCCCACCAGGGCGGTGACGCCGATGGCAACCCCGGCTGCCACCGCCAGGGGCAGGCCGGCCTGGGCCGCGAACACGGTGATCATGCCGCCCAGCATGACAAACTCGCCCTGGGCGAAGTTCACCACGCCAGAAGCGTTGTGAATCAGGGTAAAGCCCAGGGCAACCAGGGCATACACGGCGCCAACCGTCAGCCCCGAGAACAGGAATTGCAGGAATTCAGCCATCACCGGTCCTTCGGCGGCGCGAGGCGGATCAACACGCACCGCCCCCGCCGGGTCCGGCGAAGGCGGGCGCGACGCGGGGGATTACTGGACCAGCGTCCAGTCGCCGTCCTTGATTTCCAGAAGGCGGAACGCGGTTTCATCCAGGCCCATGTGGTCGGCGGGCGTGAAGGTGACCCGCCCGGCGGTGCCCATGAAATCCCTGGTTTGCTCCAAGGCGTCGCGAATCCGGGCCGGATCGGTGGAGCCCGCCCGTTCGATGGCGGCGATCAACAGCTTGTAGGCATCGAAGGCATGGCCGCCAAAGGTGGAAACCGGCTGACCGGTCGCGGTTTCGTAGGCGGTCTTGTAGCCCAGGACCACGGGCTTTTGCGGGTCGTCGTCGGGCAGCTTCTCGGCCACCAGCAAGGCGGCCGCCGGCAGGCGCACCCCTTCGGCGGCCGGCCCGGCCAGTTCGATGAACGACTTCGAGGCCACGCCGTGGGACTGGTACAATGGCACCTCCAGGCCCACCTGGCGGAAGTTGCGCGTGACGATCGCGGGACCTTGGCCCATGCCGGCATTCAGCACCGCTTGCAAGCCGGGCGCGTTCTTCAGGTTGGTGAGCTGGGGCGTCATGTCGGAGTCCTGGGGACCGTAGGTTTCGTTGCCCACGATCTCGATGCCATGCGCCCCGGCCACCGCCAGGCACTGCTCTTGCATCGACTTGCCAAAGCCGTCGGTGCCCGCGATCACGCCCACCTTGGTGAAGCCCCGCGCCCGCATGTCGGTGAAGATCTTTTCGCAGGCCATGCGATCGGTGTGCGGGGTCTTGAACACCCACGTCTTCACCGGATCAATGATGACCACGGCCCCGGCCAGCGACACGAACGGAATCCCGGCCTGCTCGAACAACGGCACCACGGCCATGGTCGATCCGGTGGTCGAGCCGCCGATCACCGCCACCACCTGATCATCGTCGATGAGGCGGGTGGCGAAGGTGCGCGCCTTGTCGGGGTTGCCCGAATCGTCGTAGCGGATCAGCTTCACCTTTTCGCCCCGGATGCCCCCGGCGGCGTTGGTCTCGGCCACCAGCATGTCGAGGGTGCGCGCCTCGGGCTCGCCCAGAAAGGCGGCCGGGCCGGTTTCGGCCAGGGTGGCGCCGATCAGGATGTCGGCCCGGGCCGGCTGGGCCAGGGTCAGGCCCGCGAGGCCCGCGAGGCCCGCGAGGCCCGCGAGGCCTGCGAGGCCCGCGAAACCCGCGAGGCCCGCGAAACCCGTCCGAACGGCGCCCGCGCGCCGGCGCGCCCGGGACGGACGCGACGCAATCGTGGTCATGGAACCAATCCTCCCCTGATGGACGCCGCCTTTTGTCCGGTCGTCCGTTTGAAACCCCCTGGTCGTCCGGCGGCCGCGAGGGCCCTTGTGGGCTTCTTGGCGCCGCCGGAAGGGGCGCATGATAGAAAGCCGGCCCCGCTCCCACAAGAGGCGCGCGGTATCGCGCCACTGTTGCAGAAGGATTGCGGGGCGGCGGGCTTTGGGCTAAGGGATCCTGCCGACCCTGATTCGCCCCCACGACCAGGGAAGCGCGGGCGGCAGCAGAACGGATTGTCCCCCCGTTCAGGGGACCACGGGAGAGCAGCCGATGAATGCAGTGACCGACACGGAGACCCGGCGTCTCCTGTCTGGCAATGAAGCCGTCGCCCAAGCGGTGTGGGAAGCCGGTGTCACCCTGGCAAGCGCCTACCCCGGAACACCCTCCACCGAAATCCTGGAGGTCCTGGGCACCTATCCCGACGTCACCGCCCAGTGGGGCGTTAACGAAAAGGTGGCCCTGGAAGTGGCCATTGGCGCGGCGCTGGCCGGCACGCGGGCCTTTTGCGCCATGAAGCACGTGGGGATGAATGTCGCCGCCGACGCCCTGATGAGCCAGACCCTGGCCGGGGTCAACGGCGGGCTGGTGATCGCCGTCGCCGACGACGTGGGCCTGTCGTCCAGCCAGAACGAACAAGACAGCCGCTACTGGGGCCGCTTCGCCCACCTGCCGGTGCTGGAACCCGCCGACGCCCAGGAAGCCCATGCCTTTACCCTGGCCGCGTTCGAGCTGTCCGAGCGGTTCCTGGTTCCCGTTTTGCTGCGCCTGACCACCCGCGTGTGCCACGTGAAGACGCTGGTCGAGATCGGACAGCGCCAGACGATCGAACCGCGCGGCTTCATTCGCGATTCCCGGCGCTGGGTGATGCTGCCCGGCAATGCGCGGCCGATGATCCCGGCCCAGTTCAAGCGCGACGACGCCCTGCGCGCCGAGGCCGAAACCTCGCCGCTGACCACCGAATGGAAGGGCACGAACGCCCGCATCGGGGTGGTGGCCAGCGGTCCCGCCGCCCTGTCGGCCCGCGAGGCCCTGCCCGACGCCCCCCTGCTCAAGCTGGGCTTCAGCCATCCCCTGCCCGTGGAGCGCATCAAGGCCTTCGCCGCCGGGGTCGAGACCGTGCTGGTGGTCGAGGAAACCGAGCCCCTGGTGGAACAGGAACTGCGCGCCGCCGGCATGGCCGTGACCGGCAAGGACATCCTGCCCCGCAACGGCGAGCTGTCGGTGGCCGTGCTGCGCCAGGCCGGCGCCACCGTGCGCGGGGAAACCCTGCCCGTGCCGGCCGCGACGACGGCCCCCGCCGACGTGTTCCCGCGCCCGCCCACCATGTGCCCGGGCTGCCCGCACCTGTCGCCGTTCTACTGCCTGTCGCGGCTGCGCAACTCGGTGTTGGTCAGCGGCGACATCGGTTGCTACACCCTGGGCGCCGGGCAGCCCTGGAACGCCATGGATACCTGCACCTGCATGGGCGCCTCGCTCACCCTCGCCAATGGCCTCGCGCTCGCCAAGCACGGCGACGACGCCAACAAGGCCGTGGTCGCGGTGATCGGCGATTCCACCTTCTTGCACATGGGCATGCAAGGCCTGCTCAACCTTGTCTACAACCGCGCCAACGTCACCGTCATGATCCTGGATAACCGGTCGGTCGGCATGACCGGCGGCCAGGAGCATCCGGGCACCGGGCGCGATCTGTACGGCAACGACGCGCCGCGCGTGGATCTGGAAGCCCTGGTCAAGGCGCTGGGCGTGAAGCCCGAGCGGGTGCACGTCGCCGATCCCTACCAGCTGCCCGAGTTGTTCAAGCTGATCCGCACCGAAATCCAGGTGCCCGACGTGTCGGTGATCCTCACCAACCAGCCGTGCGTGCTGACCGACCGCCACAAGGCCCACCCGGCCCTGATGGTCGACGAGGACAAGTGCACGGGCTGCGGCAACTGCCTGGCCGTGGGCTGCCCGGCCATCCAGGTGGTGCGCCGGGGCGAACGCGTGACCGCCAGCGGCGAGGTCAAGGCCCTGTCGTTCGTGCGCATCGACAGCGCCTTCTGCACGGGCTGCAACGCCTGTGTCGGGCCGTGCGGACCCAAGTGCATCGTTCCCCAAGGCCCGGCCGAGACCGCCGGGCAGGCCGTTGGAGGCTGACCCCGATGAGTGCATCCGCAAGCGCGACCGCCCGCCAGACCGACGAACCGGCCCTTTCCCCGGCCCTGGCACCGGTCACGAATATTTTGCTGTGTGGCATTGGCGGGCAAGGGGTGCTGACGGCGGCGGAACTGCTGGCGGCGGCGGCCGTGGTCGAAGGCTTCGACGTCAAGAAAACCGAGGTCGCCGGCATGGCCCAGCGCGGCGGGGTGGTCACCTCGCACGTGCGCATGGGCGGCCGCGTGCTGGCGCCCGCCATTCCGCCCGGCGAGGCCGACGTGCTGATCGGTTTTGAAGCCGCCGAGGCCCTGCGCGCCGTCACCCAGGTGCGCAAAGGCGCGGCGCTGGTGGTCAGCGATCTGCAAATCCGCCCGCCCGTGGTCCACCAGGGGCTGTTCACCTACCCCGACGACCCGATCGGCGCCTTGCGCGCCCAGGGCTGGAAGGTCCGCGTCGTGCCCGCCCGCGCCATCGCCGAGCGCCTGGGCACGTTGAAGCTGATGAACACGGTCATGCTGGGCGCGGTCAGCGACCTGTTGCCCGTGCCCGCCGACGTGCTGCGCGCCCAGGTGGTGGAAGCCTTCCGCGTTCGCAAGCCGGCCCTGGCCGAGCTCAACGGCCGCGCCTTCGACGAAGGCCGCGCCCTGCCCCACTGACAGAGGCCCCCGGCAGCCCGGGACTCACGGCCTTCGGCAGCCCGGGACTCACGGCCTTCGGCAGCCCGGAACTCACGGCCTTCGGCCGTCGGGGCTGCCGCCCGAACCCGCCCGGGGCGATGCCCCGGCCCCCCTTTTCTTTCATCGAAGACGAGGAAAGGGGGGCCGGGAGCGCCAGCCCCTTACGCCGCGCGCACGTCGCGCAGGAAACGGGTGACCACCTCCTTGAGCGCCTCGGCCTCGTGAGCCAGGGACTGGGCCGAACTCAGCACCTGCCCGGCGGCCGAGCCGGTTTCGTTGGTGGCCTGATTGACCCCCGACAGGTGCACCGAGACCATCCGGGTGCTTTCGGCGGTCTGCTGAACGCTCCGCGCGATTTCCGACGTCGCCGCCGACTGCTCCTCCACCGCCGAGGCAATGCTTGCGGCGATCTGGTTGATTTCGTCGATCCGCTTGACGATGGCGCTGATCGCCCCC
>NZ_BJZO01000127.1 GCF_007992075.1 Pararhodospirillum oryzae
GTCCAGGGCAATCGGTTCACTCAATTGCCCTGGGGGCCGGAACAACGGCCCTTGCGTTTTCGGAACGACCGGGAGACCCTGACCCTCGGCCTTTGTCGCGCCGGGGGTTTTTAATCGCATGTTTGCTGACGACGCACCGTTTGACCTTGTCGGGGCCGTTCTGGGAACCCCGGGGGTGACGCTGGGACTGGCCGGCCTGGTCGTGGGCATGGGCGTGGGCGGATGGGTCTGGCGCGCGCGCGCGCGCCAGCGCCGGATGCGCGACGCCCGCGACCTGGCCCAGGCCGAGGCCTGGACCCTGCGCGAGGTGCTGGCCACCAGCGCCGACGGCTATGCCTTGTGGGTCAGCGACGCCGACGAAACCGACGCCTTTGTCTGCTCGCGCCGCCTTGCGGTCTTGCTGCGCCTCGCCGCCGGCGAGGAAGCCAGCTTCGACGACATCCTGGCGGGCTTCGCGCCCGAGGGGGCGGCGCTTCTCCAGCGCGCGGTGGCCGTCCTGCGCGACGAAAACACCGGCTTTGCCCTGGACCTGACCTTGGAAACCACGGGGCGGCGAATCTGCGCCGTGGGCGTGAGCGCCAGCACCAGCGACGGCCACGCGGTGGCGGACGTGGTGTGGATGCGCGACGTCACCGACGAACGCGACGCCGCCGAAACCCTCGCCGCGCGGGTCAATGCCCTGCAGCGCGAACGCGACCGCCTGCGCGCGGTGCTCGACGCCCTGCCCGCGCCCTTGTGGATCCGCGACGACAGCCTGATGATCCTGGATGGCAACCAGGCCTTTGCCCGCGCCTTGGATCTTGGCAGCGTCCCCGAGGCGGTGGCGGCCCGGCGCGAACTGGCGACCGGGGGCACCGGTCAGGAGATGCGCGCCCTGGCCGCGCGCAGCCGCGCCGCTGGCAGTCCCGGCCGGGCGCGCTTCCACGCGGTGCTGGAAGGCGAGCGGCGCTTGCTGGAAATCACCGAAACGCCGCTGCCCGCCGGTCCCCTGGCCGGGTGCACGGTGGGGGCGGCCCAGGACATTACCGTGATCGAGGAGGTGGAAAGCCGCCTGGAACGCGAGGTGTCCGCCCACGCCGAGGTGCTGGAACGGCTGGGCTCGGCCATTGCCCTGTTTGGCGCCGACACCCGCCTGATTTTCCACAACGCGGCCTTCGCCAGCCTGTGGGGGCTGGAGGCCGAATGGCTGGACGGCGGCCCCGGCTACGGCGACTTCCTGGAACGCCTGCGCGAGGACCGCCGCCTGCCCGAGGTGGCCGATTTCCCCGCCTTCAAGGCCGGCGAGCTGGGCTTTTTCACCAAGCTGATGCGCCCGCGCGAGGATATCTTGCACCGCCCCGACGGCGCCACCTTGCGCCGGGTGATCGCGCCCCATCCCCTGGGCGGCCTGATCGCCAGCTTCGAGGACGTGACCGACAGCCTGGCCCTGGAACGCTCGTACAATCAACTCACGGCGGTGTTGCACGAAACCCTGGATCACCTGCACGAAGGGGTGGCGGTGTTCGGCCCCGACGGCCGCCTGCGCCTGTCCAACCCGGTTTTCGCCGCCCAGTTCGACCTGCCCCGGCCCCTGGGCGACCCCCAGGTGGCCGACTTGCTTCACCAGCTGGACCCGGGCATGCACCCGGGCGCGGCGTGGGAAACCTTTCGCCGCCGCCTGGGCGCCCGGGGCGAGGGACGCGGGGCCCGCACCGGCCGCCTGGTGATGATCTGCGGCCGGCATCTGGATTACGCCATGGTCCCCCTGCCCGATGGGGGGCTCTTGCTGTCCACCCAGGACATTTCCGACCGGGTGCGGGTCGAGCGTGCCTTGCGCGAGCGCACCGAGGCCCTGCGCGCCGCCGACATGATGCGCACCACCTTCATCGCCAATGTGTCACACGAACTGCGCGCGCCTTTGGCCCGCCTGGCCGCGCGCGAAGCCGAAAGCCTGGGCCCCGATGCCCCGCTGACCGCCGAACTTGGCCGCCTGGTGCGGATCGTCGATGAAATGATGACCCGGCTTGGCGCCCCGGCCGATGACCCGTCGCTGGAACTGGACGCCTTCGACGTGCCGGCGGCGGTGGCGGCGGTGCTGACCTTGGGCCGTGAAGCGGCCGAACGTCAGGGCGTGAGCGTGCAAGACCAGTGCCCGGCCGATATCGGATGGATGGTCGCCGACGAAACCCGGGTCAAGCAGATCGTTTACCATCTGCTGTCCACGATCCTGGCTCAGACCCCCCCGGGCGGCACCTTGACCCTGAGCGTGGGGCGCGGCGAAACCGACGGCCGGGAATGGATCGTGTTTACCGTCGCCGCTTCCGCCCGGCGCCCCCCGGATGGCCCGTCTTCCACGACCGAAGGCAAGGGCCCGAACACCGAAGCCGCGCCCACCGCGAGCGGAGACGGGCCGGGTCTCGCGCCCGTGCGCCGCCTGGCCGAGCTGCACGGCGGCACCTTGACCCTGGCCCCCCCGGACGCACCCATCCCAGAGGCCACGCTTCGCCTGCCGGCCGGCGCGTAGACCCCCGGCTTTTTCCCGCCGGTCGCGGAAAGACAAACGCGCGAAGACGACGCCGTTACTGGTTCAGGCCCTGGCTGCGGGCGCCGACCACCTGGGTGGTTGCCCCAATCTGCTGGTTCTGGCGGTAGGGCTGGGGCTTGGCGTAGCAATCGACGCTGGCCAGCGAGCGATAGCAGTACAGCTTGGTTTCAATGATGCGGTTGTCGGGCAGTTCCTGGCGGCAATAATAATCGCCGTCCATGGCGCGCAACGTGGAGCAGTCGCGACCGGTGGCCCACGAATAGGCCCCGTCGATCACGGTCTTGCCGGTCAGGGACATGGTGGCGGCGTCGGTGGCGACCAGGGCGGGGGGAAACATGGCCACGGCCACGGGAACCGGCCCCGCGCAGGCCGCGAGGGCCAGCGGAAGAGCCGCGACAGTCCCCAGGACAGCGAGGGAAGCAAGAGAACGGGACATGGCCATCCCTTTCGGATCGCGGACGAAACGCGCCTTCTGCGCCTGTCCGACTGTAACGCGCAAACCAGACGGAAGTCCAGACGTCCCGGCAGGGGCCGCGCGCCGCAGTCGCGGCGTCGGGGAACCCTCTTCCAAGGGCATCCAGGGCTTCACCCGATTGCCCCGGCCCACGGACCGATCGGGGGGGACCCCGATTCCAAAAGCCGCTGGCGCGAAAGTCTGTTCGCCTCGAAGAGAAGCGAACAGACTTATCCCCCTCTCGGGTTAATGCCGCCTTTCCGGGAAAAGCGGCTCCCCCTTTTCCCTGACACACTCAAATTCCCTGACACACTCAAGCAGTCCGTCCGCTTCACCGTGAAACGGGCAGACCCTGGAGCGCATTCCGATCAAAACGGATCAGCGAATGCGCTCTAAGTTTTTGATTCTTCACATTTTCGGACCGCCGAAACGGTGCTATCTCGGCTGAAAATGCTCTAATGCGACATCAACACCGGGATGGCGGCCCGTTCCAGGACATGGCGGGTGACGCCGCCCAGGATGAGCTGGCGCAGCCGGCTGTGGGTGTAGGCCCCCATGACCAGCATGTCCACGCCATCCTCGGCGCAGGCGGCCAGCAAGGCCTCGCCGGCCCGCCCGCCCGCGCCGCCTTCCAGCAGACGCGGCAAGGCGGTGATGCCATGCCATGCCAGGTGGCGTTCCAGCTCGGCGGCCTGGGCGGTGCCGTTTTCCTCTTCATCGCTGCCCACCGCCAGATACACGGCCACGCCCTCGGCCCGGGTCAGGAAGGGCATGGCGCCCATGACCGCGCGCGCGGCCTCGGCGCTGCCGTTCCAGGCGATGGCGATGCGCCGGCCCAAGGTGGTGGGCGCCGAGGGCGGCGCCACCAGCACGGGACGGCCGCTTTCCATCAAGGCGGCGTTCAAGGTCAGCAGCGAAGGCGCGACGCCGCGCGGTCCCGGCTGGCCCAGGACCACCAGGTCGGCGACCCGGCCGCGCAAGGCCACCTGCTCGGGTTCCGGCCCCTGGGCTTCCTGCCACGAGGCGCTGGGCGTGCCATCGCCGGGCGGGGTGTTGTCAAAGGGAACGTCCTGCGCCGCGCAGATCCGGTTGAACAGGACATGGGCGCGATCGGCGCGGTCGTGGGCGTCCTTTTCGGCCGCTTCCACCATTTCCTCGATCAAGGCGCCGGCCATGGCTTCGCCCACGTAGGGAACGGCCGAGGCCGCGTCGATCCTCACATGGAAGCCCTCGACATGGCATCCCATGACGCGCGCGATCAGAAGAGCCGTGGACAAAGGGGCAAGACCGGTCTGTTCATCGCCAATGACAGACAAAATGGTACGAATGCCGGACATGGATGTTCTCCCGAGCCGGAAGGAAGACTGCAACAAGCTCAAGGCAGTATGCGCCTCCTGATCATGGGAAAAAAGAGCAGACCGCCCCGACCGCCGCCCCTTTTCCGGCAAGCCCGGCGCCCCCTCGCGTCACGGCCGGGGTTTCGCGGGAGGGGGCCGGGGCCCGGAACCTGACTGTATTCAGATTCTAGAATTAGGTTTCAATCCAGCATCCTTCGGTCAGGATCCGCCCGCCGATCCCGGACCGGCGTCAACACGACTCGGTCAGGCACGCGGCCCCGGCGGGTCCGTCGGGTGCCTCCACGCCCAGGGCGGCCAGGCCGGCCTTCACGGTGGCATCCTTGGAGCCCGAGGAATCGATCCGGGTCCAGGTCACGGCGCCCAGATCGAACTTTTCCTGATTGGCGCGCACCTCGGGGGTCACGTCGGAGGGATTGCGCACCCGGGTTTCGATGCGTTCGACGGCGACCTGAACCGGGGTGTACACCCACAGGCCCGAAAACGGCACCTGGGCGGCCTGGGCCAGGGCCTCGGCGGCTTCCCGTTCGCCCGGCCGGGCATGGACGCCATCCAGGACAACCCCATGCCCGGCGGCGAGCGCGGTCCGGGCCTCGGCGGCCAGCAGGGCATAGGTCCGGATGTGAACCTCGGGGGTGTAGCCCTCGGGCCCCAGGGGCTGATAGGGCGTGAGCCCCATCAGGCGCTTGCGCAACACGTCGGTGCGCAAGACCAGGGCCCCGGGAGCCGCCCCCAGGGCGGGCGCCACCTCGCGCGCGAGCCGGGACTTGCCGCTCCCCGACAGCCCCCCCACCGCGACGAGGCGCGGCGCGGGCGGCTTCAGGAAGGCCACGGCCCGGGCGAGGTAGGCGTGGGCCTCCTCCTGGTGCCGGCGGACCTGATCGGGATCGGTCTGGGCGCTGGCGGCGGTGGCGGCGACAAAGGCGCGGATGGTCGCGCGCAGGGCCAGGAACAGGGGCAAGGCGGCGAGTCCGGCGGTATCGCCGGCGTATTCCATGTAGTGGTTGAACAAAATCGAGGCGAGACGGCGCTGGGAGCGCGCGCACAGATCCATCAGCACGAAAGCCAGATCGTACAGAACATCGATTTCAACGAACAGATCGTTGAAGTCGATGGCATCGAACAAGGTGGGGCGTCCGTGCCACATCACGAGGTTGCCCAGGTGCAGATCCCCATGGCAGCGCCGCACGAATCCGTGGCGGGCGCGCTGGCGCAGCAAGGGGCGCAAGCGCCGGGCGCCCTGGGTCAGGGCGTCGGCCACCTCGGCAACGGCCGCGGCCCCCAGCACCGCCTCCTGCTCGGCCAGTGACTCCAGGTTGTTTTCTACCGTCCTATCCAGCCAGTCCGCGCGTTCGGCGCACGGCTGGGCGCGACCATGGGCGGCATGAATGGCCTCGGCCAGATCGCACATGTGATGACGATCCAAGGTGCCGGCGGCGGCAAGGTGGTCCAGCTGGGCCTCCTGGTCGAAGCGGCGCATGACCACCGCCCACTCGACCTTCCTGCCCGCGCCGTCCAGCGCCAAGGTGCCATCGGGCTCTTGCGTGATCGCCACCACGCCCAGGTAAAGGTCGGGAGCGGCGGGGGTGTTGAGGGCCAGTTCGCGCTGGCAGCACGCGGCGCGCGCGGCCAGGCGGGTATGATCGACATAAGGCAAGACGACCGCGCGCTTGATCTTGAACACGCGCTCGCCGGCCAGGAACAGGACCGAAATGTGGGTGCGGATGACCTCGACCGGCGTGCCGGGAGGCAGGCCGTGGGTCTCGGGGCGCGACAGGAAGGCGATGACCGCCGACTGTGTATCCGATGTCATGGCAACAGCATCCCGGCCGGTGAAAGACAGCAGCCCGAAGGAAAGGCAGGGCCGGTGATCAGGACTTCAGCTTGTAGCCGGCCCGAATCATCGCCCAGCATCCCAGCGCCAGCCCCACGTTCGCAACTCCCACCACCACGAGCCCCAGCCCGGGCGTGGCCTGGTCGTGCCCGATGAAGCCATAGCGGAATCCGTCGATCATGTAGAAAAACGGATTAAGATGGGCCAGAAGACGCGCGGGGCCCGGCAGGCTGTCGATGGTATAGAAGGTGCCGGACAGAAAGGACAAGGGCGTAATGATGAAGTTGGTGACCGAGGCCATGTGATCGAATTTCTCGGCCCACACCCCGGCCAGCACCCCGAGAAGCGAGAGCATCAACGACGCCCCCACCGCGTGATACACCACATGGAACGGGTGATGGATCGGGAACGGCACGAAAAAAGCCATGACGGCGGCCACCAGGATCCCCACCATGAGGCCCCGCGTCACGCCGCCCAGGGTGAAGGCCAAGGTCAGCTCGGCGGGGCTCAAGGGGGGCATCAGAACATCCACGATGTTCCCTTGCACCTTGCCGATCATGATCGAGCTCGACGTGTTGGCGAAGGCGTTTTGAACCATGGCCATCATGATCAGGCCCGGCGCCAGGAAGGTGGTGAAGCCCACGTCGTGGCGGGGCATGTCGGGACCGATCGACAGAACGAAGATCGCGAGGAAAATCAAGGTGGTGATCACGGGCGCGATCAGGGTTTGCAGGTAAACCTTCAAGAAGCGGCGCACTTCCTTCAGGTACAGTTCCCAAAGACCGCGCCCGTTGAAGGCGCCAAGCCGGCGTGCCTGGGGCATGGAAACCACGGAAGCGGGAGGCGACACCGTCGGGGACGGACGCGAAAACGAATCGAGGGGGGCGCTCAAGGGGAGTCTTCCTTGTCTCAAGGCCGCGCCGGAACGGAGGGCGGCCTGGGAAAATGGCTCCCCCTGCTTTAGGATGAAGCCTCGGGAATGGCAAGGTCCGCCGCCTTAACCAATGTTCCACCATTTAGGGATAGGGGTGGACTGTGCGATCCTGGACCGGAACGCGATATCCCTCATGCCTGGTCCCGTGACCGATTCTCAGGAGGAGACCCGCCCATGGCCGATACTCCGGGCCGGATCGTTCAGTTGGCAGGAACCGTGCGCCTGGGCGGCGCATTCATCGACCGGGGCGTGCTCTCCAGCATCCAGGCGGCCAGCCGCAAGGCGGGCGTGGATTTCGCCTTCATGCTGGCCAAGGCGCGCCGTGAAAGCGGCTTCCAGACCAACGCCTCGAACGCGACCAGTTCCGCGCAGGGCCTCTACCAGTTCACGCATCAGACGTGGATGGAGCAGATCAAGCGCCATGGGGCCGAACACGGGCTGGGCGACCTGGCCGCGCGCCTGTCGCGGCGCCCCGGCGGGGGCTACGAGGCCGACGACCCCGAAACCCTGCGCCAGGTGCTGGCCCTGCGCCAGGACCCGCGCATTTCGTCGGCGATGGCGGCCGAATACGCGGCCGATAACCGCCGCTTGCTGTCGCGCGCCCTGGGGCGCACCGTGGGCGGGACGGATCTGTACCTGGCCCACTTCCTGGGGCCGGGTGGGGCGACCAGCTTCCTGCGCGCCCTGGAAAGCCGCCCCGATCGCATCGCGGCCGAAGTCGTGCCGGCGGCGGCGCGGGCCAATCCCAGCACGTTTCGCGCCCCCGATGGCCGCGCCCGCACCCTGGCCGAGGTCTATGGCGTGGTCGAGCAAAGCATCGGCGGGGCCATGCGGCGTTTCGCGAGCGCGGCCGGCCTGGGCACCCTGAGCAGCATGGCCCCCTTGCCGCCGAGCGGCAAACCCGACAGCCCGGATCCCGAGGACATGGGGCGGCTGGCGTCGGCCCGGGAGTCGTTCGTGCCGCGCCCGGTCGCCTTCAAGCCGCCGGCGCCCGAGCCCGAGGACATGGGCCGGACCGCGACCAACATCCCCCGGCCATGGGCCCAAAAGCCCCTGCCCGAGAACATGATGCCCCCCGAGGAACCGCCGGGCCCGGACACCGATCCGGCCCTGGCCGTGGTCGCGGCGGCTGGCAGCGATCTCGACGAGCCCACCTTGATGCGCATCCTCGCGGCCTCCTCGGCCCCGGAGGCGCCCCCCCTGAAACCCGTCCGCGACGACGAGGCCCGGGCCCTGGGCCTGCTGGCCGCGCGCACCTTCGACCCTGCCCAGCCGCCCCGCGCGAGTCGCGTCGCCGAGGCCGGGACGGCCGCCTCCCCGGCCGACGCGGGCGCCCCGGGCGTTCCCGACTCGACCGACGCCCTGGTGGCCGAGGCCCTGTCGCGAGTCTCCGAGGAAGACCGGCTGCTCATCGCCTCGGTGGTTGAAGCGGCCCAGCAGGTGGGCGCGCGGCGCGGCCTGTCGACCGCCGATATCGCCGGCAGCGCGCTGCGGGCCTTCGATGCCCTGGGCCTGGTCCCGATCGGCGGCGAGGACACGGGCGCCGTCGCGGTCGCCGACGCCACCCCGACGCCCCCCCCGGCCGGCGAACAGACCCCGGCGCGCGGCGTGGCCCTGGCCTCGGCCCTGTTGCCGGATTTCGAGGCCGCCGCGCCCGGCGCCTCCCCTCCCCCCGTCGCGACGGCCGCGCCGGAAACAACCGCCGCCACGGAAACGCGCGCGCCGGCCGCCGATGCC
>NZ_BJZO01000128.1 GCF_007992075.1 Pararhodospirillum oryzae
CCCTGGAACGCGACCCTTGCCTCGTTCCCCCGGCAGGGGCACCATGATCGGATCGCGATCTTATGTCACTCCCCGGGGGACCGCTTCCACGGTGGCCCTCGCGCTGGAACCCCATCATGGCCCCTCCCCTGCCGCCCGAAGCCCGCGTGACCCAGGAGCTGGAGAATTTCCTTCATTTGCTTGAGGCGCGCATTGAAGCCCTGTCCCAGTCCGCGACGGTGCTGCAACGCCACGGAGAACACCCACCAAGATTCGCCGATTACGCCCGGACCCGTAGCCTGACCAGCGAATGCTTGGCGTTCTCGATCGTCATCGAAAGACGGATCGACCTGTTGCCCGAGGCCAAAAAGGCCACCGCCCTCGACCGCTTCGACAGCCTGACCGTGTTGATCTGGGCCACGCTTCTCGATTGTTCCCTGACTTTTCTCAAGGCAATCGCGAAAGAAGAATATCTCCCGCTTGGCTCGCGCGAGGTGTTCTTGCACGAGATCAAGACCCTGTACGATGCCTACAATACCTTGATCCAGGACCGCTATTTTCACAAAGTGGAGGAGGAGACGCTGCGCAAGTGCAAGTCCGCGGAAAAGATCCTGCACGAGATCATCGAGCGGGCGCCGCGTCTTCTTGACTTGTCGGCGCCCGAAAGCCCTTGAAACGGCTCCCCCGACGCGTGGCTTACCAAGAGGAACCAGTATGGCCCGAGAGCCTTCCTTGCGCCCGGCCCGCCCGTCGTCTTCCCCGGCGGAGGCGCCGCAACCCGCCCGCATCAAGGGACGGGTTCAACAGGGTTTTTTGTTGCTGCGCGAGATTCTTGAACGCGCCGGACGGCCCGATCTGGCCGCGCGGCTGGCCACCTGGGGCACCGTGGACGACCTGATGCTGGACTCCCCCGAGCTGGTGCCGTCCCTGCTCGGGCTGGCTTGGGAAATGCGCGCCGACGCGGCCTTTGGCGAGCTTTTCAAGGCCGAGGAAGGCGGGGCCGTGGTCGACTCCCAAGACCAGCCCATCGCGCCTTGTGGCCGGACCTATCAACAGGTCATCCACTCTCACCTGTACGCCTCGACCCGTCTTGCGATCGAACAGGCTGATCGGACCTGGGCCGTGCGCGAGGCCAAGCGGGCCCGTGCCCGCTGGCGCAAGGAGCAGGCGACGGCGCGGCGCAGCTTGCTCAAAATGTTTCGCAAGCCTCGCGAACCCGATTTCGATCCGGCCGAGTTCCGGGCCAAGTCCCCCAAGCGCGGCCTGTACGAGGCTCTGAAACCCTATCTGACCACGCCCGACCAGTTCAGCCTTGCCCAATCGTATGCCTTGTTGACCACCGCGCATATCCGGGTGCTGGGCGACCTGCTGCCCACCTTCACCCGTCCCGAGCAGATCGCCTTTCTGGCGGCCTTGACCGAAGGCGACGTTTACGTTCTGCGGCGCTGCGCGCGGATTTACGGCGAATGGAAACTGGGCCTGCGCCGCCCCAAGCGCCCGCGCCCGGGAACCGAGCCTCCGCCCGTTTCGGAGGAGGACGAAGCCAGGCTGATCGGCGAGGAAGCGGCGATCTTCCGCGAACTCATGGCCCATCATCACGCGGCGATCGAGGAACTCAAGGTGATGGGCCCCAACGCCGAACGCCTGATCGACCTGGTGGCCCCCGTGTTCGGGGATTCCATCTGGAGCGTGCTTGGCGACAAGCAGGCGCTGCACAACGTCGTCAACACCCCCGAACACCTGATGGCGTCGCTGGGGCCGTTCTGCCGCTACGTGACGCCGGCGGTTTCGGAAATCTGGCTGCAGATGAACGACCAGGAAATCATCGTCGATATTTTGAAGTTTGCCCGTGAAACCTTCCGCGAAAAGGAATTCGCGTATTATCTCGCCGATCCGTCGCGCCTGGTGGTGTGGAGTTCCCTGCCCGCCAAATTCAACAATAATTTCAAATACCAGCGCGATGCCATGAAAAGCAACCTGATCCGCAACGAACAGGACCTGCGCACGGTCTGCGCCGGGGTCTTTGAATCCCTGCGCCAGGGCAAGGTGCTGTAGGACCGGCCCGGTGAGGCGCGAGGCCCTTCGCCCCCTTGTCCGCCGCGCCGGCCGGGGACTGGCCCTTGTCCTGGGGATCGGTCTGATCGCGTGGCCGCTCGCCGGCCTGGGGCTCGGGCGTTTTCTTCCCGTGCCCGTCACCCCCTTGATGATCCAGCGCCTGATCGAAGGGGATGGCCTGCATCACGCCTGGGTATCGTCCGCCGCCCTGCCCGACGCCTTGCGCAAGGCGGTGATCGCCAGCGAGGACGCCCGCTTTTGCCAGCATCACGGCTTTGACTGGGTGGAAGTGCAAAACGCCTGGAACGACTACCAGCGCGACGGACGCCTGCGCGGGGCCAGCACCTTGTCCATGCAGACCGCGCGCACGCTGCTGCTCTGGGGCGGGCGCGACGTGGCCCGCAAGGGTCTGGAACTGTGGTACACGGTGCTTTTGGAAGCCCTGTGGCCCAAGGCCCGCATTCTGGATGTTTATCTCAACATCGTGGAGTGGGGGCCTGGCATTTTCGGGGCCGAATCGGCCGCGCGGTATTACTTCGGGGTGGCGGCCGCCGACCTGTCGGCGACCCAGGCGGCGCGTCTGGTCGCGATTCTCCCCAATCCCCGCATATGGTCGGCGGCCAGCCCATCGGGCTGGGTCGCCCGTCGCGCCGCCACCATTCGCGCGCGCATGGGTCAGGTGGCGCTGAACGGGTCGGCGGTCTGCCCCCCCTGATCGGCCCGCGACCCGCCGGCCGCCAGGGGGGCCCGACGCGTTATGCCCCGCGAACCGGGATGTTCTTTTCCTTGAACAGGGTTTCCAGTTCCCCGGCCTCGGCCATTTCGCGCACGATGTCGCACCCGCCCACGAATTCCCCACGCACATAGAGCTGGGGGAAGGTCGGCCAATTCGCGTAGTCCTTCACGCCCTGGCGCACGTCGTCGTCTTGCAACACGTCGATGCCCTTGTAGGCCACGCCAAAGTGCTTGAGCACCTCGACCACCGCCGCGGAAAAGCCGCACATCGGCGTTTCGGGCGTGCCCTTCATGAACAACACCACCGGGTTGTCTTCGACTACTTGCTTAATCCGCTCTTGAACGGTCATGCGTCGTCCTCATGGATGGGAAATCCCCTGCGGCCCCGATATGGGAGGGCCGTCGGGGGAAATCAATCACGGGGCTTGGTCTGCAAGGCCAGGGCATGCAGTTCGCCCCCCACCAGACCTTTCAGGGCGTCGTGCACCATCTGGTGCTGCTGCACGCGGGTCTTGCCCTGGAAAGCCGAGGAAATAACCAGGGCCCCCAGGTGATCGCCATCGCCGCGCAGGTCCTCGACCGTCACGTCGGCGTCGGGAAAGGCGTCCTGGATCAGGGCCTTGATATGGGCGGGATCGATCGCCATCCGGCGGTCCTCCTTGCAAGGGTGTGGGGCCGGTCCGCCCTGGGGCAAGGACACGTCCCGAACACGGGCCAACGACACACAAATCAGGACGCACAAGACGGAATCAAGACGCGCCGTCGGGAATCCTCCCACGACGCGCCTTGCCGCGTTTTCACCGCTACCCGGCCATGTACCCGGGCAACCAGCCTTCATGCGCCGCCCGCAGGGCTTCCAGGGTCGGTCCCTCGACCCCGTTCACCACCAAGGCGGTGCCGGCGGTCACGCCGATGCGCCGGGCCGGCAGCCCGGCCGCGCGGGCGCGGGCTTCCACCAGGCGGGCCTTGGCCGGCGACGCCGTGACCACGTAGCGGTTTTGATCCTCGCCGAACAGCGTGGCGGCCTTGGCGTCGCCCAGGGTCAGGGCACAGCCCACGCCCCCGGCCAGGGCCATTTCCGCCACGCCCACCAGCAAGCCGCCGTCGGACAGGTCATGGCAGGCGCTGACCTCGCCGGCCGCGATCAGGGCGCGCACCAGATCGCCCACGCGGCGTTCCATCACCAGATCGACGGGCGGCGGCGGGCCTTCCTCGCGCCCCAGGATCTCGCGCAGGAACAAGGAGCGGTCGAGCCACGTCCCTTCGGCCTCGTCGGGAGCGCCCAGCAAGAAGACAACGTCGCCCTCGGCCTTGAAGGCCAGGGACTGCGAGCGCGCGATTTCCACCAGCCCCACGCCGCCGATCGCCGGGGTGGGCGGAATGGCCTGGCCGTTGGTTTCGTTGTACAAACTGACGTTGCCCGACACCACGGGGAAGTCAAGCGCGAGGCAGGCGTCCTTGATGCCCTGGCAGGCGCCCACGAACTGACCCATGATCGCCGGCTTTTCGGGATTGCCGAAGTTCATGTTGTCGGTCAGGGCCAGGGGCGTCGCCCCCACCGCCGTCAGGTTGCGCCACGCCTCGGCCACCGCCTGGGCCGCGCCCATCACCGGGTCGGCCTCGACATAGCGGGGCGTGCAGTCGGTGGTCAGGGCCAGGGCGTGGGTCGGACGATCCTCCAGCCGGACCACCGCCGCGTCGCCGCCCGGGCGCTGCAAGGTGTTGCCCCGCACCAGGTGATCGTACTGCTCCCAGATCCAGCGCTTGGACGCGCCATCGGGGCAGCCGATCAGCCGCGCCAGGGCATCGGGCCACGCCACCGCGTCGGCGCCGCTTTGATCGGCGGGGGCCGGGCGCGGCGTGGGTTCCCAGGGACGATCATATTCCGGGCTGGCCTGGGCGAGGGGGTCGATGGGCAGGTCGCCGACCACGGCCCCGTGCCAGCGCAAGACCATGCGCCCGGTGTCGGTGAGCGTGCCAATGACGGCGAATTCCAGTTCCCACTTTTCGAACACGGCGCGTGCCAGGTCCTCGGCCCCCGGACGCAGCACCATGAGCATGCGTTCCTGGCTTTCGGACAGCATCAGCTCGTAGGGCGTCATGTGGGTTTCGCGCATGGGCACGCGGTCCAGGTCCAGCTCCACGCCCAAACCGCCCTTCGAGGCCATCTCGAACGACGACGAGGTCAGACCAGCCGCCCCCATGTCCTGAATCGCCACGATGGCGTCGGTGGCCATCAGCTCCAGGCAGGCCTCGATCAGCAGCTTTTCGGTGAACGGGTCGCCCACCTGAACCGTGGGACGCTTTTCCTCGGAGTCGGCGCTGAACTCGGCCGAGGCCATGGTGGCGCCGTGGATGCCATCGCGCCCGGTGCGCGAACCCACGTACACCACCGGGTTTCCGATGCCGGCGGCGGCCGAATAGAACAGACGGTCGGCCGGGGCCACGCCCACGGTCATGGCGTTGACCAGGATGTTGCCGTTGAAGCCGGGGTGGAAGTTCACCTCGCCGCCCACGGTGGGCACGCCCACGCAGTTGCCATAGCCGCCAATGCCGGCCACCACGCCCGAGACCAGATGCCGGGTGCGCGGGTCCTCGGGGGCGCCAAAGCGCAGCGCGTTCAGGTTGGCGACCGGGCGCGCGCCCATGGTGAACACGTCGCGCAAAATGCCGCCCACGCCGGTGGCCGCGCCCTGGTAGGGCTCGATGTAGCTGGGGTGGTTGTGGCTTTCCATCTTGAAGACGGCGGCCAGCCCCTGGCCGATATCGATCACGCCCGCGTTCTCGCCCGGGCCCTGGATGACCCAGGGCGCGGTGGTGGGCAGGGTCTTGAGCCACTTCTTCGACGATTTGTACGAGCAGTGCTCGGACCACATCACCGAGAAAATGCCCAGTTCGACCCGGTTGGGGGCCCGGCCCAGGATGGCGACCACGGTGCGGTATTCATCGGGGGTCAGGCCATGCTCGGCCACCACGGCCGGAGTGATGCCGTCGGTGTAGGGCGGTTCGGCCTGGGGACGGGCAGGGGTGTCGGGCGCGGCGCTCACGGCAGGGCCTCCAGCAGGGACTCGAACAGCGGACGGCCGTCGATGCCGCCCAAGGCGGGCTCGACCAGGTTTTCCGGGTGGGGCATCATCCCCAGCACGCGCCGGTTTTCCGACACGATGCCCGCGATATTGCCCCGCGACCCATTGGGATTGGTGGCGTCGGACACCACGCCGGCCGCGTCGCAATAGCGAAACGCAACCCGCCCCTCGCCTTCCAGGCGGGCGAGCGTGTCGTCATCGGCGGTGTAGTTGCCATCGTGGTGGGCCACCGGCACCGACAAAACGGCTCCGGCCGCGTAGCGGGTGGTGAAGGGGGTGTCGGTGCGCTCGACCCGCAGGCCCACGCACCGGCAGATGAAGCGCAGGTCGCGGTTGCGCATCAAGGCGCCTGGCAGCAAGCCGGCCTCGGTCAGGATCTGGAAGCCGTTGCAAACCCCAAGCACCATGCCGCCCTGATCGGCGAAGCGGCGCACGGCCTCCAGGATGGGGCTGCGCGCGGCCATGGCGCCCGAGCGCAGATAGTCCCCATACGAAAAGCCGCCCGGCAGGATGACCAGGTCAAGGCCGGCGGGCAGGGTGGTTTCCCGGTGCCAGACGAACACGGGCGCGGGCGCGCCCGCCACCTCCAGGGCGCGGGCCATGTCGCGCTCCCGGTTGGTGCCGGGGAAAAGAAGGATCGCGGCGTGCATGGCGATCCTCCGTCAGGACAGTTCGATGGCGTAGGTCTCGATGACCGGGTTGGCCAGCAGGGCCTTGCACATGCCATCCACCGCTTCCAGGGCCCGCTTGCGATCGGTTTCGTCCAGGTCGATTTCGATGACCTTGCCCTGGCGCACGCCAGTAATCCCGGTAAAGCCCAGATGCGAGAGCGCGCCTCCGATGGCGCGCCCCTGGGGATCGTGGACACCGGGCTTCAGGGTGATGTGGACCTTGGCTTTCACGACTCGATGTCCCTTGCGTGGCCCCGCGCGATCACGATGGCCCCGGCCGTTCGCAGGGACGGCGGGGCGATCGTCCCGGAGGAAACCGGCGGGGCAGACAGCAAAAGAAAGGCCCGGGCGGGCGGTTACTGCATCGTGCGCGGGCCCGGGATGTCGCGCGGCCCGCCCTCGGGCAGGATGCCCAGACGGCGCGCCACTTCCTGGTAGGCCTCGGCCACCCCGCCCAGGTCGCGGCGGAAGCGGTCCTTGTCGAGCTTGTCGCCGCTGGTCACGTCCCACAAACGACAGTTGTCGGGCGAGATCTCGTCGGCCAGCACGATTTGAACGTCCTCGTCCTCGTGGTAAAAGCGGCCGAACTCCAGCTTGAAGTCCACCAGCCGGAGCTGAACCCCAAGGAACAGACCCGACAGATAGTCGTTGATGCGCAACGACAGCGACAGAATTTCGTCCAGCTCCTGAACACTGGCCCAGCCAAAGGCCGTGATGTGTTCTTCCGAGACCATCGGATCGTTCAGTTCGTCGTTCTTGAAATAATATTCGACGATCGAACGGGGAAGCTGGGTTCCTTCGGGAATGGCGAACTTGGTCGACAGCGATCCCGCCGCGACGTTCCGGATCACCACTTCAATGGGAATGATTTCCACGGCGCGCACCAACTGCTCGCGCATGTTCAGGCGACGGATGAAATGGGTTGGCACCCCGATTTCATTCAACCGCGTCATCAGGTATTCGCTGATCCGGTTGTTCAGAACACCCTTGCCGGTGATGGTGCCGTGCTTCTTGTTATTGAAGGCGGTGGCATCATCCTTGAAGTACTGCACCAAAGTGCCTGGCTCGGGGCCCTCGAACAGAATCTTGGCCTTACCTTCGTAGATCTGCTTGCGTCGAGCCATGGGGCGGAACCCGGTAGTAGGCGGCTGCGGGTCGCGATGCCCGGCCGCAGGAGAGACATAAAGGGTCCGGCACGCCCCAACGGCGCCCGGATCAGACGGGACCCCTTATATCAGGAGTCAGGGGGAGGGTGTCCATTGATTGTTGGACCTTAGGAAGGCAACGGTGTCTCCGGAGCCGGCGCGGCCCCGGGCTCGCGCTCCGGAACCGAAGGGGACGGGGCGTCCGCGCCGTCCGCCACGCCCTCGCCCGCCGCCTCGCCTTCCCGGCGCGCGGCCTTGGCCTTTTTCCGGCTTCCACGCCCGCCCTCCGGGTCCTTGCCGGCATCCTTCCTGGATCGGGCGGCCGCCTCGCCCTCGCCCGACACCGGGCCGGCGTAGTCGGTCGTGCCTTGCATCAACGCCCAGCACGCCAGGCGCACGGTGCGCGGAATGGCCACGGGGTCGCCGTCGCGTTCCCCTTTTTCGTAGTATTGAACCACCCGCCGTTTTAGTCCCAACGCCTCGGCGGCCTCCTTTTGCGAAAGGCCCAGCGACTTGCGCCAGTGCTTGAACGCGGATGGCGTCATGACGGTTTCAGGCATGAAATCCCTCGATGAAAACAACGATGGGTCGAGTTGCCTCACCATAGCCCTCACCCCCGTGGCACCGCAACACAAAAAGCGCACGCGGTGCGTTTTCCCTTGAATGCAGCGCACGCCGTGCGTATTTCTAAGGGCCGGGCGGAAAGGCGGCCCTCCCCTTTCGCGCTCCCCCTTCCTTCAGTCCAGGAGCACCCGCCATGACACCCCGCCCCGTGCTCCCGTCCTTCCCGTCCCCGGTTCGCTCCCCTGCCCGGCTGCCCGTGGGCCCGCCCAGGCACGCTTATCTGGTGGAAACCGTGGACGGCGTTCGCCACCTCGTTCTCGACCCCACGACCCTGAAGGCGCTTCAGGCCATCCCGGGCGTGGCTCGCGTGCGCCTCGCGCCCTGACGGGACGGGCGGAAAAGGGCCAGGGTAATCGGGTGAAGCCCTGGATGCCCTTGGAAGAGGGTTCCTCAA
>NZ_BJZO01000129.1 GCF_007992075.1 Pararhodospirillum oryzae
GCCGGGCGCGCACTCCGTGCGCCTGGCTCACGCGGCACACGCCGCGCGCCGCTCTCGCGGCGTTGAGGACCCCTCTTCCAAGGGCATCCCGGGCTTCTCCTGATTGCCCCGGGCGGACGAGCGCCGACGGTTCCTTTTAGCGAACACTCCTGCCATAGTGCGCCATCGAGCCCCCTGCCGGGTCTCGTTTCCTTCCCGACAGCCTCAAGAAAGCACAGAGCACTCGGACCATGGCCGGTCATTCCAAATTCAAAAACATCATGTATCGCAAGGGTGGCCAGGACGCGAAGCGCGCCCAGGCGTTCACCAAGCTTGCCCGTGAAATCACCGTCGCCGCCAAGATGGGCCTGCCCGACCCGGATTCCAACGCCCGTCTGCGCGCGGCGATCCTGGCGGCCAGGGCCCAGTCCATGCCCAAGGAAAACATTCAGCGCGCCATTGAAAAGGCGACCAGCTCGGCCGACGCGGCCAACCTGGAGGAAATGCGCTACGAAGGGTATGGCCCCGGCAACGTCGCCGTCATCGTTGAATGCCTGACCGACAACCGCAACCGCACCGCCGCCGAGGTGCGCGCCGCGTTCAACAAGAACGGGGGCGCCATGGGGGAAACGGGATCGGTGGCGTTCAACTTCGACCGGGTGGGCCTGATCCACTACGCGGTCGCGGCCGGGTCGGCCGACGCGGTGCTGGAAGCCGCGATCGAGGCCGGCGCCGACGACGTGGAGTCGAGCGAGGACGGCCACGACATCTATTGCAAGCCCGACGATCTGGCGGCCGTGACCAAGGCCCTGGAAGCCACCCTGGGCGACGCCGAGGTGTCGCGCTTCGACTGGCGGGCCAAGGCCACCGTGCCCGTGGACGCCGCCACCGCGCCCACCTTGATGAAGTTCCTGGCCGCCCTCGACGACAGCGACGACGTGCAGCGCGTGGCCGCCAACTACGAAATCGACGACGCGGTGATGGAGTCGCTGAACGGATGAGGGTGCTGGGGCTCGATCCTGGCCTGCGCATCACCGGCTGGGGGATCATCGAAGCCAGGAACAATCACCTGAGCCACGTGGCCGACGGGGTGGTTCGTTCGGACGAGTCCCTCTCCCTGGCCGGGCGCCTCGCGCAGCTGCACCGGGGCATTCTCGCCGTCATCCAGGAATGGGCGCCCGAGACGGCGGCGGTGGAGGAAACCTTCGTCAACCGCAATCCGGCGTCCACCTTGAAGCTGGGGCAGGCGCGCGGCGTGGTGCTGCTGGCCCCGGCCCTGGCCGGCCTCGACGTGGCCGAATACCAGCCCAGCGTGGTCAAGAAGGCGGTGGTGGGCACCGGGGGCGCCTTGAAGGAACAGGTGGGCATGATGATCCGCTCGTTGTTGCCCGGCGCGCGCCTGGCCACCCCCGACGCCGCCGACGCGCTGGCGGTGGCGGTGTGCCACGCGCACCATCTTCAGGGCCTCACCGCCCTGGTCCGGGCCGGGGGCTGGCGATGATCGCCCGCCTGCGTGGCCTGGTGGACGCCGTGGGCGAGGACTGGGCGGTGATCGACGTGGGCGGCGTGGGCTATCTGGTCCACTGCCCGGCCCGCGTTCTCGGCCGCCTGCCTCCGGTGGGCGAAGCGGTGGCCCTGTTCATCGAAACCCACGTGCGCGAGGACGCCATCAGCCTGTACGGCTTCCTGGAAGCCACCGAACGGGCCTGGTTCCGGCTGCTGGCCACCGTGCCCGGGGTCGGGGCCAAGGTGGCGCTGGCGCTGTTGTCGGTGCACTCGGCGGAAGCGCTGGGCCAGGCGATTCTAGCCCAGGACAAGGCCGCGCTGAGCCGGGCCAGCGGGGTGGGGCCCAAGCTGGCCGCGCGCATTGCCTCGGAACTGCGCGATCGCGCCTTGTCGGTGGGCGCCGGTGTCCCGGTCCCGCCGGCCCCGGCCGGCGGCGCCGCCCGGGCCGCGCCCCAGCCGGTCGCGGCCGATGCCCAGGCCGACGCGCTCAGCGCCCTGGTGAACCTGGGCTACGGGCGGACCGAGGCCTTTGCCGCCGTGGCCCGCGCCGCCGCCGAGATGGGCCCGGAGGCCCCCCTGTCCGCCCTGCTGCAAGGGGCGCTGCGGGACCTGGGACGGAGCTAGGCCATGACGGACTCCGAGTCGGAACGGCTGGTTTCGGGCCGGCGCCGCGAGGGCGACGCCGACGTGGCCTTGCGCCCGCAAACCCTGGACGCATTCATCGGCCAGCGCCGCGTGCGCGAGAACCTCGCGGTGTTCGTCAAGGCGGCGCGCGAGCGCGGCGAGGCCCTTGACCACGTTTTGCTGCACGGGCCGCCCGGCCTGGGGAAAACAACCCTGGCCCAGATTGTTTCGCGCGAGCTGGGCGTGGGGTTTCGCGCGACCAGCGGCCCCATGATCGCCCGCGCCGGCGACCTGGCCGCGCTGCTGACCAACCTGGAACCGCGCGACGTTCTCTTCATCGACGAAATCCACCGCCTCAATCCCGCCATCGAGGAGGTTTTGTATCCGGCGATGGAGGATTTCCAACTCGACCTGATCATTGGCGAGGGACCGGCGGCGCGCAGCGTGCGCATTGACCTTGCGCCGTTCACCCTGGTTGGCGCCACCACCCGGGCCGGTCTGCTGACCAATCCACTACGGGACCGCTTCGGGATTCCGCTGCGGCTGGAATTCTATGAAACCGAGGAACTGGTGGAAATCGTGGCGCGCGGAGCCACCTTGCTGGGCTTGGCCCTGACCCCGGACGGGGCGCTGGAGATCGCGCGCCGCTCGCGCGGCACGCCCCGGGTGGCCGGGCGCCTGTTGCGCCGGGTGCGCGACTTCGCGGCCGTGGCCGGGCGCACCCCGGTCAGCGCCTTTGTCGCCGACGCCGCGCTCAACCGCCTGGACGTGGACGCGGCCGGCCTGGATGCCCAGGACCGCGCCTATCTGTGGCGCATGGCCGAGCACTACGGCGGGGGACCGGTGGGGGTGGAAACCCTGGCCGCCGCCCTGGCCGAGGAACGTGATACCCTGGAAGATGTCATCGAGCCCTTCTTGATCCAGCGCGGCTTCCTCAAGCGCACCCCGCGCGGCCGGGTGATGACCCGCCTTGCCTGGACCCATCTCGGCCTGGCCGCGCCGGCTTCGCCGGTCCCCGATCAACCCGACCTGCCCCTTGACTGAACGAAGAACCTCCCATGCCCTCAGCCCCCCAGCCTTCCAGCGGCGTCTGGCACGGTGACGCGCATCTTTTTCCGGTGCGCGTGCACTGGGAGAATACCGACGCCGGCGGCATCGTGTACCATTCTCAGTACTTGAATTTTGCCGAGCGGGCGCGTACCGAAATGCTGCGCTTGCTCGGTATCAGTCAGCGTGCCCTGTTGGACGCGGGTGGTCTCGCGTTCGCGGTGGCCCGCCTCACCATCGACTACCGACGCCCGGCGCGTCTCGACGACGCCTTGATCGTGGAAACCCGTGTCGCCCATGTGGGCGGGGCGATTTTGGACCTCGACCAGACGATTCGTCGCGACGACGAGGATCTTGCCCGGCTCGCGGTGCGCGTGGCCTGCCTTTCGATGGCGGCCGGCACGCCCGCGCGCCTGCCCGCCGCCTTGCGCGGCCTTTTGACCGGAACCGATCAGAAAAGACGACTCGGGGACAGGACGGACGATGGAACTGCTTTACGCTGACGCGATCACGCATCTGTTGTCCCATGTGGGAGCGGATGCCCTTGACGGCCTGTCGCGCGCGCTCACGCAGGCGGGGCATGCCATGGGATCGGGCTTCGACGTGCAGGTTCAGCCACCGGCGCCACGCTCCGCGCCCACGATGCCCGTCGAGCGCGAACTTCTGCCGGGAGCCGCCGCCACGCCCTCGCATGGCCTGGGCAGCGGAGCCAGCGGGGCCAGCGGGAGCGGCCTGACCTCGGGCGCCACGGCCCCGGGCACGGGCGCCGCCCCGGCCAGCGCGCCGCCCGCCCACCATCTTTCGGTGGTCGGGCTGTTCATGCAAGCCGACCTGATCGTCAAGACGGTGATGATGGCCCTCATGGGGGCCAGCGTGTGGTGCTGGACCATTATCATCGAAAAGTCGATCCGAATCCGGGATCTCAACCGGAAGGCGGAGCGGTTCGAGGAAAAATTCTGGTCGGGCTCGTCGCTGGAAGACCTGTTCGACCGCATTGGCCAGCGCCCGCGCGACCCGATGTCGGCGGTGTTCGTGGCCGCCATGCGGGAATGGCGCCTGGCGGCGCAGCGCCGGGGCGGCCCGGCCGGCCCGCGCCCGCTGCTGGCCCAGCGCATCGAGCGGGTGATGGGCATCACCATGAGCCGCGAACTCGACGTGGTGTCGAGTCGCCTGGGCTTCCTGGCCTCGACCGGCTCGGTGGCCCCGTTCGTGGGGCTGTTCGGCACGGTGTGGGGCATCATGAACAGCTTTTCGGCCATCGGGCAGTCGCAAGACACCAGCCTGGCCACGGTGGCCCCCGGCATCGCCGAGGCCCTGTTCGCCACGGCGCTGGGGCTGGTCGCGGCCATTCCGGCGGTGATCGCCTACAACAAGCTGTCGTCGGACATCGACCGCTACGCCGGCCGGCTGGAAGCCTTCTCGGGCGAGTTCGGGGCCATTCTCGGCCGCCAGCTCGACGATCGCGAGTAGGAGGACGCACCCATGGGAGCCTCCATCGCGCCCCGGCGCTCTTCCAGTTCGCGACGCCGGCGATCCCAGCCCATGAGCGACATCAACGTCACGCCCATGGTCGACGTCATGCTGGTGCTGCTGATCATTTTCATGGTCACCGCGCCCTTGATGACCACGGGGGTCAAGGTCGACCTGCCCCGGGCCACCACGGCGTCGCTGGGCAAGGACGACCAGGCCCTGACCGTCACGGTCGCGGCCGATGGCAGCTTGTACCTGCAAGACTCGGTGATCCCGGACACGGCGCTGGCGCCGCGCCTTCTGGCCGTCACCCAGGCCAATCCCGACGTCAAGGTGTACATTCGCGGCGATGCCGGCATCAACTATGGCCGGGTCATGGAGGTCATGGGCATGCTGCGCGCCGGCGGCCTGGAGAAGGTGGCCCTGATCACCCAGCCGGGCGCCTCGTCCCAAACGCCTCCTTCTTCCACCTCCCAGCGGCCCCGCCGCTAGACCGAACCGGGTCATGGCGTTGTGATGAAACGCGCTTTCCTTATCTCGCTGGGGCTGCACGTCCTGGTTCTGGTCTTGGTGATCGTGGGCATCCCGTTCAAGCGGCGCGATGTCACGGTGCAGGAGTCCGTGCAGGTGGTCGAGCTGGCCGAGATCAGCGACGAAACCACCTCGCGCACCGAGGCCAAGCCCACCCCGGCGCCCCCGGCCCCCCCGGCCCGCCCCGAACCCAAGCCCGAGCCCAAGCCGCCGGCCCCGCCGACGCCGCCCACGCCGCCCGTGCCCCAGCCGCCAACACCCGAGCCGCCGCCGCCGCCCCGGATCGAGCCCAAGCCCGAGCCCGAGAAACCCAAGCCGGAACCCGAGAAGCCCAAGCCCGAGCCCGAGAAGCCAAAGCCGGAACCAAAACCCGAGCCGAAGCCGGAACCCGAGCCCAAGCCCAAGCCGGAACCCGAGAAGCCCAAGCCGGAGCCTGAAAAGCCCAAGCCGGAGCCGGAGAAGCCCAAGGCACAACCTGAAAAGCCCAAGCCGGAACCGGAAAAGCCCAAGCCCGCCAAGCCGGCGCCCGATCCCTTTGATTCGGTCTTGAACGCGGTCAAATCGATGGAGCGCAGCCAGCCCACGCCACCCGCCCGCGCGCCCGCTTCACAGGCAACGTCGAATGCCACGTCGAACGCCACGTCCTCGACGCCGTCGACCACCCCGGCCAACCAGGGCGGTCGAATTTCGCAGCGCCTGACCTTGAGTGAAATCGATGCGATCCGATATCATGTAGAGAAGACCTGGACCTACAACCGTGGCGGCCGGGGAGTGGAGCAGATGGTGGTGGACGTGGCGGTGGCCATCGGCCCCGACGGGACGGTGACCAAGGCCCAGGCGCTGCTGGATTCCTCCCAGGCCAGCGATCCGTTCTACCGGGCCCTGGCCGAAAGCGCCGTGCGCGCCATCCGGCGGGCCAGTCCGCTGCCGGTCCCGCCGGACAAATACCCGTTGTTCCAAAACGGGTTCACCTTGCGGTTCGCGCCGTCTGGCGTCGACGTGAACTGATGACGTGGAATACCTTTTTGGTGTGCCGGAAGGCGTGAGAAATCGCGCCACAGGATAGCGCCTTCCGGATATGTGTTGCCTGTACATCACACTGCGGCCACAATATCGGAGCACACGCCCCAGGACCCTTGTGCGGTGCACGATACCTGTGTTCGCTTCAATGTTGGCCGGTTTCCCGCCGGAGACCGGGGAGGGTTCATGGTGACCAAAGGGAAGGATGCTTCGGCAATGATCCGACGGTGGGCGACCTGGCAAGGCCGGTGGGCCGGCTTGGCGGTTGTGATGGCGCTTGTGGTGGCCGGGGGAACCGGCCTGGACGCCCGTTCGGCCCGCGCCGAGCTGGTGATTGACATCACCCGGGGCGTCACCGACCCCCTGCCCATCGCCATTCCCGATTTCGGGGGCGCGGATGGCTCGACCCTCTCCATGGGACGCAACGTCGCCGGCGTGATTGGCAACGACCTGGGCGGGTCGGGCCTGTTCCGGGTGCTCGACAAGGCCGCCTACCTCGACCCCCTGCCCACCTTGGCCTCGATGCCCCAGTTCCCCAGCTGGCGCGCGCTCAACGCCCAGGCCCTGGTGCAAGGCGAGGTCCAGGCCCTGCCCGACGGGCGGCTGCGCATCGGCTATCGGCTGTGGGATGTGTTCGCGGGCACCCAGGCCCTGGGCCGCGCCTTCACCGTCCAGCCCAACAACTGGCGCCGCGCCGCCCACATGATCGCCGACGACATCTACAAGGCAATCACCGGCGAGGGCGGCTATTTCGATACCCACATTGTCTATGTCGCCGAAACCGGCCCCAAGAATAACCGGGTCAAGAAACTGGCGATCATGGATCAAGATGGCGCCAACCAGCGGATTCTCAGCACGAACGAGTCGCTGGTCATGACGCCCCGCTTCAGCCCCAGCGCGCAGGAAATCACCTACCTGAGCTACTTCAACGGGGTGCCTCGCGTTTACCTGTTCAACATCGAAACCGGCCGGCGCGAACTGCTGGGCGACTTCCCCGGCATGACCTTTGCCCCGCGCTTCTCGCCGGACGGCAACAGGGTCATCATGTCGATGGCCAAGGATGGCAACACCGAACTGTACGAAATGGATCTGCGGACCCGGCGCGCCACCCGCCTGACCAATCACCCCGCGATCGACACCTCGCCCAGCTACTCGCCCGACGGCCGCCAGATCACCTTCAACTCGGATCGCGGCGGCTCGCAGCAGCTCTACGTCATGAATGCCGATGGCTCGGGCGTGCAGCGCATCAGCTTCGGCGATGGCACCTACGCGACGCCGGTGTGGTCGCCGCGCGGAGACCTGATCGCCTTCACCAAGATGAAGGGCGGCCGCTTCTATATCGGCGTGATGAGAACCGATGGCAGCGGCGAGCGCATCTTGTCGGAAGGGTATCTGGTGGAAGGCCCCAGTTGGGCCCCCAATGGCCGTGTGCTGACCTTCTACCGCGAGGAAAGAGCGGGCCGGCCAACGTTGTACGTCGTGGATCTTACCGGACAACATGAACGCATGATCGGAACTTCAACCGAGGCCTCCGATCCTGCCTGGTCCCCCCTGTTGCCGTAAAACATCGGCCGCTGACCTTCTTTACTTTTCCTTCGCGACTCCTCTTGTGTTTGGACGCGATTTCGATCACAAACATCTCTGGAATTTCCGGACTTGAGTGAGGCGTCCAGCATTCCACCCTTTCCATGCCGACCGGCCATCTTGACGACTGGTCGCACAGCTTTAACTCGGGAGTTCTTTTCAATGATGAAGTACGGTTTCCTCGGAGCCGCTGCCGCCATGTTGTTGCTGTCGGCTTGCTCGACGCCCTCCGAAACGGGTGCCGCCGGTGCCGGTGCCGGTGCCGGTGTGGCCACTGCCCCCGCTCCGGGCACCATCGCCGAATTCCAGCAGGTCGTGGGTGACCGCGTGCTCTTCGGCTTCAACGAATACAGCCTGACCAGCGAAGCCCGCACCACGCTTCAGAAGCAGGCCCAGTGGCTGAACCGCTACCCGACCTTCGCCCTGACCGTGGAAGGCCATGCCGACGAGCGCGGCACCCGCGAGTACAACCTGGCTCTCGGCGAGCGCCGCGCCAACTCCGTGAAGGAGTTCCTGGTCGGTCAGGGCGTGACCCCGAACCGTCTGCGC
>NZ_BJZO01000130.1 GCF_007992075.1 Pararhodospirillum oryzae
TATACGGTCCCGGCCCGGGTTCCCAAGTACGATCCCCGCCCTCCCTCAGGACGTTTCGCGGGCCAGGGTGGCGAGGGTGCGCATCAGGGATGACAGGCCATCCAGGCGCATGCGGGGCGTTTCCCAGTCGCGGCGGCAGACCAGGCGGTGGTCGGGGCGCAGCTTGATGGTCGCCACGTTCTGGCCGATGTAGCGCACCAGGCCGGCCGGGTTGGGATAGCGGTTGTCGCGAAAGGCGAGCATGGCGCCCTTGGGGCCGGCATCCACCTTTTCCACGTTGGCGGCCCGGCACCACACCTTGATCGTCACCACCCGCAGCAGGTTTTCCACCTCGGGCGGCAAGGCGCCGAAGCGGTCGATCATTTCGCCCGCCAGACCCTCGATTTCCGATTCGTCGCTCACGGTGGCGATGCGCCGGTAAAAGCCCAGGCGCAAACCCAGGTCGGGCATGTAGGTTTCGGGGATCAGGATCGGCGTGCCCAGCTGGATCTGGGGGGCCCAGTCGCTATCCGCCTCGGTGGCGGCGCCATCGCGGGCGGCGGCCACCGCCTCTTCCAGCAGTTGCTGGTACAGCTCGATGCCCACTTCCTTGATGTGGCCCGACTGCTCGTCGCCCAGCAGGTTGCCGGCACCCCGGATGTCCAGGTCGTGGCTGGCCAGGGTGAAGCCGGCCCCCAGGCTGTCGAGGGTGCCCATCACCTCCAGCCGGCGCTGGGCGGCCTTCGACAGGCTGCGCCCCGGCGGCAAGGTCAGGTAGGCATACCCGCGCGACCGGCCCCGGCCCACGCGCCCGCGCAACTGATACAGCTGGGCGAGGCCGAACATGTCGGCGCGGTGGATGATCATGGTGTTGACCCGGGGCATGTCCAGGCCGCTTTCGATGATGTTGGTCGCCAGCAGCACGTCGTACTGACCATCGGCGAAGGCGGTCATCACCTCTTCCAGGCGGGTGGCGGCCATCTGGCCATGCGCCACCGCCACCTTGATGTCGGGCACCAGGGCGGCGAGGCGCACCAGAACCTGATCGATGTCCGACAGGCGCGGGCACACATAAAAACACTGCCCGCCCCGGTAGCGTTCGCGCAAAATCGCCTCGCGCACCACCACCGGGTCGTAGGGCAGCACGAAGGTCCGCACCGCGAGGCGATCCACCGGCGGGGTGGCGATCAGGCTCATTTCGCGCACGCCGGTGAGCGCCAGTTGCAAGGTGCGCGGAATCGGGGTCGCGGTCAGGGTAAGAACATGGACATCGGCCCGCAGCTGCTTCAGGCGCTCCTTGTGGGCCACGCCGAAGTGCTGTTCCTCGTCGATGATCAGCAAGCCCAGGTCCTTGAACGCAATCCCCTTGGCGAGCAGGGCATGGGTGCCGACCACGATATCCAGGGTGCCCCGGGCCATTTCCTCCTTCACCGCCTTGGTGTCGCGCGGGCTGACCAGGCGCGACAACTGGCCGATGCGCACCGGCAGGGTTTCAAAGCGGGCGCGGAAGTTCAGGTAGTGCTGGCGGGCGAGCAAGGTGGTGGGCACCACCACCGCCACCTGACGGCCGCTCATCACGGCGGCGAAGGCGGCGCGCAAGGCGACCTCGGTCTTGCCAAAGCCCACGTCGCCGCACACCAACCGGTCCATGGGCCGGCCCGAGGCCAGATCGTCCAGGGTTTCGGTGATGGCGCGCAACTGGTCGTCGGTTTCGGTGTAGGGGAAGCGGGCCGCGAACTCGTCGTACAGCCCTTCCGGCGCGCTCATCACCTCGCCGGCCTTCAACTGGCGCTGGGCCGCCACCTTGATCAGCTGTTCGGCCATGTCGCGGATGCGCTGCTTGAGCTTGGCCTTGCGCGCCTGCCATGCCGCGCCGCCCAGCTTGTCGAGCGCCACCCCGGCCTGCTCCGAGCCGTAGCGGGTCAGGACCTCGATATTCTCGACCGGCACGTAAAGGCGGTTGTTGTCGGCGTACAGCACCCGCAAGCAGTCGTGGGGCGCGCCGCCGGCGGTCAGGGTTTCCAGGCCCTCGTACTGGCCGATGCCGTGTTCGGCATGCACGACCAGATCGCCTTCGCTCAGCGCCGAAATGTCGGGGATGAAGCGATCGCCCAGGCGCTTCTTGCGCACCGGCCGCGACAGGCGATCGCCCAGGATGTCGGTTTCGGTGATCACCGCCAGATCGGGCGTTTCAAAGCCCCGCTCCAGGGCCAGCGTGAGCACGACCACGGCCTTGGCGCCCTTGGCCTCGGCCTCCGCCCACGTTTCCACCGTGACCAGCGGCGAAAGCCCGTGTTCGCGCAGCAGGCCGGCCAGGCGTTCGCGCACGCTAAGGGCTGCCGCCGTGATCACCACCCGGCGCCCGGCCGCGCGCTGGGCCTGGGCGTGCTCGCACACCGCGCCGTAGAGATTGGCATCGGGGCGCGCGCGCACGGGGGCGAAGTCGTGGCCCAGGCGGCCGTGGCCGTCGATCACCGTGCCCGCCGCTTCTTCAACATCCACGGCGCCAAACGGGGTGAGGGCCGCGCCGGGCCGGGTCGCGATGTGGCGGGCGAACTCGTCGGTGCCCAGGAACATCCGGGGCGGCGGCACCGGGTGGTAGATCATGCCGCCCTCGGTCCCCGCGCCACCGGCTCCCGCCACCAGGGTGCGGGCGTCGAAGTACTCCAGGATCTGGTCCTGGCGGGCGGCAAGGGCCGCGTCCAGGCCGTGGTCGAGGGTGATCGGGCCTTCGGGCACGTAGGCGAACAGGGTATCCAGGCCCTCGTGGAACAGGGGCAACCAGTGCTCCATGCCCAGGTGCGCCCGCCCCGCCGAAACCGACTCGTAGAGCGAATCCGCCGAGGCCGGGGTGCCGAACAGCTCGCGGTAGCCCGACCGGAAGCGGCTGATCGACTCCTTGTCCAGCCCCACCTCGCTCATGGGGCGCAAGATCAAGGAGTCCTGGGTGCCGGTGGTGCGCTGGCTGACCGGATCGAAGCGGCGGATCGATTCCACCTCGTCGCCGAACAGATCCAGGCGCACGGGCTCGGGCTGGCCGGGGGCGAACAGATCGATCAGGCCGCCGCGCACCGCGTATTCGCCCGGCTCCATGACCTGCTCGGCGCGGGTGTAGCCGTGGCGGTTGAGGTAGTCCATCAACCCTTCCACCGACACCGTGCGCCCCACCCCCAGGGCGAACACCCCCCGGGCCAGGGTTTCGCGCGGCGGCACGCGCTGCAAGATGGCCGAGGCGGTGGTGAGCACCACCCGCCCGCCGGCCGGGGCCGGCTCGTTGGCCGCCAGACGGCACAAGGTGGTGAGACGGGTGGCCACGATCTCGCGATGGGGCGACACCCGGTCGTAGGGCACGCAGTCCCAGGCCGGGAACTCCAGGATCTCGATCTCGGGATGGAAAAACGCCAGCGTGGAGGCAAGGCGGGCCAGGCGCACGTCGTCGCGGGCCACGTGCAGCACGGCGGGCACGTCCGGGCGGGCGGCCAGGGTGCCCAGCATCAAGGCGTCGGCGCCTTCGGGAACACCGGCCAATGTCAGGCGGGGGCCGGCGACCAGCGGATCAAGAACGGGTTTCAAGGGGGAACCTGCCGCGCTTGCGGGGAAAGGGGACGCGCCCCGGGGTCTTGGGGATCGGGGGAGTCGGGGCGCGGGCACGCGAAACCAGGCCAGCCCGCGCACGCCCGGGGCCGGCCCGACCGGGCGTCAGGGCGTCAGGCGGAACGCCTGCAACAAGGCCATGACATCGTTGCGATACACCTCGGGCATGGGCTGGCGTTCCAGGATCCAGTCCATGATGTCGGGGTCGTGCTCCTCCAGCAGGGCCTCGAAACGGTCGAGCTGATCGTCGGGCATGGTGGGCACGCGCGCGCGCGCGAAGGCGCCCAGGAAGAGATCGGCTTCCTTGCTGCCCCGGTACGAGGAGCGGTAGATCAGGCGCTTGCGGCGCAAATCAAGGGGGGTCTCGTCGGTCATCGGATCCCTGGGGCCAGGCGGGAAGGAAGAACCCTGCCTCGGCACCGAGACAAGGGGCTTGCCCTTGTTATATAGACCAGGGCCTGCCCCCTGTCAGCCGCCCCATCGTCGCGCGCGCCAGGGAAGTTGCCCTATCGTTCCCTTGATGCCGGAAGCGGTTGTGCCCATGCGTCCCCAGCGTCTCAATCCCTTGTTTCGTCCGCTGGCCTCGCTCAAGGGCGTGGGCAAGGCCCTGGGGCCTTTGGTGGCGCGGCTGGTGGGTGGCGAAAAGGTGGTGGACCTGTTGTGGCACCTGCCCTCGGGCCTGATCGACCGCCGCTTTCGCCCGCCGATTGCCGAGGCCCCGATCGGCGTCATCGCCACGTTTTGCGTGAGCGTCGAGGCCCACGATCCTCCCGCCCCCCATTCGCCCGCGCCCTATCGCGTGCTGGTGCGCGATCCCAGCGGGTTCATGACCCTTGTCTGGTTTCGCGCGCGGGCCGAAACCGTGCGCGCCCTGCTCCCCGAGGGCACCACCCGGCTGGTCAGCGGCCGGGTGGACAGCTTCGACGGCGGCCGCCAGATCGTCCATCCCAACCCGATCGCGCCTCCCGAGGAGGAAGCGCGGGTGTGTCGGGTGGAGCCGGTTTATCCCCTGGCCGCCGGGGTCGCGGCCGGATCGCTGGCCCGGCTGATGGGCCAGGCCCTGGCCGATCTGCCCGATTTGCCCGAATGGCTGGATGGCCCCTTGCAGGCGCGCGAGGGCTGGCCCGGCTGGCGCGAGGCGGTGAGGGCCGTCCACGCGCCCGAGGACGCACGCGCCCTGTCGCCCGATCACCCGGCCCGCCGCCGCCTGGCGTTCGACGAACTGCTGGCCGGGCAACTGGCCTTGATGCTGGTGCGCGCCGCCCAGCGCGAACGCCCGGGCCGCGCCCTGGCGCCCACCGGACGCCTGCGCGAGCCGGCCCTGGCGGCGGTGGGCTTTGCCCTGACCGGGGCCCAGACGCGGGTGCTGGCGGAAATCGACGCCGATCTGGCCCACCCCTCGTGCATGCTGCGCCTGTTGCAAGGCGACGTGGGCAGCGGCAAGACGGTGGTGGCGTTGATGGCCCTGCTGGCGGCGATCGAAAACGGGGCGCAAGGGGCCCTGATGGCGCCCACCGATCTCCTGGCCCGCCAGCACATGGAAAGCCTGAAGGGCCCGTGCGCCGCCGCCGGGATCACGCCCGTTCTGCTCACCGGGCGCGACCGGGGCCGGGCGCGCGAGGCGGTGCTGGCCCAGATCGCCGACGGCACCGCCTCCCTGGTGATCGGCACCCATGCCTTGTTCCAGGACGACGTGGTGTATCACGACCTGGCGCTGGCGGTGATCGACGAACAGCACCGCTTCGGGGTGCAACAGCGCCTTGCCCTGGCGGCCAAGGGGCGGGCGGTGGACGTGCTGGTGATGACCGCGACCCCGATTCCGCGCACCTTGACCCTGACCCAGTACGGCGACATGGATGTGTCGCGCTTGGACGAGAAGCCGCCCGGGCGGGTGCCCCCCGATACCCGGGTGCTGTCGCTTGCGCGCCTTGACGAGCTGGTGGCCGGGGTGGGGCGCGCGGTGGCGGCCGGCAGCAAGGTGTATTGGGTGTGCCCGCTGGTCGCCGAATCGGAAACCGGCGACCTGGCGGCGGCCGAGGCCCGCCATGCCCACCTGACCGAGGTCCTGGGGCCCCGCATCGGGCTGGTGCACGGCCGCCTGAAGCCCGCCGAGCGCGACCGGGTGATGGAAGGCTTCGCCGGGACCGACCTGGACGTTCTGGTGGCGACCACGGTGATCGAGGTTGGCGTGAACGTGCCCACGGCGCGGGTGATGGTGGTGGAGCACGCGGAACGCTTTGGCCTTGCCCAGCTTCATCAGTTGCGCGGGCGCATCGGGCGTGGCGGCGGGCGGGCCACCTGCCTGCTGGCCTACGGGGCGCCCCTGGGCGAGGTCGCGCGCCAGCGCCTGGAACGCCTGCGCGAGACCGACGACGGCTTTCTTATCGCCGAGGAGGACTTGCGCCTGCGCGGCGGCGGCGAGGTCCTGGGCACCCGCCAAAGCGGCCTGCCCGGGTTCCGGCTGGCCGACCCGGTGGCGCAGGGCGATCTGCTCGACATCGCCCGCGCCGATGCCCGGCGCATCGTGGAAACCGATGCCGGCTTGCAAGGCCCCCGCGCCGAGGCCCTGCGCACGTTGCTTTACCTCTTTGAACGCGACGCGGCGGTGCGCACCTTGCGCTCGGGGTAGGGGGGATCCCGGGGCGCGCTTCGCGTGTTGTCAAAAGGCAGGCTTGGCCGCGTTCCTGGCCCGAATCTTCACCAAAACGTCCGGGCTGTTGATGCGTGCCAGCTCCGCTTCGCCCTCGGCGGCCATGTCCAGGCCATTGGTCTCGCACAGCGACGCCAGCGTGACCATCACCCCTCCCAACTCCTGTTCCGGTTCTCCCTTTGGTCGGTTGAACACATACTCGACAAGCTGATGGGCTGAGTCGCGGGTGAAGCCCAGCGCCTGCACCAGTTCCAGGGATTCCTCCAGAAAACGACGGTTTCGTTCGGCGCGGTCCCCGGCGATGTCACTTCCGAAGCAGTCGAGCACCCACGACTGAACCCGCTCCTGGAACGGGGCGCCCCGGGCTTCGGTTTCCGGGATGTTGGTTTGTGTGCTGTTCTCGTCCATGAAAATCCTGCCCGTTTTTTTGGGGGGGGCCGAAGACCGGCGCCTTCTTTAGTCCGACGACAAGGCGGGCCAGGCTTCCTCAAGGGTGATCACCAGGTTCTTTGACTGCAAGGCATTGAGGGCGATTCCATGGACGATTTCGCTGGGCGCCGTGCACAGATCGCCCATCACCCGGACCGTGAGGCCGTCGGCCAGGCGCGACAGGGCGGTGAAGGCCACGCAGTTCTGGGTCATCATGCCGCAGATCAGCACCTCGTCGCTGCCGGCGAGGGCGTCCATCAAGGGGGTGTCCTGGAAGGCGTCGGCGTGGTGCTTGATCACGACCGGCGCGCCCTCCGCCGCCGCCAGGATCGCCGGACGCAGGGCACTGCCGGGACTACCGGCCGCGAACAGGCCGGTCGGCGCGGAGGAAACATGGCGCACGAGCACGACCCGCTCGCTCCGGGCCCGCGCCGTGGCGATCGCGCTTACGATCCGCGCCTCGGTTTCCTCGGCCCGCCAGAGCGGGAGCACGCCACCGGGGAAGTAGTCGTTCTGGATATCGATCACAAGAAGGGTGCGTGTCATGGGAAAACTCCTTGGGTTTGCCTTCCAAGGAGGTAGCGGGTTGTGCGCGGGGATGTCAGTGGCCCGATGGACAGTTTTCGTGTAAATCGGGCCAATGCGCCTCGCCATTCTCGCCTACGAAGGCATCAGCCTGTTCATGCTGTCCACGCCGCTCGCGGTGTTTGGCGAACCGTTCCTGGCGAGCGGGCATCGGGTGGAGGTCTGTGCCGCCGTGCCCCGGTTCTTGGCCGGGGGCGGCCTGACCCTTGAGGCTTCTTGCCCCCTTGAGGCGGCACGCGAGGCCGACGTGGTTATCCTGCCCGGCTGGCGGGACGCGGAGGAGCCGGTGCCCGCCGATATCCTCGCCGAACTGCGGGCGGGAGAGGCGCGCGGGGCGATCGTCGTGGGGCTGTGCCTTGGCACCTTCGGCCTGGCCGAGGCTGGTTTGCTTGACGGGCGGCGCGCGACGACGCACTGGGCCCGCACAGAAACCCTCGCGGCCCGTTATCCGAGGATCCGTGTCGAATCGGGCGTTTTGTTCGTGGACGAGGGGCCGGTCCTGACCTCGGCCGGGATTGCCTCGGGGCTGGACTGCTGCCTCCACCTGCTGGCGCGTCTGTCCGGCGTGGGCGAGGCCAACCGGGTTGCCCGGCATCTTGTCGTGGCGCCGCAGCGCGCGGGAGCCCACCCGCAACTGATCGAGCGCCCGGCCCCGGGCTCGTCGGCCGACCGGCGCGTGGCCGATATCCTGGAAGTCCTGCGCGCGGATCCGTCGAGGACGCCGGCCCTGGATGAGCTGGCGGCGCAAGCCGGCATGAGCCGGCGCAGCCTGACCCGTCATATCCAGGCGCGCACCGGGGGCAGCCTGGGCGACTGGATGCGCCGGGTCAGAGTGGCCCGCGCCCAGGAGCTGCTGAGTACCGGCGCGCGCGGCCTGGACGATGTGGCGGTGCGCTGTGGTTTCCCCGATGCCCAGGCTCTGCGCAAGGCATTCCGCGTTGAACTCGGCCTTACCCCGACCCAGTGGCTGGCGAGCCATGCCAACCAAGGTTTCCTGACCGGAAAAGGACCGTATA
>NZ_BJZO01000131.1 GCF_007992075.1 Pararhodospirillum oryzae
TGCCGCGAGAGCCAAGCGCACGAAGTGCGCGACCGGCGCTTGAGGGCACCGCAAAAACTCCAGGACAATCGGTTCATCCGGTTGCGCTGGCTTGCGGCGTTGACTTGGGGACGAGGCGGGCTATGGTGACCCGACGCAAGGGGGCGAGCCGGCGGGACGCCCGCCCCGGCCCCGTTCGAATCCCCGTCCCGAGCCCCAAGGAGCCCGTGACCCGTGATGACCGTCGAGTCCTTGTTGCCCCTCATCGAAAGCGCGTGGGAAACCCGCGATCAGGTCACGCCGGCGACCACCGGCCCGCTGCGCGACGCCGTCGAAACGGCGCTTGACGGACTGGATCGCGGCGTCTACCGGGTCGCGGAAAAGATCAATGGCACCTGGACCGTGCACCAGTGGCTCAAGAAAGCGGTGCTCCTGTCCTTTCGCCTGACCGACATGGCGCCCGTGTCCGGGGGACCGGGCGGCGGCCTGTGGTGGGACAAGGTGCCGGGCAAGTTCCAGGACTGGGATGCCGCGCGCTTCCAGGCCGCCGGTTTCCGGGCCGTGCCCACCTGCGTGGTGCGCCGCTCGGCCTACATCGCGCCCGGCGTCGTGTTGATGCCCAGCTTCGTCAACCTGGGCGCCCGGGTCGAGGAAGGCACCATGATCGATACCTGGGCCACCGTCGGCTCGTGCGCCCAGATCGGGCGCAACGTCCACCTGTCGGGGGGCGCGGGCATCGGCGGCGTGCTGGAGCCGCTGCAGGCCGGCCCGGTGATCATCGAGGATAACTGCTTTATTGGCGCGCGCTCGGAAGTCGCCGAGGGCGTGATCGTGGAAACCGGCGCGGTGCTGTCGATGGGCGTGTTCATCGGCGCGTCCACCCGGGTGATCGACCGCGAAACCGGCGAGGTGTTCATGGGCCGGGTGCCGGCGGGCGCGGTGGTGGTGCCGGGAAGCCTGCCCGGCAAGCCCCTGCCCGATGGCACGCCGGGGCCGGGGCTGGCCTGCGCCGTGATCGTCAAGCGCGTGGACGAACGCACCCGCGCCAAGGTGTCGATCAACGAACTGCTCCGCGACGTCCCCCGGTGAGCCCCGGCGCCGCCCCGGCCGGCACGGGCCCGGCCCCGGACCGGACCCCCGCCCTTGCGGCGGAGTGGACCCCGGCCCTTCTGGCCGAGCCGCTGGCGCTGGCCCGGGCGCTGATCGCCCGCCAGAGCGTGACCCCGGCCGACGACGGCGCGCTGGACGTGCTGCAAGCGGCCCTGGAAGCCCTGGGCTTCACCGTCACCCGCCTGCCCTTTGGCGAGGCCTCGGGCACCGGCGAGGCGGCCCGGATTGACAACCTCTATGCCCGGCGCGGCACCACCGGCCCGGTGTTCGGCTTCGCCGGGCACACCGACGTGGTGCCTCCGGGCCCGGGCTGGAGCGTGGATCCGTTCGCGGCCACGCTCACCGACGCCGGCACCCTGGTCGGGCGCGGGGTGGCCGACATGAAGGGGGCCATCGCCTGCTTCGTGGCCGCCGTGGCCCGCCAGCCGCTGGACTGGCCCCGCCACGGCTCGCTCGCGTTCCTGATCACCGGCGACGAGGAGGGCCCGGCCGTCCACGGCACGACCCGGGTTCTTGAGTGGATGGACCGCGCGGGCGAACGCTGGGACCATGCCCTGGTCGGCGAGCCCACCAACCCCGAGGCCCTGGGCGACGCCCTCAAGATCGGCCGGCGCGGCAGCCTGAACGCCAGGATCACGATTCACGGCCGGGGCGGGCACGTGGCCTATCCCCACCTGGCCGATAACCCGGTGCACCGTCTGGCCCGGCTCGCGCACGCGCTCACGGCCGCCCCCCTGGATCGGGGCAGCGCCCACTTCCCGCCCACCAGCTTGCAACTGACCAGCCTGGACGTGGGCAATCCCACGACCAACGTCATCCCGGCCGAGGCGCGGCTGGCGCTGAACATCCGCTTCAACGACCACCACACCGGGGCGGGCCTGGCCGCGTGGCTGCGCGAGCGCTGCCTGGACGCGTGCGACGGCGCCGGACACGCCTTCACCTTGGAAACCCGGATCAGCGGCGAAGCCTTCCTCACCGAACCCGGGCGTCTGTCGGGCCTGGTGGCCGAGGCCTGCCAGGCGGAAACCGGGCGCCGGCCGGCCCTGTCCACCTCGGGCGGCACCTCGGACGCGCGCTTCATCCGGGGGCATTGCCCGGTGGTCGAGTTCGGCCTGGTCGGACGCACCATGCACAAGGCCGACGAGGCGGTCGCGGTGGCCGACCTGGAAACCCTGAGCGCCATTTACCAGCGCGTGATCCGCGCCTATTTCGAGGGCCCATGCTGACCATTGTCCAGACGGCGCGCGTGCTGCGCGGCCTTGGCCTCTTGATGCGCCTCAACCCCCGGGGCTTCGAGGTTCTGGGCGCGACCCGGGGCGACGCGGCGCGCAGCTTCTGGGCGGCGTTTGTCCTGCTGCCTTTGTTCGTGCTCTACACGGGGCTGGAGGCGCTGGAACGGGGCCCGGGCCTGAACCTGGGCCTGTTTGGCGCGGTCAAGATCGAACATTACGTGCTGGGTTGGGTGTTGTACCCGGTGATCATGGATTTCGTGTCGCGCCTTCTGGACCGGCGCGACGCCTATTACCGCTGGCTGACGGCCTACAACTGGGTCCAGGTGCCGATCATGGCGGCCTTCTTGCCCCTGGTCTTGCTGGCGGCCCTTGGCCTGGCGCCCGCCGATGCGCTGACCTTGCTGAACGGGATCGTCTTTCTTGCGATGTCCATCGTGCTGGGCTTCGTGGCCCGCCATGGCCTGTTCTTGCCGCTGTCGAGCACCATTGGCGTGGTGGTGCTGGATCTGGTGGTGGGCGAGGCGGTCCACGGGATACTGGCCCCCCTGATCGACGCCATGCCCTCGGCCGTACCGGGCGGAGCCTGACCCCCTTCCCCGTCGTTTGCGGGAGGCACGGACGGCGAGGGGCGCCCCTCGCCGCCTGCGAAGGCGGTTCGGGGCGCGTTTTCCTCCTTTTCGGGATCGACGGTTCCGAAAGCGGCTTTTGTTTTTCCGGGGGGCCCGTTCAAGAGTGTCCCGTGGGAAAAACGGAGCCCGCTTTTCCCAAAAAGACAAACTCGAACAAAGGGATCCAGAGTCCGTCCGCTTCAATGCGAAGCTGACGGACCCTAACGGTTGGCGTTCTGGTTGATGAAGGTTTCCAGATCGACGTGGGCGACCCGCCATTCCCGTCCAAATTTGACTGCTCGCAGTTGTCGATCGCGAATCCACTGGCGGACAGTGGCTTCCTTGACCTTCAGGAGGTCGGCCACTTCGTGCACGGTGAGAAGCGGTTTGCGCAGCATGATCGCGTGATCCAGTCTCCGGTCGGCGGCCGGGGCCGACAAGGGAGCGCATGCCCCACGCCGGTCGCCGTGACGCAACTATGACCGTCTCGAAGTGTTGCCGCAAGGTGTCGCCGCATGCCGGAGCGGGGCGGGAAGGCGTGGGGAGGGCACCGGCCGGACGCGCCGGGCTGTTTGGAATCCCTGCCGGAAACGCCCCCAAAGCACCTTTCGCCTGCCACGATCTGGCCATAGAGCGGGAGTGTACTCAAAGGATGGAACGACGCCCGGGCGACTATCCGGGGCGTCGGGCGCTTGGCGCGACCCGCACCGCGCACGCGGTTTTGGGAAGCACGGTCGCCAGGAAAAGATCCCTCGCTGAAGCAGGCGAACCCTTTCCCCTTCCTTTGGTTGATTGTTTCGCTCAGGAATAATCCCTTGGGATTTCCGATGGCATGAAACAATCAGCCGACTGCCAGGGCGCCTTTCCATCCTCCGCTCCCTCCCGGAGAGTGGCGGTTCTGGCAGATGCTGATGCCACCGGCGAACGAGCATGGCCCGCTTGGTGGAGTACCCGGAAAAACCGTTGTTTTTCTGGGGCCTAAGGTTCCCTAGCCCGGCCTTGGGAGTTGCGTCAGCCCCTTTCCAGGTCCCCTGTCCGGCTTGCCCTTCAACCGGACGGGGGCCTGAAAATCCCCCCTTTCAAAACATGATCCCGTGATGCCCGCTCCCGGCGCCGTTGCGCGACAACACGTCGTGAACCTCTTTTAGGCGCTTGGTTCCGAGTAAGATCGTCGGATTTTGTCCTTGACTCCGGTCCTCGTCCGCGAGATAGTTTTCCCATGAGAGCGACACTCGGATCCGCTCCCTCCCGGATCCACCCGGTGACCTTCTCAAGCGACCAATGCCACTTCCGCCGCGCATGGCCCGGAAGTGGAGTACCGGCCTCCCTCAACGGGGCGACCGGCCCCAAGGGTAACGCTAGCCCGGCCCGAGGATCTTCGTTGGTCAGACAAGGCCCCCGCCCCGGCTGTCCCCTCTGCCGGAACGGGGGCTTTCTAATTCAAGACAATCCCGCGAGGGGGGCGTCGGTGCCTTTTGACGGACGCCGGACCGCGGGGCAAAGCAGGCCAGGCATGTGACATGGGCCATCGGATCGTCCATTCCGAGGGTGTCTCCGAGGCGGCCCAACAGAGACTGTGAACGCGACCGTCTCCGTGGCCTCCCGGAAGGACAGGTCTTGCGATTCCAGAGTCGGCGCCCCGGGTGCGTGACTGATCCGCGCCCGGACTTTTCCGGGCCCCTTCGTGGGATGTCCCGGTCCCCGGGGACCTCCTAGCCCCTCCCCGGGCCCTTGCGTCGGCACCCCAGGGCCCCCGACCCGGCTTCCCCTCGGCCGGCGGGGGTCTTCTGTTTGGGCGCGCGAAAGGCGTTTTCTCCGCCGTTTCCGGCCCGCCCGACTTTTTCCCCGATGTGATTCGTTGGTCTTTCCCTTGAAAGGGGCCAGCCCCGTGACCAAATCGATTTCACGAGGATGACACGGATCCCCGCTCCCTCCCGGGATGATCGGTCCTCCTCGGCGGTCAACGCCTCTCCCTGTTGAGCATGGCCGGGAAAGGACGTACCGGCCCCAGGGGCCGGCACCGAAGGTTCAGCCCACCCTTCGGATCCGTTGATCACCAAGGCCCCCGCACCGGTTTTCCCCTCGGCCGGTCGGGGGCCTTAAACTTTTCCGGACTTCCCTCCCTCGATCGTGGCCGCGTTGTTACCCGGCCCGCCAGTCGGTCAAGGTCAGCCCCCCGGCGACCAGATCGGCGAGGACGGCGCGCAGCGCGTCGGGCTTGACCGGCTTGTGCAGAACCGGCAGGCCGCTGGCGTCGGCCTCGCGCAGGCGCTGGGGGGCGGTATCCCCGGTCAGGAGCACGGCGGGCACGGGTTCGCCCACCGCCTCGCGGATCAGGGCCACGGCCTCGACGCCGGTTTCGGCGCCGTCCAGGCGATAATCGGCGATGATCACGTCCGGGGGCGCCAGCAGCCCCCCCGAAGCCAGGCCCTCGCGCAAGCCCCTGATATCCTCGAAGGCCAGCACGTCGCAGTCCCACCCTTCCAGGACCAGGGTCAAGCCATCAAGGATGGCGGGATCGTCGTCGATGACCATCACGCTCAGCCCCTGGGCGCCGGCGGGATCAATGCCCCCCAGACCGTCGTCGATCGCCGTGTCGGGGCGCCCCCCCTGGGGCCCGGGCAGGGTCAGGCCGACCCGGGTGCCGCGCCCGGGATGCGAGACCAGGGTCACCGGGGCGCCCAGCAGGGCCGACACCCGCTTGACGATGGCCAGCCCCAGGCCCAGGCCCTCGCCTTTTTCGCGGGCCGGGTTCTCGACTTGATGGAAATCCTCGAACACCAGGGCCTGCTGATCGGCGGGAATGCCGGTGCCGGTATCGACCACCTGGATTTCCACCCGCCCGCCCGCGCGCCGGCGAACGCCCAGCACGATCCGACCCTGGGGCGTGTAGCGCACTGCGTTGCCCAGAAGATTGCGCACAATGATTTCGACCAGGGCCGGATCGGCGTGCGCCGCGAGCCGGGTTGGCACCCAGCGCATCTCCAGGCCGCGCCCGGCCGCCAGCGGCTGGACTTCCTCGACCAGGCGCGCGAGCAAGGGCCCCAGGGGCACGTCGCGCGGCTCGCAGCGCATCAGCCCCGCGTCCAGGCGCGAGATATCCAAAAGCGTGTTGAGGAGGCCGGTAAGGGCTTCCGTGGTTTTCTCGATCCGCTCGATCAAGGCGCGGTTGCGCGAGTCGGTTTCCCGGCCGGCCAGCACGGCAATGAACATGGCCAGGGCCTGGAGGGGCTGGCGCAGATCGTGGCTGGCGGCGGCCAGGAAGCGGGTCTTGGCGCGGCTCGCGCGCTCGGCTTCGTCCTTGGCGGCGCGCAGGCGTTCATCGACCCGGTGTTCCTGGGTGACATCGCGGATCTGCAACACCGCGCAAACAGGTTCTCCCGGCCGGTGACGGGGGACGGTGGCCCCGACATCGGTCCACACAACGGCCCCCGTGGCATCCAGAAAACGCATGCGCAGCGACAGGGGGTACGCCTGCCCCGCGAACAACCGGTGCAGCAGGTCGCGCGCCACCTTCAGATCGCCCGGAAAGACGGCGGCGGCCAGATCGCCCGGAGCACCGGGATCAAGCCCCAGAAGCGCGGAAAGCGCGGGATTGATGCGCACGAAGCGCCCGTCGGAGCCCAGAAGCGCCATGCCGTGGCCGGCGGCATCGAAGGTGCTGTCAAAACGCTCCTCGCTGTCGGCCAGGGCCAGGGCCAGGGCGCGCTCGCGGCTGATGTCGCGCGCGCTCACCAGCACGGCCACCGGCGCCACGTTTCCCGCCTCCGTGCCCGCTGGCACCGGGGTGAAACGCACCGTCCACCACCCGTCCCCCAGGTGGTCCTCCAGGGTTTCCGCCACCCCGCAGGCCAGGACCCGGTGCAAGGCGGCACGGCGCGGGCCGGCCAGACGGGGCGCCAGGCCCGCCAGGGCGTCGCGCCCCACGGCGGCCTCCACGCTCCGGGCGCCCAGGCGTTCGGCGGCCCGCCCGCTGGCGGCCAGGACCTGCCCCGCCGGGTCAACCAGCACGATGTCGTTGTCGGCATGGGCCAGAAGGGCGCGCAAGGCCGCGCGGTGATCCAAGGTCATGACAAGGCTCGCGAAAAATCAAGGATCAGAATACCACCCCCAGGCTACATTGACGCCCAAGGGACCGTGGGAGATAGTGGAATTGTTAAAATAAAAACGTGTACTCACACCTTCCGGTCAACGGGGTGGCCCCCGAACAAGGACCGGATCGCCTGCGGAGGGTATCATGAGAGCCTGGATTGGGTCCCTTGTTGCCGGTGCCGTCGTGTTTTTGGGGGCAGCGTCCGCGCAAGCAGCCGATGGAGTCCGGTATGCCTGTGCCGACGGCGCGGCGTTCACCTTGACCGTGGCGGCCGACGGCGGCACGGCCACGATTGCGATCGATGGCCTTGCCCCCGAAGTGCTGCAACGCGAGCCGGGATCGACCGAGTCGTATGTGAGCGAAAACGTGTCGCTGTTTTCCGATGGCAGCCAGGTTTCCCTGGCCTATGTCAAAGGGGGCGAACAATTCGGCACGGAATGCAAGGCCGCCAAGTAGACGAAGGGGGCGCCGGATACGCGCCGCTTTTCAAGCGAAGGACCGGGGATGGCCGCCACCCCCGGTCTTTTGTTTCATAGGGCAAGGAGAAAAACGCCCGACAAACACAGATCAATGGTTGATCTCATGAAATCGAAAAGAAAATGCGTTATGTCTTCGGACTCGTTATGAAGCGCATCTACATTTCGCAGAACAAACCATAAGACGCTATGTACCCAAAGCGCATAGCGGGAAAAAACCAAGGGACATTATTTCTTCTTGACGAAAGGGCCGTGGTTTGGAATATTTTCCCCCGTACCGGATGATTTGAGAGAAGCCTGAAAACAGGTTTCCGATTACAAGGAGAGCCACGATGAAGCTGAGCGCCCGCAATGCCCTGAAGGGAAAGGTTGTGGAAATCGCCAAGGGTCAGATCGTCGCCAAGGTCAAGATCGACATCGGGGGTCAGAGCGTGACTTCGGTGGTGTCGGTCGAAGCGATCGATGATCTGGGCCTTTCGATCGGTGACGAAGTGTCGGCCATCATCAAGTCCACCGAAGTGCTGCTGGCGAAATAAGCACGCCGCCTTTCCTTGAAAAGGGCTCCCCCACGGGGGGGCCCTTTTTCTTTTGCGCTCCCACGCGCCCCCTCCCGCGCCACGGCACGCGGGGGAGCGAGGAAGAGACCTAGGGACAATCGGGTGAAGCCTTGGA
>NZ_BJZO01000132.1 GCF_007992075.1 Pararhodospirillum oryzae
AGAGGCGTAGCGCATCGTGCGTTGCGCCTGATCCGGGCGCGACGCTCCAACCCTTTGTTTTTTCCGTCGATTGATCCGAAAGCGGTTCGTGTTTTCGGGGCTCACTCTATTGTTCTTGTGTATTCCCCAAAAAAAACCGCCGCCAGGGGATCCCGGGCGGCGGCGTGCGGATACCGCTGTCTCTCCGTGGGGAGAGTGGACAGGGTTTTCCTTACTTGTTCTGCATCAGGAAGGCGATGACGTTGGCGATTTCGTCGTCCTTGGTCAGACGGAAGGTCATCTTCGACTTGCCCTTGTCGTCGCCCGACTTCGCGCGGACGAAGGACAGGGGGTCGGCCAGGTAGCCCTTCAGGTTGGCTTCTTCCCAGGTCAGGCCCTTCTGACCCATTTCCTTGTAGCTCTCGGAGTAGTTATAGCCCTCGTGGGTGCCGGCGACGCGGCCGTACACGCCGAACAGGTTGGGACCAACCTTGTTGGGCTCGCCTTTGCCAAGGGTGTGGCAGGCCAGGCACTTCTTGCTGACTTCGGCGCCGGCGGCGGCATCGCCGGCGGCAAAAGCGGTCCCGTTGACCAGCGCGACGGCGGCGATCACACCGGCAGCCAGAATCCCTTTATTCATTGTTCAACTCCTCTCCACTCTACGCCTGTGCTGAATGTCTCGCCCCGGGAACACTCCAGGCGGGGCGGACAGGGGCAGCGCGCCCCATGTGAACAGGGCCGAGTCATACAGGAGATGACCGTTGGAAGAAAGTCCCTTGCATCTCGCGACCATCATCTTGGGCAAAATGGCACTAAAGAACGACTCCGATGGCCTCGGACCGGCGCATCAGGACATCTGGCCGGCCATGATAATCGCGTCATGGGATCGGAGGCAGCGCAAAAAATGTTGACGAAAATGGTCCGAATTGAGATAGTGGCCGTAGACCTGATTGCCGACTGTACCGGGATCGGGTTCGGGTTCAGCCAGGTGGAAGGGGAACCAGGAGATTTTCCAAGGTGGCGAACGGGTCATGGAAAGGACCGTGGCACCTGGAAACAAAGGGTAAGACCGCAGGCCTGCCATGGGGGCGGGCCGAGTTTCAAAAGTTCTTGCCCTGGTCCTGTCGCACTTTCGACACCTTTCCCCGTCTGAATGGACCCCTTGGGTGCAATATGTCCGGTGCCCGTGGCGTTTCACGCCCGGAAACCGGGATGGCCCGACGCGAAAGGAGTGGCTGCCATCATGACCCAGAACCGCCATGTACTGCCCGCCCTGGCCGACGAAGGGGGATTGTCGCGCTACCTCACCGAAATCAAGCGCTATCCCATGCTGGAGGCTCACGAGGAATACGCGCTGGCCAAGCGCTTGCAGGAGGAAGGGGATCGGGAAGCCGCCCATCGCCTGATCACCAGCCATCTGCGCCTGGTGGCCAAACTTGCCATGGGCTACCGCCACTACGGACTTCCGATTTCCGACCTGGTCGCCGAGGGAAATATCGGTCTGATCAAGGCCGTGAAAAAGTTCGAGCCCGACCGGGGCTTCCGGCTCGCGACCTATGCCATGTGGTGGATCAAGGCCAGCATCAACGAGTACATTTTGAATTCCTGGTCCCTGGTCAAGGTCGGCACGGTCGCGGCTCAGAAAAAACTCTTTTTCAATCTGCGACGATTGAAGGCCAAGCTGGGAGTTTACGAGGAAGGAGACATGCCGGCCGAGGCGGTGAGCCACATCGCCCAGACGCTGAAGGTCAGCGAAAGCGATGTGGTGATGATGAACCGGCGCCTGGCCGCGCCTGATTCGTCGCTCAACGTGCCCGTCGGTGAAGACCAGTCCATGGATCGCATGGATCTTCTGGTGGACGATACCGAAAACCAGGAAGAACGCTACGCGATGCATGAGGAGCAGCAGGTGGGGCGTCAGCTTCTGCGGGATGCCTTGTCGACTCTCACCGAGCGTGAGCGCCACATCATTACCGCCCGGCGCCTGCGCAGTGAACCGGTCACCCTGGAAGAACTGGGGGGCGAGTATGGAGTCAGCCGCGAGCGGGTGCGTCAGATCGAGAACCGGGCGTTTGAAAAGCTCCAGTCCTCGGTGCGCAAGGCGGCGCGGGCGCTGAACGAGCGCCAGCCGCATCCGATGCCCGCCTGATCCCCCTGCTCCTGGCAGGCTGGGGGGAGGGCAGTCCCGGCCAGCGTGTTCCAGGAGAGACTGACCCGTGTCCACGCGGGGCCATCCGGTCGGGATGGCCCCGTTTTTTCGAGGACCGCGCTTTGCCTCCCCGGGGCCTCCCCGGGCGCCGTTTTCCTTGGTTAGGGCGTCGCGACGGGGCCGGCGGGCACGGTCAGGGTCCGCGAACGCGTCGAGGTGCCCAGCGCGGCGGCGAGGGGGCTCACGGTCAGCAACAGCCGCTCGCCATCGCCCACTTCCTGGCTATTGTCCACGCTTGCCCACCCCACCCACAGCCGCCGTCCGGTGGCGCGGTCGGTCAGGCCGACGTCAAGACGGGCCAGGGGGCCGGCCACCGCCGGAATGGGCGTTTCCACCACGCCACCCAGCACGCTGGCCTGGGTGTTCGAAAAGACTCGCACGCCCACCGCGACCTCGTCCTCGCCGCGTCCGGTGCCGGCGGCACCGCGCATGGTCAGGGGGGCGGCCGAGGGATCGGGACGGCTGGGGGCGTTGGCGGCGCTGCTGTCGAGGTCAAGAACCAGGGGGGCCTCGGGTCCGCCCGTGCGGAGTCCGCGCGCTTTCAGGGCCCGCTCAAACCAGGCCTGCAGGCGCTGATGCATGGGACTGTCGTCCAGGCTGAGCACCTGGATCGGGCGGTCCAGGGAAACCGCTCCCAAAGGCATGGCGTGGACGACGATGGTGACCGGCCGGGCCAGGACAAGCGGGGCTTCCTCGACGGGGGCCGCCTGGCTTGGAAGGGCAACGCCCAGGGCAAGGCACAAGGCGAGGGCGGCGCGACGGGCTGGGGACGAGAAGAGGCGGCGCAAGGGCATGGGGAGCTCCAGGAGCGGCGGGAGAAAAACAAGAGGAGAGGGATCGTCACCGGATCCCCAGGATCAGGCGGACGTTTTCGGTGGTCACCGACCGGATGATGGTTACGAAACGCTCCAGCAGGCTGCGGATCAACGGATCGGTGCTGTTCAGGTACCGTTCAAACTCAACCTTTGGAAAGGGAACAAGGGCCGTGGGTTCGACGGCCCGCGCTGTCGCGCTGCGGGGTTTGTTGTCGATCAGGGCCATTTCTCCGACGATCCCCCCTTCGCGTTCAGTCGAGATGACAACCTCGGCACTCCCGAGTCGGCGCGAGACCTCGATCATGCCGCTTTCGACGTAATAGGCGCAGTCCCCTTCTTCCCCTTCCGTGAACAGAACGTCTCCCGGAGCCAGGGTCAGGCGACGAGAGTCTTCGGGAACGAGGGCTTCGGGCATGATCGGCGTCCTGTCTTGGCGTGGGGGTCTTGGCATGGCGGCAAGAAAGCGAGGGGGAAGCGTTTGGTTCCAGGTCCGGGGTCCTTTGGGTCCTTTTCCCAGTTTAGCGCTCCTGAACCAAGAAGGGAGCCCAAACCGCAGCCGGCAAGCCTTGGAAGCCTTCGACAGAAAACGATTGTCGGGGTGCGTCCTTTGCGTCACAACTGCCCCGATGGGAAGGGGGCGACCCGATCGTTGCTCCGGGCCGAAAGGCTTTGTGCCCGAAGGGCGAAGACGAGCCACGAGCGAGAGGGAGATGTGTCACGGTGACGGTCACTGCGACAGACTCGCTGGAAGGCGTCTCGCTCCTGGAAGAGTTGGATCCCGCCTACCGCCTTGAAATCGCCCGGCAATGTCGCTGGCGCCGCTATGGGGCCGGCGAACAGATCATCGATCGCCAAAGCGAAACCCGCGATGTTTTTTTCATCGTGCGCGGATCCGCCCGGGTCGTGATCTATTCCGCCTCGGGGCGCGAGGTGACGCTGGACGACATTCCCGAGGGCGGTTTCTTTGGCGAACTCGCGGCCCTGGACGGGGCTCCACGGTCGGCCAGCGTCATGGCCACGGCGGACACCCTGGTGGCGTCGGCTTCGCCCGAGCTTTTTTTGCGGCTTGTTCGGGAAAATACCTCGGTGGCGATGACGCTGCTCTGGCGGCTGGCGGCGATGGTGCGTTCGTCCACCGAACGAATCGTCGATCTGTCCACGTTGGGGGCTAACAACCGGGTTCAGGCCGAAATTCTGCGCCGGGCCCTGGAAGCCCCGGCCGACGACCAGGGACGCCCCCGGATCTCCCCGATTCCGGTGCACTCCGAGGTCGCGAGCCGGGTCAGTACCACCCGCGAAACCGTGGCCCGGGTTTTGAGCGATCTGGCCCGCAAGGGAATCGTCTTGCGTGAACGCAATACCCTGGTGGTTCTGGATCTGGGCCGTCTTGAACTGATGGTTTCGGAGATGAGCCCCTGAGGAGGGCATGGTGTTGTTGAAGGGGAAGGCGGAATAAATCACATTCTCATTTTTTGTTTTTTCTGTGAAGGCTATCAGTTTTTTCAGATTCAACACCCGAACGGGATAAGGACACCGTCCCGAAAGATAATGAAAGCGCCTTTGACGATCAGAGGCCTGTGAATCAGAAAAATATCGCCTGTTTTGATTAACGGGCTGATGGCGCAAACGGGTCGCGGCAAGAAAATTCGACCCGCCAACCGCCCGGCGTCCAATTATGTAAAATTCGATGTGATTGCCGTCCATGTGACCGCCATCACAGAAACAGGGCAAGGAGCGTTGTAGGGTTCCTTCTGCCAGGGGGATCGGTTCCCCTTCTTCGGGTGGGAACCAGCCCAACGGTTAGTATCCTCTTTCCCTCAAGAGCGCACCTGGGCGGTGTCCGATCGGACATCGCCCTTTTTTTGTCCTTGCCCGACGCCCGTCGCCGGCGACACAACAAACCCTTTCGGTGATCAACGGGGCGTTTCGCAAGGAGACTTGCCATGGTGGACTGGATGAAGGCGTCCGCGCCCGTGCCCTACGACGAGGCGCTGCTCTTCATGGAGCAAAGGGCCGCCGCCATCCGCGCGGGCACGGCTCCGGAACTGGTCTGGCTGCTGGAACACCCCGCCTTGTACACCGCCGGCACCAGCGCCCGCCCCGAGGATCTGCTGTGTCCCGACCGGTTTCCCGTTCACGCGAGCGGCCGGGGCGGGCAGTACACCTATCACGGCCCCGGGCAGCGGGTCGCCTACGTGATGATGGACCTGGAACGACGCGGGCGCGACGTGCGGCGCTTCGTTCACGATCTGGAACGCTGGGTGAGCCTGGCCCTGGCCCGGTTCGGCGTGGTCGCCGAGCCCCGCGCCGATCGGGTCGGGCTGTGGGTGGTCCGCCCCGATGGCCGGGAAGAAAAAATCGCCGCGCTGGGCATCCGGGTGCGGCGCTGGGTCAGCTTCCACGGTGTTGCCGTGAACGTGCACCCGACCTTGGAGCACTTCAGTGGCATCGTGCCGTGCGGCCTGCCCCAGCATGGCGTCACCAGTTTGCGCGCGCTGGGGAATCCCGCCTCCCTCGCCGAGGTCGACGCGGCGCTGAGGGAAGCCTTTGCCGAGGTTTTCGCGGCGCCCGATCCTGGCCCGTGATCAGGTTTCGGGACCCAGCACCACCTTGACATCGCAAGGCGGGGCGAGATAGGGCGCGCTGGTGACGAGAACCCGCGCCCCCGCCCGGACGTAGTCGGCGATGTTGGCGAGGGTGACCCCGCCGGCAACGGCCAGGGTCACGGCGTCGTCGGCGCGCCGGGTGCGCAACAGCGCCGACAGGGCCTCGACCTGGGCCGGCGAAAAACGTTCGAGCTGGAGCACCTCGGCGCCTCCGATGACGGCGGCCAGGGCCTCTTCCTCGGTGGTTACCTCGGTGACGATGCGGCGCTCGGGGCAGCGGGCCTTGAGATCGCGCAGGTGGGCCATGCGTTCCTCGGGGCTGAGGAAGGCCCGGTGCTCGGCGAAGACCAGGATGGTTTCGGAAAGACCCAGCCGGTGCAAGGACGCGCCTCCGGCCTTGGCGGCCTTGGCGGCCAGGGCCCGGGTGCCGGGAAAGGTCTTGCGGGTGGTGGCCACCACGCAGGTGGGATCAATGGCGTGGGCGGCATCGACCAGGGCGCGGGCGCGGGTCGCGATGCCCGAGGCCAATTCGATCAGGGTCTGTGAAACCTTCCACGCCCGATGCAGGGCATCGGCCCGCCCTTCGGCCTGCAGCAACACGGTTCCGGCGGCGAGAGCCGCGCCCGAGGCGTGGAAAACCTCGACCATGCCTCCGGCCAGGGTGATCAGGCGGGCCGCTTCCTCGATGCCGCACAAGGTCATGGCGCCTCGGGCCGAGAACGTCATGGCTCCGGGCCGGGCTCCGATTCCCAACGCTTCGGTGGTCAGATCCCCATGGGGAACATCCTCGGCCAGCAAGGTGGCAAGGGCGGCATCGGACAGGCAGCAGATCATGGGAAGGCACTCGTCTTGACGAGGGGAACAAACGCCCCGGACCAGGCGCGGGAACTCCTGGAGCCGGGGAACGGGCCGGACGCCCTGGGAAGGTCAGGATGGCCGGGGCAGGGGGGGCTGGCAATGCGATATCGCAGAACCAAACCCGCCGCCGGGGAAAAACTCCCGTCCCGCCCGTGTCCGCAAGGCCGGCTTGTGCCTGTCAGGACGCGGCACCCGCCGGCCGGGCCGCGATCAGGCCTCCAGGGCGCCGGCCGCCGCCTGGGCGGTTGCGTGCAACTCGGTCAGTCCCGCGCGCGCGGCCAGGTCGGCGGCCTGGCGCACCAGGCGCAAGGCGGTGCGCGGCGTGGCGCCGGCGTCCAGGCGGGCGAGATCAAGCAACACCTCGGCTTCGCCGCCCAGATGGCCGGCGGTGGAAAACAAACGCGAGGCCTGCCCCAGGGCCAGGCGCGCGCCCTCGCGATCGCCCAGCGACGCCAGGAGACGGCCCAGTTCGCAGCGGGTCGAGGCCTCGTCGAGGATGTCGCCGTTCATGTGGAAAAGATCGGCGGCCTGGTCAAAGGCCTCGTGCGCCAGATCCGCGCGGCCGCAGCCCCCTTGAATCTGGGCGATTTCCCTTAACACCTCGGCGCGGTGGAAGGTGCGCCCCACCGAGGTGTAATGGCGCAGCACGCGGCCATAGATTTCGAGGGCTCGTTCAATGCGGCCGGCGGTCCGTTCGGCCCGGGCCTGGGCGTGCAACACCCGGGCTTCCTCGTCGCCCAGGCCGTTGGCTCCAAACAGCGCCGCCGAGGCCTGCCAGCACGTATCCCGGGCCTGGGTCGCTCCTTCCAGGTCCTCCAGGGTACCCAGCAGGTGCAAGGCCATGGCGCGCGGGGTCGACGAGCCATTGGGGGGCAGGCCGGTGAGCGCCTCGTCAAGGGCATGACGGGCGGCCTGGCGGTTGCCACTGGTCAGCTCCAGCTCTCCAAGCCGGACCAAGATGGCGGCTTCTTCCTCGTTGCGCTCTTGCTGGTGGCAGAACATCCGCGCTCGCCGCAGGGCTTCACGGGCTTGTTGCAGCTCGCCGGCGGCCGCGTGGCGGTCGGCTTCGCGAAGGGCGGTTTCGACCGGGTTCAGGGGCATGACTCATCCTCCCGCAACCGGATTGCGCCCCAAAAGACGGCGACTTGACCCGTTTTCAGGTCACAATTCCAGAACATCACGACTGTACGCGTCCTTTCCGGCGGGAGCAATCGTCAACCGTGACAACGACAAGGCATGTGTGGACGACCGCCTATCGGGTGAAGCCTTGGATCCCGTCGCAAGAGGGCTCCCCAACAA
>NZ_BJZO01000133.1 GCF_007992075.1 Pararhodospirillum oryzae
CCAGGTTTTCCGGCCTTCGACGCGAAAATGTTCGTCCAACAAGGTCCGATGAAGGCGTTCGACGATCCCGTTGGACTGAAGCCGGGCGACTTGAGTGCGCTTGTGCTCGATGCCTTCAAGCTGAAGAAACAGTTCGTAGGGATGCTTGTCCGGGCGCCCACAAAATTCCCGGCCATTGTCGCTCGGAACGGCGTCGATACGGGCGCCGTGGGCTTCCAACGTGGGCAGAATGTCGTTGTTCAAGGTCTGAACGGCGGTGATGGGAAGTTTTTGGCGTGCCCGGACGGCCCCGGACACCGCCCGGGGAAGCCTGGGCACCCCCACAGACGAACACCAACACATCAGGGCGTTGCCCCCCCCTCCTCTGCCTCCTCGTCCACCTCGCCTTTCAGTTCGCGCAGATGGGTGCGGGCCAGGGCGAGGCCGGCGCGGCCGTGGTCGGTGATCGTGTAGTACTTTTTCGTCACCCGCCCCTCGCGCGTCGCCGATACCGTCAGGTAGCCGTCGCGGGTCATCTTGGCCAGCAGGGGGTACAAGGTCCCCGGCGACAATTTGTACCCGTGCCGCGCCAGTTCCTCGATCATCGCTTGCCCGTACACCGGTTCCTGCGCCGCGTGGTGCAGCACGTGCAGCCGCACCAGTCCCGACAGCAGGTCGTGATGGTCCATCCGTTCCGCCATGGGCTTCCCCTCCCCTTGATTTTCGATATCGAAATTCGATATCGTTATTCGACAATAAATCTCCAGCCGGGGAGCGTACCATGGAAGCCGTTCTGGTGGTGGCGGTGGCGTTCGTGGCGTCGGGGCTGACGCTGTTTTCGGGCTTTGGCCTGGGCACCTTGTTGTTGCCGGCCTTTGCCCTGTTGTGGCCGGCCGAGGTTGCCCTGGGGGCCACGGCCGTGGTCCATCTGGCCAACAATGTGTTCAAGCTGGCGCTGGTCGGCCGGGCCGCTGCCTGGGCGGTCGTGGGACGCTTTGGCTTGCCCGCGCTGGCGGGAGCGGTGGCCGGGGCGGCACTGCTGGTGGCTCTGGCCGAGGCGCCGGCGTTGTTCACCTACACGACGTTCGGGGTCCCGCACACGGTGCGCGCCCTGCCCCTGGTTCTGGGCCTGCTGATCGTCGGTTTCGCGGTTCTTGAAACCCGGCCCGCCTTTGCCCGCCTCGCGGTCCCGACCCGTTTCCTGCCCTGGGGAGGTCTGGCCTCGGGGTTCCTGGGCGGGCTGTCGGGCCTGCAAGGGGCCCTGCGCAGCGCCTTTTTGCTGAAAACCGGGCTGGAACCCGCCGCCTTCATCGCCACCGGCGCCGTCATCGCCGCCGGGGTCGATGGCGCGCGCCTGCTGGTTTATGGCCTCGCCCACGCCACCACGCCCTTCGCCCCCCTGCCCGCCGACGCCTGGCCCCTGGTCGGACTGGCCACCGCCGCCGCCTTCCTGGGCGCGGTCGTGGGCGCGCGCCTGATCCCCAAACTCACCGTGGGCGCCGTGCGCGCGGGCGTCGCCCTGGCCCTGGGCCTGATGGGATCGGCCATGGCCGCCGGCCTGATCTGAAACAAGGCACAATCCCGGCAAAAGACCGGCCAATCCCCCATTATTATGGTCGGATTAAGATGTTGACTTGCCGGGTGGGAAAAGAGAAGATCCCTTCATGAGGACGACGGAAAACCGCTCCCTCCCGGTTCCCCCGGCGGCCTCAAACGACCAGCACCATCCCCGTGACGCATGGCCCGGGGAAGGAGTACCGGGATCCCCTCCCCGGCCCCACGGGTTCTAGCCCAGCCCATGGTTCTGTTGGTTCCCAAGGCCCCCGCTCCGGACTAGCCCCCGGACGGGGGCCTTCAAATATCTGGGCCTCGCCCCGGCGCCGGCGTATCCTGAACGGATCGGGCCCCATCCCGGGGGAGGCCGCCACCATGACCCAGCCGCTTTCCAACCCGCCCCTGACCTTGAAGCACGGCGACACCTTCGCGGTGTTCGATTCCGCCGGCGCCATGAGCGCGACGCCCGGGGACGGAGCACCCTTGGGAGCGTTGGGCCTCTACCACCACGACACGCGCCACCTGTCCCACCTTGACCTGCGGATCGACGGGGTGGAGCCGCTCCTTCTGGGGGTGATGCTGACCCCCGATTCCACCCTCCTGACCCGCGAGCTGACCAATCCCGAGTGTCCCGACAGCCCCCAGGGCTGGCTGGGCCAGGGGTCAATCCATGTGCGCCACAACTCGGTGCTGTGGGAGGGCGCGCTGTTTGAACGGCTCGCGGTGCGCAACCATGCCGACCACGCGCGCACCATCACCATCACCGTCCGCTTTGGCGCCGATTTCATCGACCTGTTCCAGGTGCGGGGCACGGCGCGAAGCCGGCACGGTACCCTTCATCCTCCGGCGGTCACGGGGCCCGCGACTGCGTGCCTGGCCTACACCGGCCTCGACGGCCGCCAGCGGACCACGCGCGTGCGCCTGGATCCGCCCCCCACCCGCCTGGAGCCCGAGAGCGCCACCTTCTCGCTTGCCCTGGCGCCCGGGGCCGGGGCGGTGCTTCAGCTTGCCTTCCAGTGTTCCGAGGAATGTTCTAGAACATTATTCGCACAGGCTCGCCACCATGCCCGCCGCGCCATGCGGGAAACCCGCGCCCGGGCCGCCGCCGTTGAAACCTCGAACCCGGGGTTCAACGCGATTCTTGAACGCTCGATGGCCGATCTGGCCCAGTTGACCACCCAAACCCCGGTGGGCCCCTACCCCTACGCCGGCCTGCCCTGGTTCAACACGGTGTTCGGGCGCGACGGGATCCTGACCGCCTGGTTCCTGCTGGGCTTCGATCCCAGCCTGGCGCCGGGCGTGCTGCGGATGCTCGCCGCCACCCAGGCCACGACCACCAACCCGGCGGCCGATGCCGAGCCGGGCAAGATCCTGCACGAACGCCGCCTGGGCGAGATGGCCACCTTGGGCGAGGTGCCGTTCGCCCGCTACTACGGCAGCGTGGACGCCACGCCCCTGTTTGTGATGCTGGCCGGCGCCACCTTGGAACGCACCGGAGACATCGTCTCCGCCCGCGCCCTGTGGCCAGCGGTCGAGGCGGCCCTGGCCTGGATGGACGGCCCCGGCGACCGCGATGGCGACGGCTTCCTGGAATACGGCCGGCGCACCGATGCCGGGCTGGTCAACCAGGGCTGGAAGGACACCCACGATTGCGTGTTCCACGCCGACGGCCGCCTGGCCACGGCCCCCATCGCCCTGGCCGAGGTCCAGGGCTACGCCTACGCCGCCCGGCGGGCCGGGGCCACCCTGGCCCGCGCCCTGAACGAACCCGAGCACGCCCGCGCCCTTGACGCCCAGGCCGAACGGCTCCGCGCGCGAGTGGAGGAAACCTTCTGGTGCGAGGACCTGGGCACCTACGCCCTGGCCCTGGATGGGGCCAAGGCACCGTGCCGGGTGCGCGCGTCGAACGCCGGGCACCTGCTGTTCGCGGGCCTGCCCCACCCCGCGCGCGCGGCCCGGGTGGCGGCGGACCTGATGACGCCCGAGGCCTTTTCGGGGTGGGGCGTGCGCACCCTGGCGCAAGGGGAGCCCCATTACAACCCGATGGCGTATCACAAGGGCTCGGTGTGGCCGCACGACAACGCGGTCCTGGCGCTCGGCCTCGCGCGCTATGGCCACAAGGACGCGGTGCTGCGGGTGTTCGAGGGCCTGTTTGCCGCCGCGACGCATCTGGACTCCCGGCGCCTGCCCGAACTGTTCTGCGGCTTCCCGCGCCGCGCCGGCCGCGCGCCCACCGCCTACCTGGGCTCGTGCGCGCCCCAGGCCTGGGCGGCGGCCACGCCTTTGGCGCTGCTGCACGCCGCGCTTGGGCTGGGCTTCGATCCCGGGCACGCCACGGTCCGCCTCGACCACCCCCGCCTCCCCGCCTTCCTCGACGAGGTGTACCTGTCGCGCCTCCCCGTGGCCGGCACCACGGTGGACCTGACGATCCGCCGCCACGGCGACACCGTGACCGCCCACCGCAGCGGCGGCGACGCGGGCGTGCGCCTGGTGGTGGTGACGTAGCGGGAAGGCCCATCCTGAGATAGTGCCAGGGTCCGGGAGATCACCCGGCCCGGACCTCGTTCAGGAAACGCCCGACGGCCTCGGAGAGGGTTTCGGAGTTGCGTGCAAGCTCGCTGGACGCGGTCAAAACCTTCTGGGAGGATGCCGCCGATTCTTCGGCGGCACGGGAAATGCCGGTGATGTTGGCGGAAACATCCTGAGTGCCAAGCGCGGCTTGCTGAACGTTGCGGGTGATCTCCTGGGTAGCCGCCCCCTGCTCCTCGACAGCGGAGGCAATGGTTGTGGAAATCTCCCGGACCTGATCAATGGCAATGCCAATATCGTGGATGGCATCGACCGCCCGCTTGGTTTCGTCTTGCACGGAAGTGACCTGCTGACCGATGTTCTCGGTGGCCTTCGCGGTCTGATTGGCAAGGTTCTTGACCTCGTTGGCGACAACCGCGAACCCCTTGCCAGCCTCCCCGGCCCGGGCCGCCTCGATGGTGGCGTTCAAGGCGAGCAGGTTGGTTTGGCTGGCGATATCATTAATCAGCTTCACCACCTCGCCGATGGTGCCAACGGCGCGGGCCAGCCCTTGCACAATCTCATTGGTCCGAACGGATTTATCGGAGGCTGCCACCGACATTCTGGCGGATTCCGAAACCTGCCGGCTAATTTCAGAGATGGAGGAAGCCAGCTCCTCGGATGCCGCCGCCACGGTCTGAACGTTGGCGGTGGCTTCCTGCGCTCCGGTGGCGACGAGGACGGCTTGTCGTGCGGTTTGATTCGCGCCGGTGCTGATATCCTGCGCCGTGCCTTGTAACTGCGACGCGGAAGAGGAAACGGCACGGACGACATTCATGATCTTGGCCTCGAACGCGTCGGCCATGCCTTCCATCGCCTTTTTCTTTTCCGCTTCCGCCTTCTCGTTCGCGGCCTCGGCAAAATAAGAGGCGACAACGGCAGCATCTGTAAAAACAGAACGCATCAAACTTTTTACAAGTTCATTTCGCTGCTTCCCATCGAAAAGAGAGGCGTTGTCCAACATAGCGTTAACAAGACCTGATGCATAGGCGGAATAGCAGCTACTAAGATAACCGATAAGGTTTGTCTTGAGGCTTAAAATTTCCGTTATCTTTTTTTGTTCTACAAAATAATCTCCAGAAAAATCTCCCCTGGCAATTCGCCTAAGTTTTTTGTGCTCCAATTCCAAAACGTCGGCTGGAATTACTTTTAACCCTGGATCCAAAGCCTGGTAGGCATCAAGAAGGGCCTGGTCCATCCCCTTGACGACTCGATCATAGACAATTTGACCAATTTTCTTTTCTCCCTCGGACCATGGGTGAATTTGTTCTTTAATATCGCTCATTTTGTTTCATCCACGTTTCTGAGACAAGGTCGCAGGACGCATCAAGCCATTCCGATCAGAACGGATCAGGGAATACGTTGTAGCTTATTGATTCTTACGATTTTCGAACAGCCAAAACGATGACTAATCCGGTTCAAAACGCCCTCCCCCGGCCGCATCACCAAAGGAGGGAAGACATTGATGCCATCGCATCCAGCAAAACATTTCCCCAAAATAAAATAAACCTTTATGCAACTGACCATCTCCATGCCGAGAGCGTATATCCCGGATCGACTCTCTTTGGAACACTGTCAAAAAACCATGGAGCTTGGTGTTTTGCTCCCATCGCGTCCGTGGTACCCAGGCCTGTGGACGCAACGCCATCCATGACCCAGCCCCGCTTGAACCTGTCCAGGGTGGCATGCGACGCCAGACACATGATTTTAGAAACCAGCCTCGAAGGTCGTGGCGGTAAGGGTGACGTGGGCATCAAGCGGGGGATGCAGCTCGAACGCCTTCGGCTCGCGCGAAAAATTCCACAGTCGGACCAGACACCATTCCGACCGGCACGCGTCGGCCACGGCGAGCTCATTGCGCGTGATGTAAAAAGGGGTGCGCTCCCACCCGTTCGTTGTCTTGACCTCGATCAGCCGCGAGCGTCCTTCCGCCGTGAAGCTGGCAATGTCGTAGCCCGCGCCATCTCCGTCTTCCTCCGAGACCCAGCGCACCGCGCGCGCCAGATCGTCCCGCCCCGAAGCCTTGAGCACGGCCTGTTCGTGCGCCAGCACCCGTTCCTCGCCCGCACGCCCCAGAGCCCGATTGCCCGCGTCCCGCCGGGCAACATCGAATTTGCGGGCGACGTGTTCCATCTGCTCCAGCTCCAGGGGCGGCGGCTGGTTACTCAAGGCGGGCGGGGGACCGATCCACAGCGGGGTGGCCTCCTGAAGACCGGCGGCCGAACACCTTTCCGGCACGCGCCTCAGCCACGCCGGGTTGCGCTCAAGCCACCGGGCCACGGCATTGACCAATGACATCTGGAAATTGAAGGCAGGCTTGTAGCCGGGGATCCAGGCTTCGCCGAGCCCCTTCAAGACCGCGCTGATATTCCGGCGCTTGAATTCAACCGATCCTTCCGAACGATCATTCAAGAAGCCAAGAAGCGCCCGTCGATGCTCCGCCTTGCCATAGGCGCGCCCGGCACTGTCATCGGCCAGCATCGCGAAATAATCCGCGACGATCAGATCGTTTTCCTCGTCTGTCCATGGGTCGCTCTCCATGAAATAATGCTAGCGATGGCGCGACCCCTTGTCACCCGAGAATCACCCCTACCCCTTATGCCGAAGGACGCCCGGACTCCAACGCTTTCCATTTGATCATCAATAATGATTGACAACAAAATATTGATCTTTATTCTGTTTTTTATGGAAAGTATAAACATGGAAGAAGAGGGACGATGAGCTCATCCATTTACGGGAGCTGCTTGTGCGAAATAGTAAAGTTTCACATCACGGGAGAGTTTGATAAATTTTTCGCATGTCATTGCTCGCGTTGCCGCAAGGACACCGGATCGGCTTTCGCGGCGAACCTGTTCTCGACCACGGCGGAACTCACCTGGACGGCGGGCAAGGATCAGGTCAAAACGTTCCGGGTCCCGGATTCACGCCATGAGAAGAGCTTTTGCATGACATGCGGGTCCGCCCTGCCAACCGTTCAGATGAATGGCCGCCTGCTGATTGTTCCGGCGGGCTCCCTGGACAGCCCGATCGGGATTCACCCAACCGCGCACATCTGTTACGCCAGCCGCGCCGAATGGACCGACGCCCTGGAGGCCCTGGAAAGACTGGATGGGCTTCCTATTTCATCCGCTAAAACGAGCCCCCCCACCAGGGGCGCGACATGAACGGCCGCACGCCCCTGATGGCTTTCAAGGAAGGCATCTCGCACCTCGACCCCAAAGAAAAAAAGCACCCCTCCCAACGCCAACACGGCGAGCGCCGCTTGACCCGGCTTGCGAGGCGGCACTGTCAGTGCGAGCATCCTCTCTGCACACATTTAAATACATCAATGCGGCGAGAGAATTA
>NZ_BJZO01000134.1 GCF_007992075.1 Pararhodospirillum oryzae
TCAGCGGTAGAGCAACCGGCTGTTAACCGGTTGGTCGGGGGTTCGAATCCCTCCTCCGGAGCCATGAAAAAAAGGCAGGTTCTGACGTGGGCCTGCCTTTTTCATGCCGGCCCTCTCTTGACGGAGAGGCCAAAAAGCGGAATTGTTGCGGGCTTCCCGTGATCTGCGGGGGAACGTGCCTGAAATGTAGTGCCTGATCCGGAGTAGCTCAGCGGTAGAGCAACCGGCTGTTAACCGGTTGGTCGGGGGTTCGAATCCCTCCTCCGGAGCCACTATCGGGACCGTTCACCGCAATGGTCCTTGTTTTGAGATGAAATCCCTGGGCAAATCTTGTCCGGGGATTTTGTCGTATCCGCAAGGTCGCTGAATTACCCTCCGTTGGCCCGCCCCCCTCAAGGGCGGGGGATTGAAAAGTCTGGGGATGGAGCAGGACCATGGAAAACGCGCCCCCCTTCACCTCCGGTCAGCGCCTCAGGCTGTACCGCGATCTGGCGGACTGGTATCCCTTGTTGACGCCGGTTGGCGATTACGCCGAGGAGGCCGCGTTTTACCGGGGGATGTTCGAGAAGCACGCCCAAAGGCTTCCCCGGACGCTTCTGGATCTCGGGAGCGGCGCCGGTCACAATGCCGCGTACCTGAAGGAGACCCTGGCCTGTACTCTCCTCGACCTGGAACCGGCCATGCTGGCGTGCAGCCGCCAGATGAATCCTGAATGCGAGCATGTTCAAGGCGACATGCGCACTACCCGTCTGGGGCGTGTCTTTGACTGCGTTCTTGTCCAGGACGCCGTCAATTCCATGACCTCGCGCGACGATCTGGAGCGGGCCATGCGCACGGCGTATGAGCATACCGCGCCCGGCGGGGTCGCCTTGTTCCACCCTGATTATGTCGAGGAAACCTTCAAGCCAGGCACCGATACCGGTGGCAGCGATGGGAACGGGCGGGGGCTGCGCTATCTTGAATGGCGGTGGAGGCCCGATTCACGGGCCGATCTGTACGTGGCCGACATGGCGTACCTGCTGAAGGAAGAGGATGGAACCGTCGAGGCGATCCATGACCGTCACCTGATGGGCCTTTTCCCGCGCGCCGCGTGGCTGGAGCGGATGGCGGCCGTCGGGTTCGATCCTCTCGTGATTTCCTTTCCGCACGAGTGTTCCGGCGAGGCCGGGCGCGAAGTCTTCCTTGGGACGCGGCCCGTCGCCTCGCCCCCCTGAGCATGAGCGGAGCGCCGGCGCGGGCGGTCCGGCGCCGTGCGCGTCCATGTTCCGGCCGGCCGGGCGGTCACGGCCGCAAGGGCGCGGGTGTCTCCTCGGGCAGAGCGGCGGGAGCCTGGGCGCCAGAGCGCGAGGCGTCTTCGTCCAGGCGGCGGTCGATCAGAGCGGCAAGGTTTCGCTTGGCCAGAGGATGGCCGTTGGCGGCGGCCATGTTGAGCCAGCGCAGGGCCTCGCGTTCGTCCATCGGGGTTCCCTGACCGGTCAGGTACATGATCCCCAGGTTATTCTGGGCGCTGGCAAGACCGGCGCGGGCCGCCTGCAAGGTCAGGGAAAAGGCTTCCTTCACATCGCGGGGAACCCCGCGACCCGAAGCGTACATCAGCGCGAGGTTGTATCTGGCCGGAGCGCTCCCCGCGTCCGCCAGGGGGCGCAGCAGGGCCACGGCTTCGTCGAAACGGCCTTGCTGAATGGCGGCGCTCGCCGTGCGCAGGGGGTCGTTGGGAGGAGACGAATCCCCGGCGGCCACGGCGTGGCCCTGGGGCTCGGTGTCGGGCGCGGTTTCGATCGGGGTGGCCCGGGCGGCGCGGGCCCGGGGCGGGGGAGCGATCGCCTCGGGAACCGGGGCGGGGCTGGCCACGGCCGGCGGGGAAGGATCTGGTCCGGGGACGGAGGCGGCGGCGCCGGGCTGTCTGGCCGGGGGCGGCGCGGCGGCGGACCCGGGGGCTTGGCCGGCCGGGGAGCGCTCCACGGCGGCAGACGCCGGGGCGGCCGCCACCGGGGCGGCCACCACCGGCACGGCCACAACGGGGGCGGCCGTGGCCGGGACGGTCACGGGCAGGCCGGTTTCGGCGGCCGGCCCTTCAAACAATGTCGCGGGCGTGGAGGCGATCGGGGCGGCGGCGCTGGCGGCGGCGGGGGGCGGCGGGTTGGACGGCGTGGAAGGAGGCGCGGGCACCGGGCCGGCGGAAGCCGCCGATGCCGGGAGGTTGGACGGCGTGGGCGCGGGGGTCCCGGCGACCACCGGCGGCGGTGGGCTGGGGCGAAAGGCGCGGCTTTTGGGACGATCCCCGGCCCGCGACGCGCTGGCGGTGTCGGCGCGCGCGCAGGGCGGGGCGTCCACCACCAGGCAGTCAAGCCCGGCCTCGCGTGCCGCCTGACAGGCCGCCTGCGCTTCCTCGACCACGCTCACGGGCAACAGGATGCGAATCATCCGGCCTCCGGCGGTCGGGCAATACACGGGCCCGGGGCCCGGGGCTCCTCCCTTGGCGAGGTAGAGGCTCCAGGCCAGGCGGGCGCGTTCCGTCCCCTCGTAGGCTCCCAGCTGGGCCGCCAGCGGGGGGCCTTGTCCGGCGAGCACCCCGGCCGGCCCGGTGGCCCACACGGCCAGGGCCAGGGCGCCAGCCCCGAGGAGGACCCCATCGCGGAACACGGCCGGGGTTTTGTTTCCAGGCGAGGGAGCGGCAGGCATCGTTTTGGCAGGCTTCATCGGAGAATATTCCCGAAAACCCCTGGAAGACGCTGTTCCATGATGCCCCATCCCCCTTCGTCTGCCCCCTGGGCGCCGCTCGCGGCCGCGCGTCGCGGGGGGCACGCTGTCCCACGGGCGGCCCTGTCCCGGTGGTTCCCCGGTCGAATCCGCCGATCTGGTTTCCAAGCTAGGAGGATTGTGCAAACAAACGATTACCACGGCGCTTCCGGGCGCGGGTGTTCCGGAGCCCCGCAAATCTTTGCCATGCGCTTCTTGATGATCGTATATAGTGACGCAGGGACGCGGGGCCGTGCCCGTCCATGCCGCCTTGGCCCCGCGCTCCCGTCTTGCCCTTGTCCCGACCCGCCGCCGGCCAAAACGCCCCCAGATCATGCCCGTCCGAGCCGCTTCGCCCCGTCGCTCCTTTCTCTTCCTTCCTGGGGGGCGGACGTGATTCCTGGCGTCGCGGCTGGCCGGACCGGGGCAGGGCCTCGCTTTTCCAGCAAGAGCAAGGCGGGCGTGAAGCAGGCCCGATTCGCCGCCGTGAACACGGACGGGCGGGGCCTGTCCGCGCGCCTGGCGGAGGAAACAAGGGAAGCCCGGACGAACCGGGCGCGCGCGCCGGCGCGGAGGGACGCAACGGCGCGAGGCGCGAGGCCCCCAGGCGAAACGGATCACCTGCATGCGACGGCGGGCCACGGACGGGCCGGGCAGGACGGGCGACGTCTGATTTCATCCAGGAGTCGGGAAGCCAGCCTTCCCTCCCTGGTCATGCCGTGAAAACACGAGGGGAGACGGACATGCGTACCATTTTGGTGACGGGAGCGGCCGGGTTCATCGGCCGCCACGTGGTGACACACCTGGCCACCCTGGCCGATACCGTGGTGCGGGCGGGAACCCGCCCGGGCGGGCAAACCCTTCCGTCGATTCCGTCCGTGGAAACGGTGGTGGCCGACGTGCGCGACGCCCGGACCCTGGAAACGGCGTTCCAGGGGGTTGACGTTGTCGTTAACTGCGCGTTCGGGGATCGCTGGGTCACCGTCAACGGCACCCAGGCGGTGCTGGCGGCGGCCCGGGAGGCCGGAGTATCCCGGGTCGTGCACCTGAGTTCGACCGCCGTTTATGGCAACACCAAAGGCGTGATCGGGGAAGGCAGCCCCTTGCTCGGTTACGGGGGCGACGAGGACGACCAGGACCGGATGAAGGCCGAGGCGGAGTCCTTGTGCAAGGCCGCCGCCGCCACCGGCCAGTCGGTGGTGGTGCTGCGTCCGGGCGTTGTCATGGGCCCCGGCGCCCCGTTCTGGGGGGAAACCCTGGCCCGGCGCCTGGCGCATCGGGTGTGGGGAACCTTGGATCGCGCGGGCACGGGCGTTTGCAACCTGGTTGACGTGCGCGACGTGGCCCGCGCGGTCGAGGCGGCCTTGACGGCGTCGGTGGCGCCGGGGTCCGCCTATAACATCGTGGGGCCCGAAACCCTGTCGTGGAATGCCTTCTTCGCCAAGTACAACGATGCCCTGGGTCTGCCCGATGTGCGCGAAATCAAGACCGACACGCTGGGTGTGCGCATCCTGACGGGGGGGCCGGCCAGGCTGCTGGCCCGGCACGTGCCGGCTCTGGCGTCGAGGGTCGAGGAAACCTTGCTGGCGGCGCCGAATTTTTCCGAGCTGGATCAATACCGGCGCGAGGCAACCTATCCGACCGACAAGGCAGCCCGCGAACTGGGCTGGCGGCCCGCGATCGGGCCCGACGCCTGCATCGCGCACACGGCCGAGTGGGCCAAGGCCGAGGGGCTGGCCCGCCGGCCGGCGCGCTGACATCCCGTGAAGGCACGTCACTCGCCCGCGAGAACGGGGCGGTGCGTCCTTGGGGCGACCTTGACGCGTGGGTCCCTTACACCAAAGTGGTGGGAGGACCCACGTCGCGGCGCCGGCTCACCGTTTCGGGCCGGACCTCGTGGCTGAAAAAGGGGGCCATTTTGTTTTTGACTGGTCGCATTGCGCTTTATCACCTTGAACACAAACGGGAAGGATTCTCCGCATGAACATCGCGTTCGTCGGCTGTGGGTACGTTGCCGATCTGTACATGCAGACCTTGGGCAATCACCTTGATCTGCGCTTGCTGGGAGCCTTCGATCGGGATGGGCAGCGCATGAGCGCCTTTGCCTCCTGTCACGGGGTCAAGGCCTACGACAGCCTCCAGGCCCTGCTGGAAGACCCCGCCCTCGACATGGTGGTCAACCTCACCGATCCACGCTCCCACGCCGAGGTGACCCGGATCGCCCTGGACGCGGGCAAGCACGTTTTTTCGGAAAAGCCGCTGGCGTCGACCCTGGAAGAGGCCCAGGCCCTGGTCGAGCTGGCCGCCGCCAAGGGGCTGCACCTCGCGTGCGCGCCGTGCACCCACTTGTCGGAAGGGGTCCAGACCCTGGCCCGCGCGCTGCGCGCGGGCAAGCTGGGGCGGCCCCTGGTTGCCTACGCCGAAATGGACACGGGGCGGATTCCGGCGGGTGAGCCCGGGGCCTGGCGGAGCCTCTCCGGGGCGCCGTGGCCGGCCAAGGATGAATACGAGCTGGGGTGTGCCCTGGGCGACGCCGGCTATCAGCTGGCGCCCCTGGTCCAGCTGTTCGGGCCGGTGCGTCGGGTGACAGCCCTGTCCGCCTGCCGCTTGCCCGAAAAGGGCGAAAGCGTGGGCGCCCAGCCCGGCGCGCCCGACCTCTCGATGGGCCTTCTGGAATTCGACGACGGCGTGGTGGCCCGCCTGAGCGTGAGCACCCTGGCCCCGGCCGACCGCTCCTTGAGAGTGGTGGGCTCCAGCGCCACCGCGACCCTGGGCGACGTGTGGGATTTCCCCGGACAGGCCCGGATGAACCCGGTGGGCTCCTCGATCGTTCATCGCGCCTTGCGCAAGGCGGAAGCGTGGATGGCGGGCTGGGCGCCCGGGGCCGCGTTGGGCACGGCGTTGGTGTCGCCCAAGCCCAGCACCATGAAGCGCACCAAGGGCGGCGGCCCGCGCCTCGATTTCGCCCGGGGCATTTCCGTCCTGGCCGAGGCCGTGCGTGGCGGAAGCAACCGCCTGCCGACGTCGTTGACCTTGCACCTGATGGAAGTGTCGCTGGCGTTGCAGGCTCCGGCGGGGTCGGCCGCGCAGGTGATGCGCATCCAGCCCGACGTGCCGCCCTTGTTCGACTGGGCGCAGGGCTGAGGCGTTTTCAGCCGAAAGGGGACCGTTTCGGCGGTTCGAAAGTGCGATGACTCAATAGGGGAGAGTGCCTTCACCGATTCCTTTTGATCGGGGTGCGCTTTCAGGGTCTGCCCGTTTCACGTTGAAACGGACAGACCCTGAATCCCTTTGTTTGAGTTTGTCGTGACGCATTAACGAATGGGAGGCCAGGAACCCCATTCGTGCTATGGCGCCCCCCCCTGACGCGGGTGCGTCAAGCCATGATCGACCGCGCGCCAGAAGACGCCAGGGGTTCGCGGGGGCTTGCCGTCGCGCCCACCGGGTGCGCTCGGAATCCTTGATCGAAGCCATCAGGCGAAGATCCGCTAAAAACAATCAATTCATGGTACCTCACGTTGAGCCCGATCCAGGCGCGACGCTCTAACTCTTTGTTTTTGCGTTTGAATAAGCGTAAAAAGATTCACACTTTACAAGTCCCGTTTTAAGTGCGATGGTTCACCATGAGTTTTTAATAATGAATTTGACTGGAGATGGTTGTTGATGTCTGTCGCGATCATCCCTCTGCCAGACGGCGCAGCGAGTTACGTCGAAATCCCACGCGATGAATGGACCGCGATGAACCAGCGGGCCAAGGTGGTTGTGCAGGACAAGGCGATCTCGTCCGAGGTCACCAAGGTCGTCCCGAACTACCCGCGACTGCTGCCAGCCTGCCAGGACTGGATCGACAAGACCTTCCCCGGGATGATCAGCCACGCGATCCAAGTGGCCGGTTTCGCAACCCAAGCGCAAAAGACGCTGGAAGATCTGCAAAAGGACCTGAAAGGGATCGGCCCATCCGATCCAGTCCCGGATTCCGTCACCTTCATCATCACCGTGAACTACAAGGCGCTGGCAGAGACGGCGCACGAAATCTCGGATGCTCTGGCGCCGCTGGACCCGATGGTGTCTGCCTTCGTGACGGAAAACCGCACCGCGGACGAAACGCTGTCCAAGGATCTGGCGGTGTTTGGCAGCGGTTGGGAAAGCCTGATCGACCCGCTCGACAGCCTGGACAAGGGGCTCAGCGACACCGTCAGTGATTGGACGTCGCTGCGCCGTTCTTTGATCAACGTGTCCGATGGCTCCATTACCGTGACCACGGCGGACCTGCTTTCCCAGGATTTGATCGGCGCAATCTCGGCTTGGGGCGTCGTCAAGGCCGCCGCCGTCGCCCTGGACAGTTGGGCGGGCGGCTAGACTGAAACTGGA
>NZ_BJZO01000135.1 GCF_007992075.1 Pararhodospirillum oryzae
GCCTGGGCCAGGGCGATCCGGGCCTGGCGCTGGTCCTCGTGAAGCCGGACCTCGGCGGCCTTGGCTTCCTCCCCCAGCCGCTTGTTTTCGCGGGCGTTGTCGCGGAAGACCTCCAGCGCATGGGCCATGGCGCCGATCTCGTCGCCGCGCTGCCCGCCGTCGATCGACACGGCCAGATCGCCCCGGGCCAGACGGGTCATGGCCCCGGTCATGGCGCGCAGCGGGCCGGACACCGTCCGCACGACCACCGTGGACACGCCCGTCGTCGCCGCCAGAATCACAAGCCCGATGAGGAGAAAGCCCATGGCCTGGTCCATCATCATGTCTTCCAGGTCATCCAGGTACACCCCGGTGCCGACGATCCAGCCCCAGGGAGCGAAAGGCGCGACATAGGTGAGTTTGGGAGCTGGCTTCTCGGCACCGGGATGGGGCCATTCATATTCAACAAAAGCCGATTGATTATTGGCCGTTCTATCAATCATTGCGCGAAAATAGGGGAAGCCGTTCGCGTCTTTTGTTTGGGAGAAATCCTTCCCCTCGGCTTGGGGAGCCCCCCGGTTTACGACCGAAAGCCCCTGCCGGTCGTTAATGAACACGTAATCGCCATCGCCAAAGTTGATGCTTCTGATAATATTCTTTGATCTTTCGCGTGCCTCGTCCTGGGAGATTTCTCCTTTTTCCGATTGTTCATGAAGACTACTGATAATGCTGATGGCCGAGGAAACATGTTCTTGAAGAAGAGCTCGTCGCTCTTGAAGAATGCTATCCTTTTGACGCTGAAGCGCGATTCCGACGAGAAGCATCATGGCAAGGGCCATGAGAACGACAGGAAGTGCTATCCTAGCGCCCAACGGCACCTTCAGAGACATGGGAGAGACTCCTTTGCTTGGAAATCCTGTGCTTCCCGGTGGATTAGAAAAATAACCGAGCGCTTCCTTTCGCACGGGAAGGGATGAGAACTGGGACAATATGACAGATCCGGAATGAATAGCATATACCATGTGGCAATTTGGCATCAAAACACACCGGAAGATCGCTACTGCAATAATGGCGTGTCATTCAGACCAACCTCTCGCAATAGGGAGCCACCTTCCACCAAACATTCGTAAAATTTCATCAACAAAAAGTCTTTTTAATATTTACACTTCCTTCTTGAGGCAAAATTTTCAACGAAAAGCTGTTCCATGCAACGAGGTCTCCCCTGAAAGGGGGGCGACTCGATCAAAGGCCTGCTCTGCCGCCCCCTTTGCCGAGGGACGGATGAACGCCAGGGTTCATTCCAAAAAAGCGGGCCGGAAAAGCGGGCCCCTCTTTTCCGGAAAAGACAAACCCAAACAAAGGGATCCAGAGCCTGCCCGTTTCAATTCGCGGCGGACGGACTCAGGGAAAAGGCGTGCGACGATCAAAAAAAGGGGAGAGCGCGGGGCTCCAGGGGAGGCGGGGCCGTCCTCCTGGAGCGCGACGCATGGGCCGGGCGCCCCCGGCCGGTTCCGACTCCGGGGGCGGCCCTTGCCGGGCAGGCGCGAGGCCCGAAGCGGGCGACGGCGTATTTATTTACCGCAACACTTCTTGTACTTCTTGCCCGAGCCGCACGGGCACGGATCGTTGCGCCCGATCTGCTCCACCTGGCGGGGGGGATGCTTGGGATTCATCACCGAATCCACGTACACCCACCGCCCGTTCTCGCGTTGAAAGGTGGAGGCCTCGTGCCGGATCAGATCCTTGCCCTGGTGACGGAAGCGGGCCAGGAACTCGACCTCGCCGGTTTCATCCTCGGGGCCGCCCTCCTTGGTCCGCACCACCTTGAGTCCGGTCCAGGTGATGCCTTCCACCATGGCGGCGGTTTCGTCGCGGTCGAACTTCTCGCGCAGGGCCTCGGCGTCGGTTTCGCCCAGGTATTCGTAGCGCTCCAGGACATAGGCCGTGTAGCGCGAGCGCATCAGGGCCTCGGCGGTGGGGGCGGCGGCCCCGGCCAGCAGCGGGCCACAGCAGGCCTCCAGGCTGTCGCCCACGCCGCAGGGACAGGCGCCCTCCTTTTTCGGGCCCCAGAGATCGGTCATCGCGGTTCCACTCCTTGAGTATGGCCGGTGCAGGCCCGGGCCAGGGGATTGCTTGTCAGTCGTTGGGCGCGGTGCGGCGGGCGGCGAAGCGGTAGGGATTGGCCGGATAAACGCCCAGCACCTTGACCTGATGGGTGAAGTGGGCCAGTTCCTCCAGCGCGCGGGCCAGCGCCGGGTCCTCGGGGCGGCTTTCCACGTCGGCATAGAACTGGGTGGCCACGAACGTGCCTCCCACCTGGTAGCTTTCCAGCTTGGTCATGTTGATGCCGTTGGTGGCGAAGCCCCCCAGCGCCTTGTAGAGCGCCGCCGGCACGTTGCGCACCCGGAAAACAAACGTGGTGATGCAGGCCAGATCCTCGCGCGGCTGCACGGGCTCGCGGGCCATGACCAAAAAGCGGGTGGTGTTGTGGGTTTCGTCCTCGATGTGGGCGCGCAGCGACTCCAGGCCATAGATCTCCCCGGCCAGCTCGCTCGCGATCGCCGCTTCCGTGGGCGTGCGCAGTTGCGCCAGCTCGGCGGCGGCGCCCGCCGTGTCGGCGTGCACCACGGGAGTGAGGCCGTTGGCCTGGATGAAGCGGCGGCACTGGCCCAGGGCATGGACGTGGCTGCGCACCACCTTGACATCCTCCAGCTTGACGCCGGGGACGACCAGAAGATGGTGATGCACCTTCAGGTAAAATTCATCGACAATGAACAAGCCGGAATCGGGCATCAGGTGGTGGATGTCGGCCACCCGGCCGGCCACGCTGTTTTCGATGGGCAGCACGGCATAGCGGGCCTTGCCCTCGCGCACCGCCGCGAACGCATCCTCGAACGCCGCGCAGGGCAGCACGGTCATGGCGGGAAACAACCGGGTGCACGCCATATGGGAATACGCCCCGGGCAAGCCCTGGAAGGCCACGGTCAAGGTTGGGTCGCTCATCGGTGGAGCCTTTTCAACGGCGGGAACAACAGGGAAAAAACAGCAAGGGGTCCGCCCCCCGAAACCGGTCTTCGTCAGGCGGTCCGGCCCAGCGCGGCGCGGGCCCGCTCCAGGTCGTCTTGGGTATCCACGCCCAGCGGCACGGTGTCCACCAGGGCGGCTTCGATGCGCAGGTGATGTTCCAGCGCGCGCAGCTGCTCCAGGCGCTCGCGCCGCTCCAGCACCCCGGGCGGCCACGAGACAAAGGCGCAGAGCGCGGCGCGGCGCCAGGCATAGAGGCCGATGTGGTGGTACACGGGCCCCTCGCCCGTGGGCACGCACGCCCGGCTGAAATAAAGCGCGCGGGCGTGGGAGGCACCGGGCGCGAACCCGGCCACCGCCTTGACCACGTTGGGATTGCCCAGCTCCTCGGGGCGGGTGATGGCGCACACCGGGGTGGCGAGATCAATGGCCGGATCGGTGTGCAGGGCCGCCAGGGTGGCGCGCGGCACGGCGGGCTCCAAGGTGGGCAGATCGCCTTGGATGTTGACGATCACGTCGTGATGGCCGTCCGGGTCGGCGCGGGTCAGGGCCTGCCACACCCGATCGGACCCGCTGGGCAGGTCGGGGTCGGTCAGCACGGCCCGGCCGCCCACGGCGGCAATGGCCTCGACAATGGCCGGATCGCCCGCCGCGACCAGCACCGGGCCCAGATCGGCCTCGCACGCGCGCCGCCAGACATGAACAATCATCGGCTCGCCGGCGATGTCGGCCAGCGGCTTGCCCGGCAGGCGGGTGGCGGCAAGGCGGGCGGGAATGACCAGGATGGGCCGGGTCATGGGCGCGAACTCCGAAAAAGCGGCCCGGGGCCGCGAGACGGCAACGGAAGGCGAGGGATGAAGAAGGCCCCCCGCCTCCGGAAGGAGGCGGGAGACCTCGTTGAACCGCGAACGGGCCCGGACCCTGCCCCCCCGCGTGTCCGGACTGTCTGGCGTGCCCGCGCTCAGGTCGGCGGGCGGACGGCCTCGGGGCGCCGCTGAAGCAGGAACTCGCGGCCCACCTTGACCCGGGGCTTGCCGTCGTAGGCGATGATGTCGGCGGTGGCGTAGGTTTCGTTCCAGTTCTCGGGCAGGTACGAACCGGTGCCGATGACATCGACGGGAGCCTTGGCGTAGGCCATGACCCGGCACTTGGCCGGCGAGAACCCCGACGACGCGATGATGCGGGTGCGGGGGAAGCCGGCGTGGTCCAGGGTTTCGCGCATGTGCCACAAGGCGGCGGCCGACACGCCGGTGCCGATCAGGTAGCGCAGCTCGGTTTCCGACCGGTAGCCCCGGATGGCGTCGCGGGCGTTTCGTTCCAGCACGTCGTAGGAGGACTGGGTGTCCAGCCCCTCGACATAGCGCCCGCCATGGGTATCCAGACGCACGCCCAGGCGCCCTTGGGCGGCCAGTTCGGGGAAGCGCCGGCACACCGCCAGGGCGTCGGAGATCTCGCGGCCGAAGTAATCGACCAGAACCACGAGATCGACATCGGGATGGGTTTCGTGGAACATCTCGGCCGCGCGCACGGTCGAGCCCGCGTAGCCGATCAGGCTGTGGGGCATGGTGCCGCTGCCCTCGGCGCGGTCGAAATAATGGGCGGTGGCGTCGGTGGCGTTGCCGATGAAGCCCTTGGCCTCGCCCTTGCGCCGGGCGCGCTTGCCGCCCACCGAGGCCGCGTAGGCCATCAGGTCGGCCATTTCGGTGCCGGCGCAGTGACGGGCATCCATGGCCAGGAAGGCAACGCCGGGCAGGTCCATGCACATGTGAAAAGCATTGTAGGCGGCGACGCAGCACGCCCCCAGCTTTTGCAAGAACAGGGTTTCCAGTTCGGAAAGCGCCATGAACGAGCCGGTCAGGGTGACCATGGGCTCGCCGGCGCCCACCCATTCGCCTTCCTTGTACAAGGAATCAACCACGACCTCGGTGCCGCGCTCCTCGGTGACGTGGCGCAGCCAGCCCAGCGCGAGGCGCGGCGCGTACAGCACCGGCCGGCGCATGAAGACGGCGTAGGTCACGCTCACGTCTCCGAACCGGCGGACCACGTCGGCGGTCCGGGAGAAATACTTGTCGGTCCACTGCGGCACCTCGGCCGCGCCCGGCCAGCGCTCGGAAGACCTGTCCATCCCCGTCTTGTCCTTTGTTCATGACGCCTGGAAGGGAGGGGCCCGCCGGGCGTCAGACCCGGCGGACCGGGGGTCCCTCAGGTCGGGTTGAGGCGTTGGGCACGGGCGCTGGCGCGCTCGGCCTTCAGGGCCTCGGCGATCAGGAACGCCAGTTCCAGGGCCTGGCTGGCGTTAAGGCGCGGGTCGCAATGGGTGTGATAGCGATCGCCCAGGCGCGCCTCGGTGATGGCCTGGGCGCCGCCGATGCACTCGGTGACGTCGGCGCCGGTCATCTCGAAATGAACGCCCCCGGGGTGCGACCCCTCGGCCCGGTGCACGGCGAAAAACTCGGTGACTTCCTGCAAGATCTTCTGGAAGTCACGGGTCTTGAAGCCGCTGCTGGCCTTGACGGTGTTGGCGTGCATGGGATCGCAGCTCCACACCACGCGCCGGCCCTCGCGCTGCAAGGCGCGGATCAACGGCGGCAGGCCCTCGGCCACGCGTCCCGCGCCCATGCGCACGATCACGGTCAGACGGCCGGGGTCGTTGGCGGGGTTCAAGGCATCGCACAGGCGCAGCAGGTCGTCGGGGTGCATGCTCGGGCCGGCCTTGACCCCGACCGGGTTGGCGATGCCGCGCAGGAACTCGACATGGGCGCCGTCGGGATCGCGGGTGCGATCGCCGACCCACAGGAAATGCGACGAACAGCCGTACCAGCGCCCCGAAATGGAATCGACGCGGGTCAGCGCCTGCTCGTAGTTCAGCAGCAGGGCTTCGTGGCTGGTGTAGAAGTCGGTCTCGCGCATCTGCGGCACCGAGTCGGGCGTGAAGCCGCACGCGCGCATGAAATCCAGCGACTCGGCGATGCGATCGGCGAAGGCGCCGTAGCGCTCGGCCTGCGGGCTGCCCTGCACGAAGCCCAGGGTCCACTGGTGCACCTGGTCGAGGTCGGCGAAGCCGCCTTGCGCAAACGCGCGCAACAGATTCAAGGTCGCGGCCGACTGGTGGTACACGCGCAGCAGGCGGTCGGGATCGGGCACCCGGCCCTCGGCGTCGAAATCCATGGCATTGACCATGTCGCCGCGATAGCTGGGCAGTTCCACCCCGTCGACCATTTCCATGGGGGCGGAACGCGGCTTGGCGAACTGGCCGGCCATGCGGCCCACCTTGACCACGGGCAACGCGGCGCCAAACGTCAGCACCACCGCCATTTGCAGCATGACGCGGAACGTGTCGCGGATGGTGTTGGCCGAAAACTCGGCGAAGCTCTCGGCGCAGTCGCCGCCTTGCAGCAAGAAGGCCTTGCCCTCGGCGACCTCGGCCAGCGACGCCGTCAGCGAGCGCGCCTCGCCCGCGAACACCAGCGGGGGAAATCGGGACAGCTCGGCTTCAACCGCCGCAAGGTGGGAGACGTCCGGGTACTCGGGCATCTGCTGAGCGGGCTTGGCGCGCCAACTGTCCGGGGTCCAGGTCGAGGCCATGGCAGCAAGGTCCTTGGGTAGGGCGGCACAGGCAAGAAGCCGACCGATCGAGTCAAAACAGGCGATCGATATACGAAAGCCATTCCCTCCTGGCCAGAAAAAAAGCCCGTTTCGTGCGAGGGCCCCCGGGACTTGCACCACGGGGCAATCGGACGAAGCCTGGAACGCCCTTGAAAAAGGGTTCCCCAA
>NZ_BJZO01000136.1 GCF_007992075.1 Pararhodospirillum oryzae
ACACATGCACTGGGTGTCGCCGGGGTTTCTCTTTTGTCCCGAGGGCGGGCGGCCTATAGTGAACCCACCGGCCCCCAGGGGCGCGCGAGTGCCCGATCGCCCTCGGACTTTTTCATGGACATTGAAAACATTGCCTTCGTCGCCGCCCGGACCCCCGAGGCGCAGGAGTCTCTACGGCGCCTCAAGCACCGCTACGGCCACGTGGCGCCTGAACGGGCCGATATCATCGTGGCCCTGGGCGGAGACGGGTTCATGCTGGAAACCCTGCACGCCACGCTGAACCACAAGCAGGCCATCTTTGGCATGAACCGGGGCACGGTGGGCTTCTTGATGAATGCCTTCCGCGAGGATCGCCTGACCGAGCGGCTGCGCGCCGCCGCGCGGGTGACGCTCACCCCGCTGGGCATGCGCGCGACCACCGCCCAACAGGAAACCATCGAGGCCCTGGCCATCAACGAAGTGGCCTTGCTGCGCCAGTCGCGCCAGGCGGCCAAGCTGCGCATTCGGGTGGATGGCACGGTGCGGCTGGAGGAAATGGTGTGCGACGGGGTCTTGCTGTCCACCGCCGCCGGCAGCACCGCCTACAACGCCTCCGCCCATGGGCCTATTCTGCCCCTGGGCGCCAACGTGCTGGCGCTCACCCCGATCAGCGTGTTCCGGCCCCGGCGCTGGCGGGGCGCCGTGTTGCCCAACACCGCCCGGGTTGATATCGAGATCCTGGAGCAGCTCAAGCGCCCGGTGTCGGCGGCGGCCGACTTCACCGAGGTGCGCGACGTGGTGCGCGTGAACATCGCCGAGCGTCGTGACCTGGCGTTGACCTTGCTGTTCGACCCGGAACACAATCTGGAAGAGCGTATTTTGCGCGAGCAGTTCATGCCCTGATCCCCTGGTCTTTTGTCGCGTTTTTCCTGGGGCGAAAGACTTTGCATTGGGCGTGCGGGCTGCCTATATCCCACGGCGTTTGTGGGTCATGGGGAGAATCCCCGCGAGACCCGGGGCTTTCAAGGAGCGCGCCGCCCGCATGAGCACCCTCAACCACGAGACCGTGACCGCCGTCCATCACTGGACCGACCGTCTGTTCAGCTTCCGCACCACCCGCGACCCCGGGTTCCGGTTCGATAATGGCCAGTTCACCATGATTGGCTTGATGGTCGAGGGGCGGCCGTTGCTGCGCGCCTATTCCATGGTCAGCGCCAACCACGATGAATTCCTGGAGTTTCTCAGCATCAAGGTGCCGGATGGCCCCCTGACCTCGCGCCTGCAATCCCTGGCGGTGGGCGACACGCTCCTGGTCAGCCGCAAGCCCACCGGCTCGCTGGTGGCGGGCAACCTGCTGCCGGGGCGGGTGCTGTGGCTGATTGGCACCGGCACCGGGCTGGCGCCCTTCTTGTCGCTGATCAAGGATCCCGAGCTGTACGAGCGGTTCGAGCGCGTGGTGCTGGTTCACGGCGTGCGCTTCGTGTCCGAGCTGGCTTACCGCGAGGAGGTCACCGTCGCCTTGCCCCGTCACGAATACCTGGGCGAAATCCTGAACGAAAAACTGGCCTATTACCCCACCGTCACCCGCGAGCCTTTTTTCCATCAAGGGCGGATCACCACCTTGATCGACACCAACCGCCTGACCTCGGACCTGGGGCTGGAGCCTCTCTCGCCCGAGTCCGACCGGGTGATGCTGTGCGGCAGTCCGGCCATGCTGGCCGACACCACCGCCCTTCTGGAAGCCCGGGGTTTTGTCGAGGGCAGCGGCGGCGCGCCCGCTCACTACGTGGTGGAAAAGGCCTTCGTCGCGCGCTGACGAGGGCCAGAAGCCCGGGCCCGGGCGTTCGTCGGGCGAACCGGTCAAGCAGGGTGGCTTTCCCCCTTTCCCTGGCGGGAGGCGCGCGCTACAAGGACAACGCGGGGAAAGGGGCGGGCCCACCGCTTTCGGGTTGTCGTGGCCCCGGGGATGGGGGCCCTGTCGCTTTCCGCGCGTTTCCCCCGCTTTGGTTAAGGACAAAAGGCACACGCCATGAGCGCTTCTCCCCCCATCGGCCGGCGCCTGACCGTTCGCGATATCGTGGCCCGCAAGGGCAAGGACCCGGTGGTCTGCCTGACCGCCTACACCACGCCAATCGCGCGTCAGCTTGATCCCCATGTCGATATCCTGCTGGTTGGGGATTCCCTGGGCATGGTCCTTTATGGCCTGCCCACCACCTTGGGCGTGACCTTGGACATGATGATTGCCCATGGCCAGGCCGTGGTGCGCGGCTCCACCCAGGCCCTGGTGGTGGTTGACATGCCCTTTGGCTCCACCCAGGAAAGCCCCGCCCAGGCCTTTCGCAACGCTGCCCGGGTGATGGCCGAAACCGGGGCGGGTGCCGTCAAGCTGGAAGGCGGGCGCGAGATGGCCGAAACCATCGCCTTCCTGGTCAGTCGCGGCATTCCGGTGATGGGCCACGTGGGCCTGCGGCCGCAAAGCGTGAACACCCAGGGCGGCTTTCGCGCGCAAGGGCGCGACGAGGCCGAGGCCCAGGGCCTGATCGACGACGCCCGCGCCGTGGCCGAGGCCGGGGCCTTTTCCATGGTGGTCGAGGGCACCGTGGCCCCGGTGGCCGAGCGCATGACCCAGGCCGTGAGCGTGCCGACCATCGGCATTGGCGCGTCCGTCGCTTGCGATGGCCAGGTGCTGGTGATCGACGACGTGGTCGGCATGTTCATGGATTTCACCCCGCGCTTCGTGCGCCGCTATGCCACGCTGGGGCCGCAGGTGGGCGAAGCCGCCGCCGCCTATGCCGCCGACGTGCGCGCGCGGCGTTTCCCGGGACCCGAGCACACATTCCCGGCCCGCTCCGCCTGAGCCTTTAGGCTGTTTCCTGCCCCACGCTTCTTGCTTGGACGACGTCGTAATGACCGCTGTGAGTGAGCTTCCCCTTTCCCTTGCCTTGCCCGTGGCCCGCGAAGGCGCGGCCGTGCGTCGGACCGTGGCCCAGTGGCGGGCCGAGGGCCTGCGCGTGGCCCTGGTCCCGACCATGGGCGCCTTGCACGACGGGCACGTTTCGCTGGTGCGCCTGGCGTTGACCCAGGCCGATCGCGTGGTGGTGTCGGTGTTTGTCAATCCCACCCAGTTCGGCCCGTCGGAGGACTTCGCCGCCTACCCCCGCACCGAGGCCGCCGACGCCGTGCGCCTGTCGGAAGCCGGGGCGCATCTGATGTACGCGCCGACGGTCGAGGACATGTATCCCCCCGGTTTTGCCACCACCATCACGGTGGAAGGCGTGTCGCGCGGTCTGTGTGGCGACCGGCGCCCCGGTCATTTCCAGGGCGTGGCCACGGTGGTGAGCAAGCTGTTGATGCGCGCCCAGCCCGACGTGGCCGTGTTCGGGGAAAAGGATTATCAGCAGTTGCAGGTGATCCGCCGCCTGGTCGCCGATCTTGATCTTCCGGTGGAGGTGATCGGCGCCCCGGTGGTGCGCGAGGACGACGGCCTGGCCCTGTCGTCGCGCAATGCCTACTTGAGCCCCGGGGAACGCGCGATCGCCCCCCATCTGCACAGGATCCTGGTCGAGGTGACCCGGGCCCTGACCAGCCCCGAGACGGAAGCCGGCACGCCGGCCGCCGTCATCCTGGCCCGGGGCGAAGTGGCCTTGCGCGCCGCCGGTTTCGACGACGTGGAATACCTGGAACTGCGCGACGCCAGCACCCTGGCCCCGCAGGCCGCGTTCGTGCGCGGTCGTCCGGCCCGCCTGCTGGCGGCGGTGCGCCTGGGCCGGACCCGCCTGATCGATAACATGGCGGTGGAGGCGTAGGAACACCGTCTTCGGACGGGTGGCATGACGGGGGCCCGGCGCGGGTCTCGCTTTCTGGCAAACGGAGAACCTCGACGATGAAACCCCTGCCTCCGGTTTTGTTCGGGACGGGCGTGGTGCTGATGGCCGTCCTGGCCTGGCTGCTCCCGGGGCCGCGCGTGGTGCCCGATGCCCTGGGGCTGGCGGGCCTGGCCCTGATCGCGGGGGCGGGCACGTTCGCGGTGATGGCCGCGCGGCACGTGCTGCGCCAGGGCACCACGGTGCACCCGGGGCACGAGGCCACCGTGCTGGTCACCGACGGGCCGTTTCGCCTGACCCGCAATCCCATGTACCTGGGACTGGCCGGGATCCTGACCGGCTGGGGGCTGTGGCTGGGCACGCTGGTGCCGTTGCTGGTCGTGCCCGTGTTCGTGCTCGCCATCGCCCGCCTGCACATCGACAAGGAAGAAGCGCGGCTGCGCGCCCGCTTCGGCGAGGCGTTCGAGGCTTATTGCCAGTCCACCCGGCGCTGGCTGTAACCACGCCTTGAAAGAAGACCTGGCGGAGGGCAGGGCGTTCCCCCTCCCCCCGGGGGGAGGGGCGTGTCAGGCCTCGGGGCGCTGGCCGCTCCAGCGCCGCAGCAGGGGCGTTTCCAGGCCCAGCAGGTCCAGGGCGCGGCCCACGGTGTGGTCCACCATCTCCTCGATGCTTTGGGGGCGGTGGTAGAGGGCCGGGACCGGCGGCATGATGATGGCGCCGGCCTGGGTCGCGCGGGTCATCAGGTCCAGGTGGCCCAGGTGCAAGGGCGTTTCGCGCACCAGCAAAATCAGACGGCGGCGTTCCTTCAAACACACATCGGCAGCCCGCACGGTGAGGTTGTCGGCGTAGCAGGTGACGATGCCCGACAGGGTCTTGATCGAGCACGGCGCCACGATCATGCCCAAGGTGCGTACCGAGCCGCTGGCGATCGAGGCCCCGATGTCGCGGTGGTCGTGGACCACGTCGGCCAGGGCGCGCAGGGCGGCGGGGCTTACCTCGGTTTCGGCGGCCAGGGTGCGCAGGGCCGAGGGCGAAACGATCAGATGACGTTCGATCTCGGGCAGAAGGGCCAGGGCCTGGAGGGTGCGCACCCCGTACAAGGCGCCCGAGGCCCCGGACAGGGCCACGATCACCCGCTGGCGCGGCAAGACCGCGGAAGGCATGATTACACGGCCTCGTCGTCGGAACGCCACTTCAAGGAACAGCCCATCGAGGGCCATTGCGGATCCGGCACATGGGCCGGATCGGCGGCAACCGCGCTCATCGCCTCCAGCAGGTCGCGCCGGCAGCCGACGGGCGGCGGATCCTTGCGGCCTTCATCCAGCCGGCCGCGATAGCGCAAGGCCAGCCCCGGCTCGAACCCGAAAAAATCAGGCGTGCAGACGGCCTGGAAGGCGCGGGCCACCGCCTGGCTTTCATCGACCAGGTAGGGAAACGCAAAGGCGTGGTCGCGGGCGAACTCGGCCATGCGCGGCGGGGCGTCGTCCGGGTAGGCCTGGAAATCGTTGGGCATGATGGCAACCACACCCACGCCCAGGTCCAAAAGGCGCCGGGCATCCACGACGAAGCGATCGACCACCGCTTTCACATACGGGCAGTGATTACACAAAAAAGCGACCAGCAGGCCGCGCGGCCCCATGACCTGGTCGCGGGACCACGGGCGGCCCTCGGGATCGGGAAGCGTGAAGGGCGGGCAGTGGAAGGTGGTGTCCACGGCCGGAGTTTCGGTGCGCGCCATCGTGAGGGGTCCTTTGTGCCGGGCGGGATCTTCGTTCCAGATAAGGCAGTGTCCTTGCACCCGGTCAAGGGGTGGCGGGGCACGGCGTGCCGGGTATGCCCTTAGGAATAGAGTGCATCCCAAGGAGTGGCCCTTGTGTTTCGGGGGGCGATGGTGAGAGGATCTATCCAAAGGGCTAGAGGTTTGATTCGGCTTGGATCCTTGCCGGATCTGGTCACCTATATGACAGCTTTATGACAACCAAAGTATAACCTATTGCCAAGCCAACGAATTTTTATGAACGCGCCCTTGCGTTCGCGCACATCGTGCGCTATATCCTCTGCGTGAAGATAACGCGGGTCGAAACCGATGGCGACCGGGGACTTTCCCGGGAGCCGGAGATCCAGCACAACCCCTGGAGTGACGAGGCGTTCGATAGCACCATCTTAGAGAAAGGGACGGTCATGATGAATCGGTTTTTCCTGGTGGCGCGGGCTTTGGGCCTGACCAAGGCGGTGGAATTCAACCGTCACTGGTCCGAGCATTCGCCGGCCGAGGAAGGGGCGTTCCAACGCGCCCTGGCTCGGAAAACCAGTCCGCTTGCCCCCACCCCCTGGGTGTGGCTGTGAAGCGGTCGAGCCTTCCGGTCTCGCCTTGCCTTGCGAGGGCGGGGAACCGGGGGAACACGAACCGAACACAAGCGAAGGAGCGTAACAAATGATGAGTCGTTTCTTCCTGACCGCCCGGGCCCTGGGGTTGGTGCGTTCCTGGGAGTTCAGCCGGCACTGGGGCGAGCATGTGGCGTCCGAGGAAGCGGCGTTCGCGCGCGCGCTGAGCGGTCGTCGAGCCCCTCCAATCCCCCGCATCGGATCGTAGGGAGATTTTCCCTCCATGCGGGCCCGTCTCCCTCCCGGGCCTCTTTCCCTTCGGGCAAGGGCACGCCAGGGAGACGGCAAGGTAATCGGTTCACCCGATTACCCTGAGGGAGACGGGGCGCGGCTGGACATTGCTCCCAAGGCCCAATGGTGCAAGGCTTGAGGGGACGGGCCCGCATGGGGCCTGTCCTCGCCACGTGCTAGACTGAAACTGGA
>NZ_BJZO01000137.1 GCF_007992075.1 Pararhodospirillum oryzae
AAACCAACCTGCTGGCCCTGAACGCGACCATCGAGGCGGCCCGGGCCGGCGAGGCGGGCAAGGGGTTCGCCGTGGTCGCGGGCGAGGTCAAGCATCTGGCCAACCAGACCGCGAGCGCGACCGAGGAGATCTCCCAGCAGATTGCCCGGATCCAGAGCACCACCCAGGAAGCGGTGCGCGCGGTGAGCGAGATTACCCAGGCCATTGGCGCGGTCGAGGGCGTGGCCACCGCCATCGCCGCCGCGATCGAGGAGCAGGGCGCGGCAACCCAGGAAATCGCCCGCAACGTGGAACAGACCTCCAAGGCGGCCGGCGAGGTGGCGTCACGGATCGCCCGCGTTTCCGACGAGGCCCGGCAGACCAGCACCCTGGCCGGCGAGGTGGGCCGTGTGTCGGGTGACGTGGCCTCGGGGATCGACCGCCTGCGCCGCATCCTGGTGCGGGTGGTGCGCACCTCGACCAGCGCCGAGGATCGCCGCCAGAAGCCCCGCTACCATGTTGAACGTCCGGGGCGCCTCAGTGTCGGTGCCCGGGCGGCCGCGGTCACGATCCTGGACCTGTCGGAGGACGGCTTCACCGCCTCGGGCTTTGATCGGCCCGTGCCCCCGGATGGTCGGGTCGGCGTTTCCATTGAAGGCGTCCGGCGGACGCTGCCCGCCGTCATCACCGCGGTTGACAGGGGCATCGTGCACGCCCGCTTCGAGCTGGACGACGATACCCTGGCGGCCTGGAAAGCCGATTGCGCCCGCCTGGTCAGTGGCCTCGCCCCGCTGGGGTGAGTTTCCCCGTGAGCGGCGTCGTCGCCTTTTGTCCCTTCGGAGGGGAGGGGACGGCCACGGGAGAGGGCAGGGGCAAGCCGAGAACGGCCCGGTTTCGTCCTTGCTCCTTGGCGGCGTACAGGGCCTGATCGGCAGCGGATTTCAAGGTTTCGGGCGAAAGGTCGGCGTGGGGAACGGTGGCGGCAACCCCCAGGCTGATGGTCACCACCCCCAGCCCGGTCCCGGCTTCATGGCGCAGGCCCAGTTGCCGCACCGCCTCGCCCACGGCGTTGGCGACGTGCAAGGCGCCTTCGGGACCGGTGTCGGGGAGCACCAGCACGAATTCCTCGCCGCCATAGCGCGCGGCGAGGTCGGCGGGGCGGCGGATCGCTCCTTCCATCGCCCGGGCCACCTGGCGCAGGCACTCGTCGCCGGCCGGATGGCCATAGGCGTCGTTGTACTTCTTGAAGAAATCGACATCGATCATGACCAGGCCCAGGCTTTGGCCGGCTCGCTGGGCCCGGGCCCATTCGGCCGCCAGGCGTTCGTTGAACTGGCGCCGGTTGGCAAGGCGGGTCAGGTCATCCACGAAGGCCATGCGGCTCAGGCTTTCGTTCAGGTCGGTGACCCGCAAATACAGCCACGTCACTTCGTACAGGAAGACCAGCAGCACCGAGCTGGCGGCAACCATGCTGTTGACCCGGGCCACGTACCAGCCGAGCGAAAAGCGGGCCTGGGATTCCAAGGTGAGCGAGACATCAAGAAAGCTGGCCAGCAAGGCCAGGATCAGGCCGGCCCCGGCAAGGCTGCGCCCCCGGGTGACCAGGGCCACGGCAACGAGGGCCAGGGCATTGAGAAGGACGACCGCCTGGCCGGGCGCGGAATGGGCCAGCAGCGCGAAATTTCCCCCCTCGACCAGGGGGAGCAGGAGGTCGTGCCCCCGGGTGACCAGCATGATGGCTCCGGCCACCAGGGCCAGCACCAGGCCCAGGCCCCCGGCCATCCAGGTCCAGACAGACGCGCGCGAGCACAAGCGGGTGGGCGCGAAGCCCTGGATCAGGGCAAAGAGTAAAACCAGGAACGGGAAACCGCCATGCCACAGCACCCAAAGCCAGATCGCGCTTTGCGGCCCGGCTCCCAGGATTCCGGCGGAGGCCACCACGCCCGGAAATAAAAGCAGTTGTGGAATGACAATCAGGCCAGAGTATAAATAGGCTCCGGACAGGGCGAGAAGAGGCAAGAGTCGTGTAATACGAAATTGAGCCGCCAGCAGGTAGGCGGTCAGCAGATCCGTCAGAACAACGATGCCCCCATAGAAGGGAAGAAAGGCCGGAATCGGCTCCAGGGACGTGTTGGCTAAATGGTAGCTGAACCCGAAACAGACGAGCAGGAAGGCGGCGCACGTCAGAATGACAAGTCGTTGGCCTTTTGAAACGTCGTCGATTGCAAAACTGTACTTCATGCCCCCTCCGTGCCAATCCGGGTGGAACGAGGATTCCCCCAGTCGGCGTTTCGCGCGTCGCGTCACGCGCCACACCAGGGGACAGGCCGCCTGCCTGTCCCGTCGCCAGCAAGATCGGGGCAAGGCGCCCCTTTTTTCGATGCGATGGTGCTCCGGGGGCCCCCGCTCCCCGTTGGAAAGAACGCCGCCGCGTGCGGTTATCGTCCGAAATTGGTCGAGCGGACGAAGATTTCCCCTTCCTGGGCACCGGCGGGCACCAGGTAAAGCAAGCCACCCAGGTTGTTCTTGACCGCGAATTTCAGATACGTGACATCCTCGGGACGCAAGGTCAGGGCCCGGCTGCCCAGGCGCCGGGTTCCCCGCCAGGCCTCGACGAGGTGGGGACCCGGCTCCAGTTCCCAAACCAGGTACTGGTTGACCCGCAAGGGCACCGGGGTGCCGCCGTCCATGGTCACGGTTTCATCAATCAACGGCGTGCCGGGTTCCTGATACACATAGGCCAGGGCCATGCGGTCCCGGGGCATGCCGGACTGGGCCAGCCCGACCGCCTCGGTGCGCGAGCGGGTGGCGCTATCGGCGCCTTGGGCGGCGCCCACGCCCTCTTCGGCGCTCAGCGAACGGCCCTGGGGACCGCCACACGCGGCCAGGATCAGCAGCGCGCACGATACGGCGACGAGGGAAAACGGGCGGGTCAGGCGCATGAAGGGCGTCCTCCGCTGGGGCCACCGGGCGCGCCACGTCTGGCGGACTCTTTCACGGCGGGCCGGGGTGGAAAAAACATGCCCGCATCCTAGCGCGATTTGGTTGATAAATCCTCACCACCGGGGAGCGCGGGCGTTTCATCGGGCCAGACGGTGGGGTCGGGTCGGGCCAGGGGCGAGGCCGCCGCGCCGGTGGGCGGGGACCCGGCCCCGGTCTGGATGCGCTGGGCCAGGGCATCGCACGCCGTGCCCAACGCCCGGGCCGCCGTGGCGCCCTGGCGGGCGGCGGCCTGATGGGCGGAGGAGGAGCAGGTTTCCCGGTAGTGCTGCATCAGGGCCTCGCGCGACGCCTCGGGGCCGGGGGGCGTGGCCAGGGCCACCCCCGCGAGGCCTACGAGGCCTGCGAGGCCCGCGAGGCCCGCGAAGCCTGCCTGGCCTGCCTGGCCCGGCGTCAGGGCGCCGGCCGTGGAGAGAGCGAGGCGGGGGCGGGCCTGGGACCGCGTCATGGGGGACTCTCCTCGTTTTTTCTCTATGGCCGGGGCGGCAACGAAAGGGACGCGCCGTCCGGAAACCACAAAGGGCGGCGCGTCCGGGGAAGGCGTCGGGGGGTCAAAGACGCACGGCGACGTAGGTTCCGGGGGCGTCGGTGTCGCCTTGGGGCATGCGGGCCGGCACCTGCTCGCCGGCGTGGGGCTGGATCCAGGCGTTCCAGTCGGTCCACCACGATCCTTCGGAGCGCTGGGCGGAGTTCAGCCAGTCCTCGGGGGCGGGCGGAAGGGTGTCGTTGGTCCAAAAGCCGTACTTGTTGGCCACCGGCGGATTGACGATCCCCGCGATATGGCCCGACGCCGCCAGCACGAACCGCACCGGCCCCTTGTACAGACGGGTGCCCAGGTAGGTGGTGCGCCACGGCGCGATGTGATCCTCGCGGCAACTGATGAAGTAGGCCGGTGTTTCAACCAAGGACAGATCGATGGGCACGCCGGCCAGGGTAATGCCGTCGGGCTTGCGCACGATGTTTTCCAGGTACATGTGGCGCAGGTAAAAACCGTGCATGGCCGCCGGCATGCGGGTGCTGTCGGCGTTCCAGTACAGAAGATCGAAGGGGAAGGGGTCCTTGCCCAAAAGGTAGTTGTTGATGACGAACGACCAGATCAGATCATTCGACCGCAGGAGGTTGAACGTGCCCGCCATCTCGCTGCCGTCGAGATAGCCGTTTTTCTCCATCTGGCTTTCCAGGTATTCCAAGGTGGGTTCATCGATGAACACCCCCAGATCGCCCGGTTCCGAGAAATCCAGCATGGTGGTGAAATGGGTGGCGCTGGCAATGCGCCCGGCCTTGCCCTGGCGGGTCAGCCACGCGAGCAGGCAGCCGGTGAGGGTTCCCCCCAGGCAGTAGCCAATGATGTTGGCCTCGGGTTCGCCGGTGATTTCGGCCATGCGATCGAGCGCGGCCAGCGGGCCTTCCAGCATGTAGTCGGCGAAGCCCTTGTCGCGCAAGGAGGCGTCGGGGTTGACCCACGAAATCACGAAGACGGTATGGCCCTGGTCCACCGCCCACTTGATGAAGCTGTTCTTGGGGCGCAGGTCCAGAATGTAATACTTGTTGATCCAGGGCGGAACGATCAGCAACGGCCGCCGGTGCACGGTCTCGGTGGTGGGGGTGTACTGCAGCAGTTCCATCAAGGCGTTGCGCATCACCACCTTGCCCGGGGTGCTGGCCACGTTTTCCCCAACCTTGAAGGCGCTTTCATCGGTCATGGAAATGCGCAGCTGGCCCTTGCCCCGCTCCAGGTCGTGCAACAGGTTCTCAAGGCCGCGCACCAGGTTCTCGCCCCCGCTGTCCAGGGTTTCGCGCAGCACCTGGGGGTTGGTCAGCACGAAGTTGGACGGGGCCATGGCGTCGGTGATCTGGCGGGTGAAAAAGTCCACCTTGTCGGCCGTGTGGGGGTCAAGGCCATCGACGCCTTGCACCACGGATTGCATCCAGCGGGCCGTGACCAGATAAGATTGCTTGATAAAGTCGAAAATGGTGTGTTCCGTCCAGGCCTCGTCCTTGAAACGGCGGTCGCCGGCATCGGGCTGGACGACGGGCGTGGTTTCGGTGCCCAGCGCCCCGAGGGTGGCGTTTTGCCACAGCTTCATGTAATCGTTCCAAAGCCCCAGATTGGCATCCATGACCCGCAAGGGATCGGACGCCAGATGAGCGGCCAGATCATAAAAGGCACTGCCAAGATGCAGCGGATCCATCAGCCCCTGGGCCGGATGCGCCAGTTGATTGGCAAGCAAGGTGCCCATGACGGCTTGGCTTTTGTCCGCGAGTTCGGTAAAAGTTCGGCCGAAATCGGCGGGATCGATAAGTTTACTCTCGGAGCCTTGCTGTTCGGCCATGGTATCTCGGGTCCTTCGCTCGGATCGGTCGATCCGGGGGGGCTGGAGGGGGCACGGCTCCTCCGGTGCGACACGTCACGGCCCAGACGCCTGGAAGGGAGTGCAAGCAACGCCGTTCGCCCGGCCAGCCGCCGGAGCCTCAAGCCTATATCGTATCGCCCAAGGCCGTGTTAAGGGTCAAGGCGATGACAATGGTTGTCCGGGCGGGGATTTTTGTTCATACCCAAAACCGGAATGCCTACACTGGCGGGCCAGGGCACGCCACGAGACGAGGGACACGCGGAGATCATGGGGCAGGCGAGGCGGCAAGGCCAGGGAGCGACGACGCGAGGGGTGGCCGCGGGATTGATGCTGGGCGCCGCCTTGCTTTCGGGGTGCGCCGACGAGTCTCCGTCCGCGCTGCGCGCGGACACGGCCCCGGGTGATTATCCCGACGTGAACGCGGTTCCCGAGCAGGCGCCCCGTCCGCCCTCGGCCGCCGAACTGAAGAACATCGCCGAGGGCCTGGTGGCCGACCGCGAGGCCGCCCGTCATTTGCAAGACGGCTCCCGGCGCGCTCCCCAGGAAATCAGCGACCCCGACAGCCCGGTGAGTGCCCAGGCCATGGCGTCGTCCCCGGCGATCGCCTATCCGGTGGTGGCGCCGCCGCCCCAGCAGCCCGCGCGTCCGACTCCGACTCGGCCGGCGGCGACCGCCGCCGCCGCGCGCGCGCCCTTGCCGGCGACCCCCAGCGCGGCCGCCGTGATGGGCCACCCGGTCACGCCGCCGGTCGCGGCCGAGCCTTCCGTGGCCGCGCAGCCCACCCGCCTGTCGCCGGGGGGTGTTTCGTTGCGCGCCCAGCCCGCCGCGCCCGCGCCCGCCGTCGCGGCGCCTCCTCCGTCCAGCCCGGCCCCCGCGCCGGCCACCGCGTCCGAGGAAGGGCCCACCCGCCTGTCCGCCGGCGGAGCGCCCTTGCGGCTTTCGGCCGGGCCCCGGCTGGCGTCGGGCCCGTCGCCAGCTTCCCCGCAAACCCCTTCGTCCGCGCCGTCCCGGGAACCATCGCCCGAGTCCGCCCCGGCCCCGGCCCCGGCCACTCCGGCTTCGGCCGCCCCGGCCCCGACCGCTCCGGCCCCGGCCGCGACCGAGACTCCGGCGCAGCGTGGCGCGGCTCCGGCCTCCACGGTGGCGGGGGTGCCGCCGGAAACCCCGCCGCCGGCGCCGCCGCCCGAGGTGACGCCGCCCCCCGTGGTCGCGACCCCCGCGCCCGGCGCGGGCGTGCCCCGCGAAAG
>NZ_BJZO01000138.1 GCF_007992075.1 Pararhodospirillum oryzae
AGCGCTCAGGCCCCCAGGGCCAGGGTGTAAAAGCGCGTATCCACGGCCAGGCGTGGAAAGACCGGGGGCAACTGCTCGGGCTCCACGCGCTGGAAGCCCTCGCGTTCATAGAAACGGTGCGCGGCCAGGAAACGGTCGGTGGTGCCCAGGTAAAGGCGGGTCATCCCGTGCGCCCGGGCGTGATCAATCAAGGTGACGAGAAGGGCCCGGGCCACCCCCCAGTCCCGACCCCGGTAGGGCGCGGCCACGAACATCTTGCGCAACGCCCCCAGCCCCGCCCCCAGGTCCTTGAGCGCGATGGAGCCAACCACCTGGCCTTCGTGCCGGGCCACCCAGAATTCCCCGGCCCCGGTCTGGTAGAAGGCGGGGATGGCGTCAAGGTCCGGCTGGTCGGCCAGGGTAATCGGAATGCCGAACTCCTCGCGCTGAATGGGCAAGATCAGCGCGACGAGGCCGTCGTGATCGAGGGGGCCATAGGGGCCAAGGGTGATCGGGCCGGGCATGGGGGCGGTTCCGCTTACGGATGGGGGCCGATGAACGGGTTGGTGATGCGCTCGTCCCCGAAGGTGGAGCGGGGCCCGTGACCGGGGATGAAGGTGACGTCGTCGCCCAGGGGCAGCAGACGTTCGCGGATGGAGGCGATCAGGTCGCCATGGTTGCCGCGCGGGAAGTCGGTGCGCCCGACCGAGCCGCGAAACAGAACGTCGCCAACCAGGGCGAGGCGCCCGGGTTCGTGGAAGAACACGACGTGGCCGGGGGTATGGCCCGGGCAATGGAGCACCTGCAAGGTTTCCTCGCCGACCTGGACCGTGTCGCCGTGGACCAGCCAGCGGTCGGGCTCGAAGGGTTCGCTGTCTTCCAGGCCGAAATGGCGGGCCTGGTCGGCAACGGCCTCGATCCAGAAGGCATCCTCCCGGTGCGGTCCCTCGACGGGGACGGGAAACCGCCGGCGCAAGGCGGGCACGGCGCCGATGTGATCGACATGGCCGTGGGTGAGCAGCACCCGTTCCAGGGTGACCCCCGCGCGGGTCAGGGCGGCCATCAGGACGTCGGGTTCGCCGCCGGGATCGACCAGGGCGGCGCGGCGGGTGGCCTCGCACACCAGAAGGGTGCAGTTTTGTTGAAAGGGCGTGACCGGGATCACGGTGACGGACAGGCTCATGGGCATCCTCGGGAAGCGCGGGCGGGCGGGGCCAGGCCCCGCTCGGAAAGAGCCTTCACCATGCCCTCGTCCCCGATCCTTGGCCAGAGGGAACGGGCCCCGTCATGAACGTGTCGCACCCAATCCGGCCCCGCTTCGTCGAGTCGTCCCAAGGCGCGGCGGGGGTATCCAACCCCTGGGGCAGGGCGCTTCGAGATCCTGCAGTTGTTGCGCGCGCCCGTTGGACACACGTCAGGGCAGGCTTCGGACCAAGAGGGGAAACCAGGGGGGATATGCCGGTTTCACGGCACGTAACTGTGTTTTTTGGGTGAAGGCCGTGAAGAGGTTGCGGTATGATGAAACATCAAGAAGCCTGGCGCGGGGCCGTGGCCTGGACAGGAAAGGCAACTCCGATGCGACTCTCGGTCAAGACCGAAGCAGGGCAGGGCACGGGCCAGAAGCGGGTCTATCTGGCGGGGCCGGATGTCTTTCTGCCCGACGCGGCGCGGCGCGCGCGCACTCTCAAGGAACGATGCGCGGCCCACGGGCTGGAGGGGGTCTTCCCCCTTGACGGCGCCGTGGACCTGGAAGGGCTGACGGCCCCCGACCAGGCGCAGGCGATCTACGTGGCCAACGTGGACCTGATCCGCGGCTGTGACGGCCTGATCGCCAACATGAACCCGTTCCGGGGGCCGTCGATGGATGGGGGCACCGCGTTCGAAATGGGCTTCGCGGCCGCGCTCGGCAAGCCAGTGGTGGGCTATACCTCGGAAAGCGGCGAGTACGTGGACCGGGTGGTGGCTTTTTACCGGGGCCGGGTCACGCGCGAGAACAACACGTGGCGCGATCCCGAGGGGCTGACGATCGAGGACTTTTCGCAGATCGACAACCTGATGATGTGCGGGGCCGCCCTGGCCATCACCCGCGACTTCGACCAGGCCCTGCTGGCGATGCGCGCCATGTTCGGCCACTCCCTGGCTTGCGTCGGCTGACACGGGCGCGTTCGTCCTTTCGCCTGCCGTGACGCTGGCCCTCGACCGCAAGAGGATCCGCCCCGGGGGATTTTCGATCCTCCGGTGGGGGGGGGCTTGGTTTCGGGCGGTACGTCGCTTTTTTTCGATTTGCGAGACAGGACGCTTGACCCGGGGGGGCGAACTTGATACCTGAAGCGACCGCGCGATGCCAGCCACGCAGCGCGGTCCTGCGGAGCGGTGGGTGAGTGGCTGAAACCAACGGTTTGCTAAACCGTCATACTGGGAAACCGGTATCGAGGGTTCGAATCCCTCCCGCTCCGCCATCTCCTTCGAAAAAGATGGCGTTCCTTATTTCGGAAACGCATTAACTCATCGATTCATGTTCTTCGTGAACCGGTGAAACGGGATCCATTTCGGCGGGGAACATCTTTCAGCCGAAATGGATGGTTCCTGATCCCCGAAAAAGGGGAGCCACTTTTCGGATAAGTTGAACGCAAAAATAAAGACAAGGTATCGCGCCTGGATCTGGTTTGGCGCGTGATCTTCTAGAGGTCGGGGTTGATCGAACGAAGCGCTCGCTTGCAGATGTGCGCCGTTGCACCCGCCGGGCTTTCGGTCGACCAGCGGGCGCATAAAGCCTGTACCCAATCCGGTTGGTCCTTGCCGGCGTCGTTCAGCCAGTTTCCGACTGAGTTCTGTACATAAGCGGATGGGTCTGCGCGAAGCGGTTCCAGTACAGAAAGTGCAGCCCATGGCTGTTCCTTAAGCGCGGTGATGTGCGCGCACCACACGCCGCGCGGCCGGATCGCTTCCGAAGCGAAGCGGCGAACACGCTCCGACGAGGCTGCGGTCCATTTGGTCAAAACAGCAATGGTGCTTTCAAGGTCGCGGGCGAGGTGGGGTCGAACCGCCAGCCACGACCATTCCCGCACACCGAAATGCAGGTCGTCGGCATAGGGGCGTATTGCCGCGAGCCTGTCAGGGAGTGGCATTTCGGCTGCCCCGATCATGAAGCAGGCCCAGCCGCGAACGGTGTCCGATGGATGCCGTCCAAGCCGATCCACAACGGTGTCCCCAAGGTTTTTCCGGATTAATCGGGCCGCAAGAGACATGCGTTTGGATATGCCTGTCGCCGCGCCAAGTTCCATGTCGGCCAAGGCGTCCGTACCGATTTCCGGCAGGATATTGCTCATGAGGGCGGTAAAATCCACCGCCAGACATTCGGTGAGCGTTGCTGCTTCGACCTCTCCGGCATTGAGGCGGGCAAGGCGGGCCGGGTCTATCTCCTTGACGCAGCCCCTGGCGCCCTTCTCTTTGCTCATGTGCGCACATCCTCGTCCGGGCCTGCCGTGTGTCCACGGGAATCCAGGTTTGGTCAGATTACGGTGCGACAAGCTGTGTAACGTCTTGCGATCGTTGGCAAGGCCAAGAATTCGAGGGCGAGGGAAGGTAGAGGTGGTCCCGTTTGTTTGGACAGAATGGGGTCATTGTAAGCTATCGCCCGGTTCCTGTTACGCCGCCATCGGGATGCCCGACACCGTCTCCGGGGCATGCCCCGGAGACGGTGTCGGCGCGAGTTGATGATACGCCTCGTCGGGCGTCCGTCCAGCCAGGGATGAATGCGGTCTGCCGGAGTTGTAGAAACCGATCCAGCGCCCGAGACCGTCCCGGAGTTCGGAGGCGGTCTCGAAGGCATGCAGATAAACGCATTCGTACTTGATCGACCGCCACAGCCGCTCGATGAAGACGTTGTCCATCCAGCGGCCCTTGCCGTCCATGCTGATCCGCACGCCGGCGTCCTTCAGCACCTGGGTGAACCGGGGGCTGGTGAACTGGCTGCCCTGGTCGGTGTTGAAAATCTCCGGCCTGCCGAAGCGGGCCAGGGCGTCGTGCAAGGCCTCAATGCAGAAATCAGCCTCCATGGTGTTGGACAGCGTCCAGGCCAGCACCTTCCGGGTGGCCCAGTCCATCATCGCCACCAGATACAAGAAGCCCTTGCGCATCGGGATATAGGTGATGTCGGCGCACCAGACCTGGTTGGGCCGGGTGATCGCCATGTCCTTCAGCAGATAGGGATAAATCGGGTGCTGGGGATGGGGATCGCTGGTCCTGGGCTTCTGATAGATGGGCGACAGCCCCATCAGCGCCATCAGCCGCCCGACCCGCTTGCCCCCGACCGCATGGCCCAGGCGGCGCGGATGACACATCATCTGCCGCGCCCCATGGAACGGGCAGTCCAGGAACGCCTCGTCGATCAGGCGCATCAGCGCCAGATTGAACGGACTTTCCCCGACCGGCGCGTAATGGAACGTCGACCGGCTGAGGGAGAGCAACCGGCATTGCCGGCTGATGAACAGGTCGGGATGCTCCGGCTCGACCATCTGTCGCCTCCGCTCGACGCTCATCGACCGGAGGCCTTCGCCTTGAAATCCGGGCTGTAGCGCTTCCTCGTCACCTTACCCATTGCTCAATGTCCTTGCTCGCAATGGGCGATAGCTTAACACCCCGTCCGATTTTCCGGGGCCACCTCTCCTTCGGCGGCGACCTCGTCGGGCGACAGCACGGCGACACCGAACGGCAGGAAATGCTTGGTATTGCGGGTGACGATGACGAGTTCATGCGCTGCGGCGATACCGGCGATCACGGCATCGGCCATGCCGGGGTCGTGACCAGCCGCAAGCGCCCTCGCTTCCAGACGCCCGCCGATAGCGGCAGCCTGTACATCGAAGCTGATGATCTTGTCGTCATATGTGGAGACCAGACCGCTGAGCCATGCTTTCAGGCTCGCGGCCTTCATCGTTGCCCCCTTGTGGTCGAGGAGCGCAATCCCCTTCTCGATTTCATGGATGGAGACGACCGACAGGAATAACCGGCCTTCGCCGTCCATGTGGTCCAGCCAGTTGAGGAAGTCGGCGGATGCTTCTGTCCGGGGCGGCGCCAGCATGGAGACGACGTTGGTGTCGAGAAGAAAGCCGTTCAAAGCTCGACATCCCGCGACGGCGTGCGATTACGCTCGAATTCTCCGCCCGGAAACGTCTTGAGATAGCTAACGAGGCCCGGCCGTTTACGTTCGAGCGCCTTGCGTGCGATCTCCGCCGCTTCGACCGAGACCAAGGCCGCGACGGGTTTGCCATGACGGGTGATGGTCACGATCTCTCCTTTGACGGCTTCGTCAACAAGGCTGGAGAATCCAGCCTTGGCGTCTCTGAGGTTGATGGTCAGCATACCGCCCTCTCCGTGCATGGTCATATGTGACTACATATAATCTACTGAGGGGCGGATTTCAACGCTGGAGACATCAACCGCTGGGGTCGAAGATTTCGCCGAAGAGCTCCCCGAACCAGTACTCGAACACCTCAACCTCGGCCTCGGTAACCGGAACGGGATGGGGCCAGTCGTCGGTGACGGTCCATAAGGACAGGTCATGCTTGGGCGGTCGGCCCATGGGAACATGGTATCCGACATTCGGCCGGGTTCTTGATCCAGCGATTGATGTCGGATTCATGCCAGACCGTGCCGTTGGTGCTGATCCTGAGCCGGGCGGGGAACGAGCCTTCGGCGATCTTGCGGTAGATGGTGGACCGGGACAGCCCGGTTCGCGAAAGGACGGTTTTCAGGCGGATGATACGGTCTGGTTCACGCATGGCTGTACGGGCTCCTGCGGACAGTGAGTGAGTACTCCTGATCCAGGACAAACCATGTACTTGCGGGTTCTCAAGAATAATTTGCACGCATTAGTAGAATAGCGAAGGCGACGCGGAAATGGTCGTCTAGA
>NZ_BJZO01000139.1 GCF_007992075.1 Pararhodospirillum oryzae
CGGCCCCGGCGGAGGGCGCGGCCCCGGCGGAGGGCGCGGCCCCGGCCGGGGTGGAGGCCGGCGCCGACGACGCGGCGGCCGTGGAGTCGGACGCCCCGCCCGCCTCCGGCGAAGGCGTGGAAAAGGCCGGCGCGGGCTCGGCCGGAGCGGGCGCGCCCGAGGCACTTCCCGTGCCCTCGGCACCGGGGGCATGAACCGGCGCCAGGGCAACCGCCCCCGGCTCGGAGGACGCGCGCGGCGGCACCAGCAACGCCGGCTCGCCCGAGGACGCGGACCAGGATCCGGAGGACGCAGGCGCGGCCTCGCCCGACGAAGGCGGCGGCAGGGTTTCCACCCCAACCGACCCCGGGGGCGGCGCCACCGAAGACGAAGCACCGGCGCGCGGCGGCGGCGAGGCCAGCGCCACGGTGGAAGAGCTTCCCGGGGACGAGCCCCCGGCCGGACGGTCCTGGTCGTCTTGGGGAATCAGGAGCACCTGCCCGACCCGGATCCGGTAATCGCTGCCCAGTTCGTTGCGCCGGGCGAGCTGGTTCATGTCCACGCCATACTGGCGGGAAATGCCGTAGACGGTTTCACCCTTCACCACCACGTGCTGACGCTGGGCCGGCAGGCGCAGCACCTGCCCCACGCGCACGATGAAGGGGGGGGCCAGGCCGTTTTCCTCGATCAGGGCCCGCAAGGGCACATTGGTGCGTCGGGAGATGGCATACAGCGTATCTCCCGCTGCCACGGTGTAATAGCGCTGGGGCAGGAAGCCATTGGGCGGGGCGCCTCCGGCGCACCCGGCCGCCAGAAGGCCCAGGCCCAAGGCAAGACAACGCACCGGCCGCAAGGGACGCGAGACCCAGGGGACACGGACAAAGGCACGGCGGGGGGTGACGGCGAAGCGGATCATGGGGCCACTATAGAGCGCGGACCGGCCCCTCACAATGTCCCGTGCGCGTCGAGAGGCGCCGGGCCAGGGGATCGGGGACGCACGTCTTCCTCGCGCGGAGGCAGGCCCTGAACCATGGGGACGAACCGCACCGGGAACAGGGTCTCCGTCTGGATGTGTGTCGCGAACCGACGCACCCGCACCACGTCCTGAGGGCCGTCTTCCTCCCCCACCGGCAGGACCATGAGCCCCCCCACCGCCAGGTGGTCAACCAGCGAGCGGGGAATATCGGGGGCGGCCGCCGTCACCAGAATGCGTTCGAACGGCGTTTGCTCGGGCCAGCCGCGATAGCCATCGCCCTCGAAGGTCACCACGTTGCGGATGTTGAGCGCGTTGAAGCGTGCCTTGGCCTCGGCCAGCAGGGGGCCATGGCGCTCGACGGTGTACACGCGCCGGCACAGGCGGGCCAGGATCGCCGTCTGGTAGCCCGAGCCGGTTCCGATCTCCAGAACCTTGTGGCGGTCGGTCAGGGCCAGGGCCTGGGTCATCAGGCCCACCACCAGGGGCTGGCTGATCGTCTGACCGCAGCCAATGGGCAAGGCGGTGTTTTCGTAGGCCCGGTTGAGGAAGGGACCCGCCACGAACTGATCCCGGGGTACGCGTTCGATGGCCCGCAACACCGAGGTATTGAAGACCCCGTTGTGGCGCAGCTCCATGAGCAGCCGGATTTTGCTCTGCGTGACCCCCAAGGGGATCTCTCCTTGCTCCCGTAACGACCCCATGCCTGCCCTCGTCGCCTCGTCTGCCCGTCAACGGGTCGAGCCGTCCGACTCTCCGGAAAGGATTAATGCCTCCGATCGGTTTCGGAATGATGAACCGGAAGGCATCCCCATGGTTTCCGATGCCGGCTTTGGCACCCTTTCCGGGGGAACGCCTTCCCTTGATCCAAACCCGCCCCTCGCGGTACCCGAAAATCGACGGGCCCGCGCGCCGCCCCCAGGATGATCGGGGGAACCGAGTGCCCTGCCCCCCCTACCCCAGGGAGGGCACGCCGGTGGTGGTGGAATGCTCGAAATGCAGCCCCTCGCCGGGGTGACAGTCGGCATGGGCGTTGTGCGCCGCCGCCGAGGCCTCGGCGAAACCGGTCAGGATCAATTTGCGCTTGCCGGGATACGTGGCCACGTCGCCGATGGCGTACAGGGCCGGCCGGCAGGTCCGGCAGGTTTCCTGGGACACCGGAATGGCGTGGCGCTCGATGCCCAGGCCCCACTCCGCCATCGGCCCCAGATCGGTGGCGAGGCCGAAGAACGCCAGCAGCACGTCGGCGTCCAGCTGGCGCCGTGCCCCATCCAGATCGGCCACGATCACCGAGCGCAGGATGCCGCCCTCCCCTTCCAGGGCCTGCAGCTGATAGGGAATGACCAGATCCAGCGCCCCTTGCGCCGCCAGGGCCTCCAGCCGCGCCGTGGTCTCGGGAGCGGCGCGAAAACGCGGCCGGCGATGCACCACCATGACCCGCGCCGCCACGTCGGCCAGGGACAAGGCCCAGTCCACCGCCGAATCACCGCCGCCCGCGATCACCACCCGCTTGCCGCGCAGGGTCTCGCGGCGGGCCACGGAATAGAACACGCTGTGGCCTTCATAGGCCTCCAGATCCGCGAGCGGCGGCCGGTTGGGACCAAAGGCCCCGGCCCCGGCGGCAAGGATCACCACCGGAGCTTCCAAAACCAGCCCCTTGGCCGTGCGCACGCGCCACAGCCCCGGCGTGGTCCCTTCGTCGCGTTCCAGTCCCGTGACCAGGTGGGAAAAATGATAAACGGGGTTGAAGGGCGCCGCCTGATCAAGCAGACGCCCGACCAGATCGCCGGCCGCGATCGCGGGAAAGCCGGGAATGTCGTAGATCGGCTTTTCCGGGTACAGGGCCGTGAGCTGGCCACCGGGAGCGTCCAGGGCATCGACCACCGCGCAACGCAGGCGCAGCATGCCGCACTGAAACACCGCCGACAGCCCGACCGGACCGGCACCGATCACGATCACATCGAAACGAGAGAGAGAAGAAGAGGATTCAGGAGCGCTCATCGCGGTAGATCCGTTCACGGGGGGATCCGCGCAGGTGTACGGCACCCCCCGCGCCTGGTGCAAGCGCTCCGGCAAGATCCCTGCCTTCGCTTTCCCGTCCCTGGATCAAGAACGGATGGCCTTGCGTGATGGATCAGGGACGCTCGATGCGCACGGGCGCCGAGAACAGGTAGCCTTGACGATGCACGGTCTGGATGGTCGAACGGGCCTGGGTGGCCTCTTCAACCTTGCGGCGCAGACGCCGCACCAGGGCTTCCAGATTTCGGTTACCGGAATCCGTATTTTGGTACCGCATCGCCGACAGCAAGTCAGCCCGCGCGACCAAGGCTCCAGGATACTGAAGCAGGACTTCCAAGAAACGCACTTCGGTCGAGGTCAGGAACACCGACACGCCCTCGGGCGCGGTCAGGGTCCAGCGCGTCAGATCGAACACCCAGGTTCTGGCGTCGTGTTCCGCCCGGGGACCAGCCTCGAACGAAGTGCGCGCGGGAGAGGGAGCGGCGCGTCCCTTCAGGCGGCGGGTCAAGGCAAGGATGGCCGCGGCCAGCTCGCGCGCGTCCACCGGCTTGACAAAGGAATGATCCGCGCCGCTTGCGAACCCTCGAATGCGATCCTCGGGGCAGTCGAAGTTTCCCACCAGAATGATCCCGACATTGTGCCGGTCACGGATGGTTCTGGCGACACTCCAGCCATCAACGCCTGTCACATCGCAGTCGATGACAATAATATCGTACAGTCCATCTCTTAAGGTGGAAAGAAGGGCCTGTTCACTCGGTACCGCATCGACCTTTAGATTTTCCCTGGTCAACCCAGTGCGCAGCCCGCCTCGCTCCTGGTCGACGTCCTCGACCATCAGGATCTGGATCATGGTATCAATTTCCTTCAGCATGATCCGCCGCGAGCGTTTTTTTTGTGAATCCCCCACCTGATCCCCGGACTGGCACGCCGCCCGGCTCCCTGTCCCTGGGGGTGGCTGTGGAGGGGGTGGCCGTGAAGAGGGTGCCCCCCGGTCGAGAGCCTTCCAATGGCCCCCCTCCTTCCCCGCCTGCCGGAGCCGCGCGCCCTCCTGTCCCCGGGCGGGGTCATTCCTGGCATCACGGATTTCGCCGTCTCCTGTCTTGTCGCCCCCGGTTCCCAAAAGGACGGGGCATTACCCAATGTCGTTGAGCCAATGAAGAAATACTCCATAGAAGTGGCGCAGTACGTTCTTGTCATTCGGTTCGTCCAATGAGTGCCTTCCGCCGCCGGTTCTCACGCGAGTGCAACCGCTCCAAGTGTACGGCCACACCATAAGATTTCAACCGCAACCATTTGACATGGTTCACATTCTCAAGACGCACCCAACCATATCTTACTCGTTATTTGATATTGTCGCATATCGTCGGTTTTTTTATGGGAGGTTCCGCACGCCCTTTATCGCTGCTTTTTGCGTGCGTTATCCTGTTTTCCTGAAGCCCGCGCTCCTCTCGCTTCAAGCCTCCACCGGGGCCTCCTGGGGTCCGGCCCCAAGCAAGCATGGTCGCCATGCGCGCATTATCCGGTCACCACTCTACTTAAACGTTCACACCTTCGCGAGAGTGTCGCCTGGATCGGCCCGGCGGGCTCTCCTTGCGTCAACGTCTTTCGCAAGAGGCCTTGCGAAGAAACATGAGGTCTGCAATAAGGTCCAAACCTTCATTGACCTAAACGTAAAGCCCATGGACAAAGCGCAAGACGCCTTCAGCATCGCCGATCTGGCCCGTGAATTCTCCGTGACCCCCCGCGCCATCCGGTTCTACGAGGACAAGGGGTTGATCGCGCCGGCCCGTGACGGGCTGCGGCGCATTTACTCCCCACGCGACCGGGTCCGCCTGAAGCTCATACTCAGAGGCAAGCGCCTGGGCTTCACGCTGCGGGAAATCCAGGAAATCATCGACCTGTACGACGCCGAGCCCACCGGAGAAGCGCAGTTGCGGCGTCTGATCGCCAGTTGCCAGCGCTCCCGGGCGGCCTTGCGTCAGCAGCTGGACGATATTCAGGTGACCTTGGAGGAAATCGACGCGGTCGAATCCCAGTGCAGCCGCATCCTGGAAGACCTGAACCTGCCCCCCAAGGCGGACTAAGCCCATGGGGGAACCTGGACCATGGGTTGATGCCTGTTTTCTGGGACGACTGGTTATCCTGGCGCGCGACCAGGGGCGCGCGCTGGATGCGCGGGCCCTCGGCACCCGGCACGGCCTCAGGGGGGAGGCGGTCCCCCTGGAAACGGTGCAAGCCGTGGCCTGGGACGCGGGCTTCCTGGCCCGCCACCGGCGCCTGACCTGGGGCGAGCTGCCTTCGGTGGCCGCCTGCCTGCCGGGACTTCTGGTGTTTCGCGACCACTCCACCGCCATTCTTGACGGACTGGTCCCGGCGGCCGGGACCGTGCCCCCGACCGCCCTTCTGGTCCGCGAGGATGGCCCCGGGGACGCCACCCCCTCCCCTCCCCTGGCCCTGAACCGCGACGACCTCGCCCCTTTGTGGGACGGCGACCTTGTCTTGCTCGCGCCGCGTCCGCCGGCCGCGTGATCTCGCGCCCGCCGGCGGGCGTTTCCTGGATACCGGGTGACTTGAACCCTGGTTCACGGTGCGGCATCCTGCCCGGGACCGGGGTCGTCCCGCCCGGATCCTCCGGCCGGACAGCCGCGGCGCCTGTTCAGCCGAAGCCGCCTGCCTTCCGGCGCGAGCGTTCCAGGCGAGGAACCGCCGCCGTCCGCCTCTCCTTTTTCTCAGTCTCCCTTCGCGGCACAGACCGGTAGGAGTCTCCTTCCAGGACTTCCCTGCGTGGCCGTTTTTTGTAGGGATTACGTGATGTCATACCAAAGG
>NZ_BJZO01000140.1 GCF_007992075.1 Pararhodospirillum oryzae
TCGCATTTTCGAACCGCCGAAGCGGGGTCCATTTCGGCTGAAAATACTTTAGCGAGACCGGCGCGCCTGGGATGGCTTGATCCCGAAGTGGCGATGAAACGCGGTTGAAAGCGTGGCCGGATGGTATCCGGCCGCGTAGGCGGCTTCGGAAACCGTCATCGTGCCGCTTTCGATCAGCTCCCTTGCGTATGTCAGCCGGGCGTTTTTGATGAACGCGTAGACCGGCATCCCGAAGACGCGATCGAAACCGCGCGTCAGCTTGGTGGCGTTCAAGCCCACCGCGCGCGCCAGATCGGGAACCGAGGGCGTTTCCTTGAGATTGCTCAAGATAAGATCCCGGGCCTGCATCACGCGGGCGTGATCGCGGGGGGTGAGGCACGACGCGCTGCGCACGGCGCTGGTGGAGGGTTCCTCCCCGGCGCGGCCCTCGATCACCGCCGCCAGGAATTCCAGCGCCTTGGCCGCCAGATAAAGGCGCTGGCCCGCGCCTTGCCCCGAAAGACCCAGCATCTGCCAGGCCAGGGCGCTCACGGCGGGCCTGGTCGTGCGCTGCAAGGCGTCTGGCAGCAGGCGGGCGGGGCACAAGGCGGCGGCGCCGTCTTCCCCCAGCAGGTCGGCAAGCCCGCCTTCGGTGACCCGGACGAAAACCGCCGACAGCGGGCCCGGCTGGCATGAGTGATGGAAGAATTCAAGCGGCCGGACCGTTTGAAACGTAGCGAGCGAATCCGGCCCCGTGGTGGTTTCGCCCAGGCCTTCCACGCCACACACCATGGTACCGCGCATCTGAAGGCCCGACCACACCCCGGGCTGGACAAGCGTGGTCCAGGACTGGCGGCTGGCGAGACACTCATCCGCCAGGACAATATCCAGGCCGAAAACCGAAAGAACTTCCACGACGTGTCTCCCCTCCCCGTGTCCGCCGGGATGGCCCCATCATATTGATAGTGCCTATCACTCGCAAACCATTCCCTCTTCTCCCGCGCACGAATCACAAAGGGAAAAACCGGATCCCTGAAGTCCGGGCGGTTGCAGGCGCCCGAAGGCTTCGGAAATGATGCCTCACCCATACGAATGCGAGTCATGCGCAAAATGCGAGGAACGGAATGCCCCTCAAACGCCCCCCTCAAAAAACAGGCGTTCTTGCGACCTGGACCTACGTCGCGCTGACCGGCGCGGTCGCGGCGCAAGAAACCGAGTCCACCCCACCGGCGCGCGCCCTTGTCCTTTCCCCGATCGAGGTCACGGCCCAGCACCGCAACGAGGATGCCCACGACGTTCCCATCAGCATGGTGGTGATCGACGGCGCCGAGGTTGAGGACAAAGGGCTGGAGGATCTCTCCGACGCCCTCAACGGCGTGCCCAACGTCTTGTTGCGCAGCGATACCGGGATGCTTGGTTTTTCAACCATCACCATTCGCGGCGTGGGCAATCAAGGGGGCGGCATGGCCGGCGGTGATCAGGCCATAGGCATGTACCTGGACGACGTTTACGTGGGGGCTCAGGCGGGGATGAACCCGCCGCTGTACGACATGGAGCGCATCGAGGTGTTGCGCGGTCCCCAGGGCACCTTGTACGGACGCAACACCATGGGCGGCGCGATCAACCTGCTGACCGCCAGCCCCACCCCGGAAACGGCGTTGTCCGGCGAAGCCAGCTATGGCTCCTTCGAGGCCTATAGCCTTTCCGGCATGGCCAACGGCCTGATCGCGCGAGGGGAAGACACCACCCTTTCCGCCCGCCTGAGTGCCCAGCAGGCCGGCCGGGGGCCAACGGTGGACAACAGCGTGGACGACGACCTGGGCGATTACGAAAGCACCAGCGTTCGCGCCCAAACCAGGCTGACCTCGTCGATTCTCGATGCCGTGCTGCGGGCGGATTACACCGAGCAGGATGGAACCGTTTTCGCCTATTCCGACTTCGCCACCGCCCCCAACCGGCATGCCGCGATCGACGAGCCCTTTTCCTACGACACCCAGAATTTTGGCGTCTCGCTCAATGGCAAGGCCTCCCTGGGGGATTTGACCTTGCACTCCATTTCGGCCTGGCGCGGCACCCATGTTCTGTACGAAGGCGGAGACTGGAACGCCATCACCTCGTTGCGGCAAGGATCGGAATGGACCCAGCGCCAGTTTTCCCAGGAATTCCGGCTGGCCTCGCCCGACGACACCCGGCTGCGCTGGACGACCGGTCTGTTCTTTCTCCACAACCATGAAGTCGAGCGTAACTATTATGGTCACCGCGCGGGCACGGCGGCGCTTTGGGGTGTTTATGCCAATGGCGAAAAGGAAGAATCCCGCTCGCACACCACGACCAACAGCCAGGCGGTGTTCGCCGATGGCACCTACGGCGTCACCCGCTGGTTCGACGTGACCGTGGGCGGGCGCCTGACCCATGACGTCAAGGATACCCACTACACCCATTTTTCACAAATCGGCATGGCACCGGCGCAAACCCTCGATGACACGATCGAGGGATTTGATTTCTCGCCGAAATTCACGCTCACCCTCAAGGCGACCGACGACGTTCACTTTTATGGATCGGTCAGTCGCGGCTACAAGAGCGGCGGCTTCAACCGTCAGTTCGCGCCCACGACCAAGCTGGATTTCGATCCCGAGCACACCTGGACCTATGAAGTCGGCACCAAGAGCCGATTCCTGGAGGACCGGGTGCAGGTCAACGCGGCGTTCTTCTTCACGGACTGGTACGACCAGCAGGTCACGACGTGGAAGGGGACCTACAACGACATTTCCAATGTTCCGCATTCCCAAAGCTATGGGACGGAACTCGATGTCGCGGCCCGGGTCACCAGGGCCCTGACGCTCGGGGGATCGTTCGCATGGAACGAGGCAACGTTCCTTGATTTTCCCAACCCGACGGCCACGGTTGCCTCGGGCAATGGCTTTCGCCAGCCCAACGCGCCCCGCTTTACCTACAGCCTCAACGCGGAATATGTCTCCCCGGTCAGGGAATTACTGCCGGTCGACTCCGGCCTGGATGTCATGGCCCGGGCCGACTACAGCCACCGCAGCACCTATTATTACGACGCGACCAATCAGCTGAAGGAACCAGGGTACGGCCTTCTCAACCTGCGCGCCGGTCTTCTTGGCGACGGATGGCAGGTTGAGGGGTTTGTCAAGAATGTGACCGACGAAGGCTACCGGGTCCAGGCCATCCAATACTTCGGGCGGGATCTGGCGATCGCGGGAGACCCGCGAACCTTTGGCCTGCGGCTCAAGCTGGAGCTGTAGGACGATGGTCGGCACGCGTTCTTCTCCGGATCGCACGATCCTGATCGTCGTGGGCGCCTTGTACGCGGCGCAAGGCGTGTCCTTTGGCCTGGTGACGGAAGCCTTGCCCACCTTGCTGCGCGCCGGCGGCATGTCCCTTGAAACGGTGGCCCTGGTGCCGCTCACGATGCTGCCCTGGATGATCAAGTTTCTGTGGGCGCCCCTGGTCGACAACCGGGGGGGCTCGCGGTGGGGCCGCCGGCGCGGCTGGATCTTGCCCACCCAGGCCGTGCTGGTGGCCGCGCTCCTGGGCGTGGCCGTCCTGCCCTTCGACGGCACCGGGGCGCCGCTCCTTCTTGGCCTCCTGCTCCTTGGCTGCCTGGCCGCGTGCACCCAGGACATTGCCACCGATGGCCTGGCCGCCGAGCGTCTGGGGCGCCCGAAAATGGCCCTGGCCAACACCCTTCAGGTGGGGGGGATGATGGCCGGGGTGCTGGTCGGCGGGGCCGGCATGATGATTCTGTCCGATGTCCTGGGCGCCTCCGTCGCCCTCATGGTCATGGCGGGCGGGATCGCGCTCACGATGCTGCCTGTTTTATCCTGGCGCGAACCGCCTCCCGACCCGGCGGTCTCTCGCCCCACCGCCCGGCTGCGAACCTTTTTTCGCTCCCGGTCCGGCTGGGCCCTGGGCGCGATCGCGCTTTTGTTCGCGAACGGGCACGCCGCCAGCGGCGCGCTTTCCCGCCTGCTTCTCGTGGATCACGACTGGCCGCTGGCTCGCATCGGCGCCGTGGTCGGCACCGGCAACAGCCTCGCCGTCATTCTGGGCACCGTCCTGGCCGGCCCGCTCCTGCGCCGGACGGGCGCGGTTGGCGCCAGCCTGGGAGGGGTACTTTTGACGATGACCGGGCCCGCCTTGTGGCTGGCCGGTCTCCTTGCCTTCCCCGACCTGCCCACCGGGCTCGTGATCCTGGCCACCTTGGGGGGGGGCGTCGGCCAGGGGGTGGCGTCGGTCGCCGTCTTCACCCTGGCCTTTCGCTTCGCCCACGACGGCGCCCAGGCCGGCACCGACATGACCATGGTCCAGTGCCTGCACGGCCTCGGGGGCATGGGGATGACCAGCCTGGCCACCGCCCTGGTGGCCCAAGGCGGCTACGCCTGGGGCTTTGCCGTGGCCCTGGCCGCCGCCGGCCTGACCCTTGCCGTGGTGATCGCCACCCGCCGCGTTTGCGAACCCGAACGGTTTCGCGCCAACGCCGCCCGCCTCCCCCTGAAACAAGGAAGCTGCCCATGACTCCCGCCCGCAAGCCTGTCGTTGAACGGCTGGTGGATACCCTGGCCCGCCGCCCGTCCGGCGCGGTTGGAAAGTTCCTGTATGCCCATCCGGCCGGACATCAGGCGGGATTTCGCAAGGCCCTGGCGGCAAGCCCCCTGGACCCGGGTGCCCGCGTGCTGGATGTGGGCTGCGGCGGCGGGGTGTTCCTGGAGCAGGCCCTGGCGTCTGGCTGTCGGGCGGTGGGGTTTGATCACAGCCCGGACATGATCGGGGAAACCAGGCGCCGCAACGCCGCCGCCCTCGACCAGGGGCGCCTCGCGGTGGTGGAAGGCGACGCGGCCGCCCTTCCCTTCCCCGAGTGCTCCTTCACCCACGTATTTTGCCTGCACGCGTTCTTTTTCTTCCCGCGCCCGGCCGAGGCCATCGCCGAAATGGCGCGGGTGCTGGAGCCGCACGGGGTGCTGACCCTGGTCACCACCCACCCCTCGCTTTCCCCCTGGCTGCGGGGCGTGTTCGCGCCGATGATTCAGCGCATGCGCCTGGACACGGCCGAAACCCTGTCGGCCTGGGCCACGAACGCGGGCCTGCGCGTCGAACACAGTGCCCTGGGGAAGGATGCCAGCGTGTTGTTCGTGGCCCGCAAACCCGGGCCTTCCTCCTGATCCCGGGCGAGCGTGAACGCGCTTCCCGCCAACGCCGGCCTTCCGGGGCCGGCGTTCTTGCTTGCCTGGCCTCTTGTGCCAGGAGGAAAAGACACACTCATACCAA
>NZ_BJZO01000141.1 GCF_007992075.1 Pararhodospirillum oryzae
TTGAGGAACCCTCTTCCAAGGGCATCCAGGGCTTCACCCGATTGTCCCGGACGGCGGTGCGAACCCTCTTGACGCCCCTGGCCGAAAGCCGGCATTCCTTGATCCAGGGCAACGGGGCATCATCGGACTCCACGACGGGCGTGCGTTCCAGGCGTTTCCGCGGGGGGGGATTTGTTTTTTCGATACGAGGGGTTTCCCTTGGCCGGTTCCTCACCCTTCACACGCCAGAGCTTTCCGGACGGCACGGTTTTGTTTCGCGAAGGCGACGCGGCCGACGCGGCCTACATGGTTGAAAGCGGCGTGGTGGAAATGGTGGTGCGCTGCGTGGACGGCAGCGAGCGGATTATCGGCACCGTCGGCCCCGGCGAGATGTTCGGGGAAATGGGCCTGATCGATGACCGCCCGCGCATGGCCACCGCCCGCGTCGCCATGGAGGCCATGCTGGTGCGCATTCCCGCCGCCGCCTTCAAGGCCCAGCTCAAAACCGTCAATCCCATCATGACGCGCGTCCTGGTCCAGCTGGCCAAGCGTTTGCGCGCCCTCTCCCACGAACTGACCTTGACCCCGCGCGGGGACTAGAGTCCGTCGGCTTCGGATGGAAGCAGACAGTCTCCGCATTCCTTTGTTTGAGTTTGTCTTTTCGGGAAAAGCGATCCTTCCTTTTCTCCGAATCTTGCATTCCTGAGGTGGTTGCATTTTCGAATCGTCGAAACGGTGCCCCTTTCGGCTGAAAATGCTCTAAGAAACCGCGAGACCCGTCCCTCGTCAGGGGGGCGGGAAAAGGGGTATTTTCCCGCTTGCCTTCGGGCAAGGCGGTCCTAAGGTGTCGCCATGCGCAAGCTCTATCATCATGAACTCTCGCCCGCGTCGCGCAAGGTTCGGGTCGCCCTGGCCGAAAAGCGCCTGGACTTCGAACCCCTCATCGAAGAGACGTGGATCCGCAACGAGTCTTTCCTGGCCCTGAATCCCGAGGGCGAGGTGCCGGTGCTCGTTGAACCCGACGGGCAGGTCCTGGCCGATGCCTGGGCCATTTGCGAGTACCTTGAGGAAGTTTATCCCGAGCCCGTGCTGCTGGGCGTTGATCCGCGCACCCGGGCCGAGGTCCGGCGGCTGGTCGCCTGGTTCGACCGGAAATTCAACCGCGAGGTCACCGAGCCCATCTTGCAAGAAAAGCTGATCAAGCGGGTGGTCGCGGGGGGAACCCCGGATAGCCGCCTGATCCGCGCCGGACGGGCCAACATCCACACCCACATGCGCTATATCGCCTGGCTGGTTCACCGGCGCCGCTGGCTGGCCGGCGACGCCTTGAGCTACGCCGATATCACGGCCGCGTGCCATCTTTCCCTGGTTGATTACGCGGGAGATGTTCCCTGGGATGAACATCCCCAGGCCAAGGAGTGGTACGCCCTGGTCAAATGCCGCCCCAGCTTCCGGCCCTTGCTGGAAGAATGGATCGCCAACATTCGTCCCCCCCGCCATTATGCCGATCTTGATTTCTAGCTCACCCTCTCCCCAAGTCGCGGCGGGGAGTCATCGCTGACCGGAGGACCCGCATGACGCATCGTTGCTGGCACCCGACCGCCACTCTTGGCGCCCTGGCCCTGGGAATCGGCCTGGCCGTTGCCCCGTTGGCCGCCCCGCCGGCGAACGCTTTTGAAATGGGGCCCGACGGGGTGCTGACCCTGGCTCCGATGCTCGATCGGGTCACGCCGGCCGTGGTCAACATCGCGGTGCGTGGCGTGGTCGTGGCCGAAAACCCCAATCCCCTGTTCAACGACCCGACCTTCCGCCAGTTCTTCGGGCTGCCGCCGGGGGCCGAGCTGTCGCGCAAAACCTTCCTGTCGGCCGGCTCGGGGGTCATCGTCGATGCCCGGCGCGGCACCATCCTGACCAACCGGCACGTGATCGAGAACGCGCAGGAAATCACCGTCACCTTGAAGGACCGCCGCGTGTTGCGGGCCCGTCTGGTGGGCTCCGACCCGGGCACGGAAATCGCCGTTTTGCACGTCGATGCCGATAACCTGACCGAAATTCACCTGGCCGATTCCGACCGGACCCGGGTGGGCGACCTGACGGTGGCGATCGGCAACCCCTTTGGCCTGGGCCAGACCGTGACCACCGGCGTGGTTAGCGCCAAGGGCCGCAGCGGCCTGATTCCCGACGGCTACGAGGATTTCATCCAGACCGACGCGCCCATCAACCCGGGCAACTCGGGGGGCGCGCTGGTCAATTCGCGCGGCGATCTGATCGGCATCAATACCGCCATCCTGTCCCCGGGGGGCGGGGGCAACGTGGGCATCGGGTTTGCCGTGCCCAGCAACATCGCGCGTTCGGTGATGGAGCAGATCGTGGCCACCGGCACGGTGCACCGGGGGCGGCTGGGCGTGGTGATCCAGTCGGTTGATCCGTCGATTGCCGATACCTTGGGGCTGCAACGCGCCGCGGGCGTGATCGTCGCCGAGGTCGCCCCCGGCTCGCCCGGAGCCCGGGCCGGCTTGCAACCGGGTGATGTCATCCTGGCCGTGAACGGCGAGTCGTCGGACACCGCCGAGATCTTGCGTCGCCAGATCGGCCTTTCCCAGGTGGGGGGCACCGTCACCTTGTCGGTGCTGCGCGCGGGGCGCACCTTGCAGCTTGCCGCGCGCATTGGCGCGTAACGCCTCGCGTCCGGAACCCCTGGTGGGTTCCGCGTCGCGGCCCTCCGGGCGATCCCAAAGAAGGCGCGGGCGCACCGTGTGTTGAACCGGATCCGGGCACGGTGCGCCCGCTTTTTGTTGTGGCCTTCGATTTTTCCGAAAAGCGGTCCTGAGAGTCCGTCAGCTTCAGATGGAAGCGGACGGACTCCGGATCCCTTTGTTTGAGTTTGTCTTTTCGGCTCTCACTCGAACGCTCAGGGCAGCTTGAGCGAGCCGATCAGGGATTCCAGTTCGCCCCGGGCGGCGCGGGCTTCGGCGCGGGCGTCGGTGCGCTGGCTTTCCAAGGTGCCCTGGCGGTCATCCAGCTGTCCCAGGCGTTCCAGGAAGCGGGCGTGAAGGTCGCTGTCGGGAGGCACGGCCTTGAGGTTTTCGCGGGCGCTGGCCTGGGCCTGCTGAACCTCGGCGATTTCGTCATCGATCTGAGCGGCGCGGCTTTCGTATTCGGCGGCGCGGGCGGCGAGCTGGGTCAGGCTTTCCACGGCCGTGCGCTCGTCTTGCGACAGGGCGCCGTCGGCGGACAGGCGCGCGAGCGCGGGCGCGTCCAGGGTGCCGGCCTCCAGGACCTCCATGTCGATGTGTTCCAGGCGCACCAGCACGGTGCGCTGTCCCGAGGCCGGGACCGTGAAGGTCAGGCGGTGCGCCTCGGGAGTCGTCGCCACCGCTTCCATGTCCTCGGGGGCGACCAGGGACCATCCTTCCCGCCTGGGGTGATCCAGGACCACGGTGCGCGCCTGGGGGCTGGCGTTGGTCAGGGTGTAGCGGGTGTCGGCGTGGCGGATCTGGCGCACGGTCAACACGCCGCGCGCGGCGCTGAGGCCGGCGACGTGGCGTTCCTCGTCGTTTTGCCGGGAAACGGCGATGTCCTGGTCGGCGGCGAAGGCGAGCAGCCGGGTTTCGCCGGCGGGCAGCAGGGGCAGGCGGGCATCGCCCAGGAAAGCCAGGCCCTCATCGGTGCGCTGGGTCAGGCTGACCGGGCCCGGGGGCAGGGCGGCCGTGGTGGCGTTGGTCAGGCTGAGCGCGGCCAGGGGGGGATCGGCCGGGCGGGCGGCGCGCACATGGGTGACGCGGCGCACCGGCAGGGTTTGATCAAGCAAGGGCGCCAGCAGGGTCTGGCCCTCGCCCAGGGTGACCGGTCCGGCCAGGGTGAACAGAACCTGGGCGGTCACGGTGGTGGGGGCGGGCAGGGGCAGGGGCGGGCTTTCGGAACTGGCGTCGGCGGTGGCGCCGAAGTCCGCTTCAAAGGGCGCCTTCGCGGCCCGCAGGCGCGCCGGCATGGCCTCGGGCTGGGGCAGGGCAAGGGGCGCGGCCTGGACGGCCGCCCCTCCCCTGGCCGCGCCGGTGTCCGGGGAAGGCAGGAGCCGGCCATAGACTTCCACCGGAATGCGCGGGCGCTCCACATGATAGGGCGCGTACAGGTCCTGGGTGAACGTCACCGGGTTGCCGGAAACCAGGGTCACGCTGACGTCGCGCCAATCGTGGCCGCTCAGGTTCTCCAAGGTGGCCCATCCGGCCAGCCGGCCCTCGCCCGGGTCCGCTTCCCCCTCCCGGGGGGCGGTGGGCAAGGTCAGGCGGTAGCTGGTTTTCCACAAGGGGGCCTCGGCCAGGTGAACCAGGCGGACCATGCGCGCCTCGCCGGGGGAAAGCGCGATGGACAAGGTGCGGGCGTCCTTGTGGTGGGCGCCGGCCAGGGCTTCGAGGGCGAGGCGCACGGCCTCGGCCACGGCCGGGTCGTCGAACGACAGGCTGTCGGTCTCTTCCAAGATGACCTGGCGCAGGCCCTGGGCGGTCATCAGGCCCAGGCGATGACGGGTCTGCTGGCCGCCGTCGGGCAGGGTGGTGGTTTCCGGGGTGACGGAAAGCAGGCGGCCGCTCACGGCGCGCGGGCCGCCCAGGGTGACCGGCGTCCCTTGCAAGGCGTCGAGCAGGGCGGCGGGCGAGGTCAGGGCGTCCGGATCCAGGGGCAGGGTCCGGAAGACCTCGGCCAGGGGAGCCTGCCCGGCCAGGCGCACGCCAACAACCGGGCCGGCGGGATCGGTGACCGACAAGGTGCGCAGCACGTCGTCCACCTGCTCCAGGGGCACGGTCAGGGTCAGGGGCTGGGTGCCGTGGGTGGGGGCGGTGTATTCAAACAAGGCCACGCCGCCGGTGCTCATCACCACGCGGCGCAGCACGGGTTCCTCGGTCGGCGTCACGCCCAGGGCGCTCAAGGCGGGCAAGGCCGCGACAAGACCAAGGCCAAGCACAACGGGCGTCAGGGGGGGAAACGTCATGGGGCGGGCTCCTCGGGCTCCCCGCGCGGTCGGATCCCGTGGGGGATCTCCTCGCGGGGACTGGAGTGTGTCAGGGAAAAGGGCGCGGGCGCCTTTTCCCGAAAGACAAACTCAAACACAGGAATCCAGGGTGTGTCCTCTCCAATGTGAAGCGGACGCACTCCAGGGGGGAACAGGGCCTCGCAGGATGACCCCAAACCGCGCCCGCGACAATGTCGGTTCCCCGCGAAAAA
>NZ_BJZO01000142.1 GCF_007992075.1 Pararhodospirillum oryzae
CCCCCCTTCCGCCGCGCGCCCCCCGGCCCCGCCAGAGGAGCAGGCCCCGCGCCTTGCCCCCCTCGCGGCAACCCAGCCCGCCCCCGCGCGCCCTCCCGTTGCCACCACGCGGACCGAAACGCCGCGCCTGAGCACCGGAGGGGTGCCGGTGCAAACCGCCCGGGATGACGGCGCGAATACCCCTGTCGGCGAGGCTCCCCCGGTCGAAGGGCGGGCTTTGTCGCGCCCCACCCCTGACGCGCCGGCGAGGGGAGCCTCGTTGTCGGCGCCGATTCCCCCCCCCACGCCGTCCCGGGCAAGCGCGCCCCCCTCGTCCGACCAGGTGGCCACGCGTGCCCAGCCGGCCCCCGTGCCGCGCGGGGTTTCCTTGTCCTTCGCCACCGGCTCGGCCGATCTGCCCCCGGACGCGGGCGAGCGCCTGGATCGCCTGGCCGCCCAGGCCCTGGCCGATCCCGGGCGACGGATCACGGTCATGGCCTACGCCACCGCCGAAGGCAGCGGCGGCTTGAACCGCGCCAAGCGGCTGTCGCTCACCCGCGCGCTGACCGTGCGCGCCTACCTGATGAACAAAGGCGTGCGCAGTCCCTCGATCGAGGTGCGCGCGCTGGGAGACCAGGGCGGGCCGAACCGGGATCGGGTCGATCTCGACATCGACTCGCACTAGCAAGGCGTGAAACGTGGTCCGGGACGTGGGTTCCAGGCCGCCTTGGGGGGGCTGGGGGGCTCGTGCGTCCTTCGTGCCCTGGAGTTCTTCTGGGGGAGAAGCACCGCTTTTCCCAAAAAGACAAACTCAAACAAAGGGATGCACAGTCTGTCCGTTTTTATCCGAAACCGACGGACTCCAGACCCGCCTTGCGAGGAGCCCTCATGACCCCGCCCCGCGTTTTTTTAATCCGCATGGTCGTGTTCCTGGCCGCCGTCGCCGCGGTGGCGGCCGTGCTGGCGCCCACCATGGCCCACTTTTTCCTCTCGAATCCGGCGCTCAACGGACTGATCTTGGGGGTGGGGCTGGTTGGCATCATCTTGAACTTCCGCCATGTGGTCAGCCTGGGCCCGGAAGTCCGCTGGATCGAGGCCTTCAGCCGGGGCCAGGCCAGCGTGTCGTCGGAAGCCATGCCCCGCCTGCTGTCGCCCATGGCCACGATGCTGGCCGAGCACAAGGAACGCGGCCGTGACCGGGGGCGATACTCGCTTTCGGCGATCGCCTCGCGGGCATTGCTGGATGGCATCGCCGCCCGGCTGGATGAAAACCGCGAAATGGCCCGTTATTTCGTGGGGCTGTGCGTGTTTTTGGGGTTGCTGGGCACTTTCTGGGGCCTGCTGGAGACCGTGGGGTCCATCGCGCGGGTCATTGGCACCTTGTCGCTGGGCGAAGGCGACTTGAACGCCGTGTTTTCCGACCTCAAGGCCGGGCTGGAAGCCCCGCTGTCGGGCATGGGCACGGCTTTTTCATCATCGTTGTTCGGCCTGTCCAGCTCGCTCGTTCTCGGCTTTTTGGATCTTCAGGCCGGCCAGGCGCAAAACTCCTTTTACAATGCCCTGGAGGACTGGCTTTCCAAGCAGACCCGCCTGGGGTCGGGCGCCGGGACCGGCGACGGAGACACCCCGGTGCCCGCCTATCTTCAGGCTCTTCTGGAAAAAACCGCCGACAGCCTGGACGATCTGCAACGGACCATCGCGCGCAGCCAGGAAACCAGCCTCGCCACCGGAGCCCAGATCCGCGACATGGCGGAAACCGTGGCCGTGCTCGCCGACCAGATGCGCACCGAGCAGGCGGTTTTGCTGCGCCTGGCCGAAACCCACGCCGATCTGCGCCCGGTGCTCACCCAGCTTTCGGAGTCGATGACCCGCCAGGCCACGCCCCACGGCGCCCTGGCGGACGAGCAGATGGCGGCCCATGTGCGCAACGTTGACGCGGCCGTGACCTACATCGCCAACCAGACCGTTCAGGGTCGCGAGGTGATGCTGAAGGAACTGCGGGGCGAAATCCGCATGCTGGCGCGAACCATCGCCGGGCTTGACCCGGCGTCGCGCCCCCTCGCCGGGCTCGACCCGGCGAAGCGGTCGGACGGGTAAGGGAGGGCACGCCCATGGCCGGCTTGGTGCGCCGTCGCGCGCGGTCCTTCGATATCTGGCCCGGTTTCGTGGATGTGCTTTCCACGTTGCTGATCATCACCATGTTCGCGCTCATGGTGTTTGTTCTCTCCCAGTTTTTTCTCGCGCATGCCTTGTCGGGGCGGGATGCCGCGCTCGAACAGCTGACCCGGCGCCTGAAGCAGATGACCGAGGTCCTGGCCATGGAGCGCAAGGACAACGACGATCTGCGTTTGTCCTTGTCGCAGCTGTCGGGAGAACTGAAGGACGCCAACACGCGCGTCGATTCCCTGTCGGCACGCCTGCGCGAGGCCGACGCGGCCACCTTCGAAAACCAGCAATTGCGCGATCGCCTGGCCGGAGTGGCCAAGCTGGAGCAGGACGTGGCGGCGCTCAAGGCCCTGCGCGACGAGCTGGAAGCCGAGATTCGCAAGCAAGGCGCCACCTTGTCCGAACGCGAGGGACAACTGGCCGAGGAACGCAAGCTGTCCGACGAGGCACGCGCCCACGCCGCCTTGCTCAACGCCCAAATGGAGGAGCTCCGCAAGCAATTGGCATCCTTGCAAGAAGCGCTGGAGGCCAGCGAGGCCCGCAGCCAGGAACAGGAAGTGCAGATCGCCGACCTTGGCCAGCGCCTCAACGCCGCCCTGGCCGAGAAGGTGCAGGAGTTGCAGCGTTACCGGTCGGAGTTCTTCGGGCGCTTGCGGGCCCTTCTGGGCAACCGCGACGACGTGCGCATCGTGGGCGATCGATTCGTTTTCCAATCCGAGGTGCTTTTCCCCAGCGGGTCGAACGTGTTGCAGCCCGCCGGCCAGGATACCCTGACCCGGCTGGCCCAGACCCTGATGCAGATCGCCCGGACGATTCCGCCCGATATCGATTGGATCTTGCGCGTGGACGGACACACCGACCGCCGGCCGATCAACACCTCTCAATTTCAATCGAACTGGGATCTCTCGGCCGCGCGGGCGATTTCGGTGGTTAACTTCCTGATCTCGCAAGGGGTTCCGCCCCAGCGCCTGGCGGCGGCCGGCTTTGGCGAATATCAGCCCATCGATCCCGGCACCGACGAGGCCGCGCTGGCCCGCAACCGCCGGATCGAACTGAAACTGGATCAGCGCTAAACCACTTTTCGGACACGGTGACGGTGAAAACAAAAAAGGGAGAGCGCCGCACCCGAATTTTGTTTAAAGTCCGTCGGTCTCATAAAAAACCGCGCGATCCGAACGCCGGATCACCCGAAGAAGGAACCCATTGACATGGATCGGAACCAGACTTCTTTCGCCGCTTTTTCATTGCCGCAAAAGGGTCTGTTCCATGCCTGGATTCATTTCTCTTTCCAACCTGACGTGGTCCTTTCCTGACGGGACCACGCTTTTCCCAGCCCTCAGCGTAACCTTTGGCTTCGAACGCACCGGAATCGTGGGGCGAAACGGAAGCGGGAAAACCACGCTGATGCGCCTGATTTCGGGCGAGCTGCGGCCCGCGTCGGGCAGCGTGCGCGTTTGCGGCACGCTGGGCCTTCTGAAGCAGGACGTGCGGGAAGATCCCGACGAAACCCTTGCCGATCTCTTCCATCGACACGCCGCGATCCTGGGGCCCGACGGGACAAGAACAGGGGAACCGCGGACCAGGGAACAGGGCGAGCCGGACGACCCGGTGTTGTTTTCACGCATGGAAGGGGCCTTGCGGCGCTGCGGACTCGCGGCCGACCCGCGAGCCTTGGTGACAAGCCTTTCCGGGGGACAGCGCACCCGCGCCGCCCTGGCGGCCCTGCTCCTGGCCCGACCCGATTTCCTGCTGCTCGACGAGCCGACGAACAACCTTGACCAGGCCGGACGGCGGGCGGTCCTCGACCTTATGCGGCAGTGGAAGGCGGGAGCCCTGGTCATCAGCCATGACCGCGCCCTTCTGGCTGAAATGGATGCCATCGTCGAACTGACCGCGCGGGGAGCAACCCGATGCAGCGGACCCTACGACGAATTCCTGCGCCACAAGGAAACCGAGCGGAACGCGGCGCATCAGGCCCTGGCCCAGGCGCGAAAGGCGTGTTCCGAAAGCGCGCGGCGGGCCCGGCAGGCCACCGAACGCAAGGCACGCAAGGACAGCCAGGGGCGCAAGAGCCGGGCGAAGGGGGGGCAGTCGAAAATCCTCCTGGATGCCGCCAGGGAACGGGCCGAGGCGTCGAGCGGCGCCCACGCGCGCCTGCGCGACGCCCGACGCGACTCGGCCGAAAGCGCCCTTGCCGTGGCACGCCAGAAAATCGACATTCTCCAGCCCTTGCGCATGGAGATCCCCTCGACGGGGCTGCCCGCCGGCGCGACGGTGCTCCGGCTGGAGGGCGTGAGCGGCGGCCATGACGCGGGGCATCCGGTCATCCGCGACCTTTCGTTCTCCCTGACCGGCCCGGAGCGCCTTGCCATCGCCGGACCGAACGGCAGCGGCAAAACCACGCTGATCCGGCTGATCTCCGGGCGGATTCTCCCCACCCGGGGCACGGTCGATCTCAAGGTGCCCTTCGCGGTGCTTGATCAGCACCTTGGGCTGCTCGACCCCGGGCTGAGCCTGCTCGACAGTTTTCTGGGGCTCCATCCCCAAGCGGATCACCACACGGCGCACGCGGTGCTGGCCCGCTTCATGTTTCGCGCGGGGGATGCCCTGCGCCGCGTCGGCACGCTCAGCGGAGGCGAGCGGGTTCGGGCCGGCCTGGCCTGTGTTCTGGGCGCCGTGCCCTTGCCCCGGCTGCTGATCTTGGACGAACCGACCAATCACCTTGATCTGGACGGCGTCGAGGCCTTGGAAACCGCCTTGGCGGCGTATGACGGGGCGATGGTGATCGCCAGCCATGACGAGGCCTTCTTGCACAGGCTGGCGGTGCCCCGACTCCTTACCTTGCCCGGATGACGGGGACCTTGCCCGGATGACGGGGGCGGGCGGGAAAAGCGACCGTCCGGGCCCGATGTCCGGCCTTGATTTCGTCCCCCACCACACCCCGGCCGGGCGCTGGCGCCTTCTTTCCGGCGCCCCCCCCGGCGCAAGGGCCCCGGCGCGCAGGGCGATCGGATGAACCGATTGCCCTGGAG
>NZ_BJZO01000143.1 GCF_007992075.1 Pararhodospirillum oryzae
GGGGAAGGGGAAGCGGGGGAAGGGGAGGCGGGGGAAGGGGAAGCGGGGGAAGGCGAGGCGGGGGCGGGCCCGGCGTGGGTGAACGCGGTCAGACGGCGCACTTCCACCGGCTGGTCGGGCATGCTCAGGTCGCGGCGCACCACGTAGCCGACCTGTGGGGCGTAATACGAAACGGCCCGCAACCCGTCGGAGCGCCGGCAACCCACTTGGTAGGTGTCGAAATGCCCGGCGGGGACATCCAGGGCCACCATGCCGTCAACCCCGCACGACCACGTGAACGACTGGGTGTACGGGGGCGTCGCCAAGCCCACGGCCTCGGTGAACCGGCCATCGGCCCCGGCCTGAAGCGGGAACAAGGCGGTGTTCTGGTGCAAAATGCGCGCGAGTTCCTGCCCGCCGGGGGTGGCGTGGTGCAAGCTGGGCAGCAGGGGGTCGTTGGTGGTGGTGCGTCGCGCTCCCAGGCTGGAACGCCATTCAACCCGGCCGCGTTCGTCCACCGCCAGGACCGTCCAGACCTCGGGGGGGTTGTCGAAGGTGAAGCTGTCGCCGACCTGGTAGCTGGGCAGGGATGCCGGGTCCAAGGTGGCAAGAGGGGTGCCCACCGGCGTGGGCGCGGGGGGCGAGGCTTCGGGCGGTGGAAGGGGGGCTTCGCTGGCACACGCGGCCACGCCGGCCAGAGCGGCCACGGCCGCCAGTTTTCCCAGCCCGTTCACGCCCGTGCCGTGCCTGCCCAAGGCGGATCCTGGTTTCATGAGACCTCCCGTCCGGCCGGCGGAACCGCCTTGTCGCGCGGCGCGGCCGGTGCCCTATCGGGGGGTGAGGATGGAGGACGGCGGTAAAAAACGGGTTAGCGGGGCGCGCCCGCGCGGGGCGACCCGGACATCAGCGTTCCAGGATCTCGCGCTGGGTGGGACACGACAGATCCTCGCGCAGCAGCTCCCAGCGCCGGGCCTCGACCGGATCGCGCGCGGCGATCATGTTGGCGCGGGCCTTTTCGCAGGTTTCCCAACGCCGATCCGCATCCGAGGGGCGCGCGCCCACCGCGTCTTGCAAGGCGTAGGTGGCGCTCAGGTACGAGCATCCCCCCAGCAGCGGGGCCAGCAGGAGCAGGGGGGCCAGGCGGCCCCGCGTGGGATTAGCCAAACAGCGCATCGATGTCGGCCTGGCTGAGGGCCGCGCTTTCCAGCTGCGGGCCGTCGACAAGGGCGTCGGTGGTGTGCACCACGACGTCGGTCTGGGGCAGCGGGAGGTCGGCGAATGCTGAAACGCCCCAGGTTTCGATGATTTTCTTGATACGGTCCTCGATGAATTCCAGGGTCTTGACCACGCGGTAAATGCGCTGTCCGGTAATATCCTGGAAGTTACAGGCTTCGATGATGGTAAAAACTTCGGTTGCGATGTTATTGATTAGCGGCGACAGCATTTCGTCGTCGCCGATCAGGCTGAACACCTTGTCGCAATTGATGTTGATGCGTTCCGACGCGTCCAGGATCCGGTGGGTGGCGCGCTCGGTGGCGCCGACAATGGCATCAAGCTCGAACGTGGCGCGCTGGACCCGGTCCTCGTCGGCCATGGGGTGCTTGATCTCGGCGATTTCCCGCTTGGCCATGGCCAGCGAGCGAATCATGCCGGCGATCTCGATGCGCAGGAGCTGGGATTCGTCGGGGTCAATGGTGGGGCGCGGCGCGTCGGACTCGCCATTTTTTTCGGATTTGAGGGCCGCCAGTTCGCGGCGCAGCTCCTTGACCTCGATCAGGAGTTGCCCGATAAGGCCCGAGTCGGGGCCCCCATTGCCGGTGGGCACGTTTGGTTCGGCGCTTGGGGCGGGCAGCGCCAGCCCCAGTTCCTGGGCCGCGGCCTGACGCTGCATGGTCCGTTCAATGGCAAACACACGACGAGGACGTTGGACGGCCATGCTGAATCTTCCCTACGACAACCGGGTGTACAAGGGTGAACGCGTGCCCGGCGAGGACGTCGGAGCGCCGTTACCGCCATAGCATCGCCGATGAGATACTCAAAGGCAAGACTGGCCGATGCACAAACCGAAAAGAAGCGTGACAAACAGGCGCGGTGGCAGAAAGAAGTCAGTTCAAAACCGGCGAGGCCCGGACAAACCGGTCTCTTGGCTTCTTCTGGTCTCTCTCCAGTTTCGGGCCGTTCTCCCGCGTGCTCGATCCGGTTGGCCCCCTGGTTCCGCCGCCGGCTCAGGACGCGGGAGCGTCCGATCCGTCCGCGTGGGGCAGGGGGGGCGTCGGCGTTTCAAGGTAGGTTGTCGCGTCGGGCCCCGTTTGCAAGCGTCCTCCTCGCAGGCGGCCGTCCAGGGCATCGGCCAGAAGACGGAAATCCTCGACCGCCCGGTTGCCCGGGGCATGCCGGCGAATCGGAACCCCCAGCCCGAAGGCCTCGGCCAGGCGCACCGAGCCATGGATGCCTTCGAGCAGCAGGCCCGGCCCGAACATGCGCTCCACGGCGTCCATGATCTCCCGGTGCATGCGCAGCCGCAGATCGATCATCACCGGCAGCAAGGCCAAGGTGCGCAGGTCTTGTTCGTATCCCGTGGCCACGTCGTGAAACACGCGCGCAAGCTGGCGGATTCCCAGCAGCGCCAGGGGCTGGGGCATGAAGGGCACGACCACGGCGTGGGCGGCGATCAGGGCCCCGGTGAGCAGGACATCCCGAGTCGGGGGGGTGTCAAGGATCACCCAGTCGCACTCGGGCGCGTCGGGCCCGCGCAGGAAGGCGCGCAGCACCCCGGGATCGCGCGACGCCGTGCCATAATCGAACAGGGGATCGGCGGGGATCAGCCGCAGGTTCTCCACCATGGTCGGCCGCGCCAGGGTCTCGGGCCGGGCACGCGGCCCGTCGCGAAACAGGGCATGCACGGTGCGGGCCGGATCGGGGCGCCGGCGCAGCCCCACCCCCAGGCCGGCGTGGCCTTGGGTATCCAGGTCGATCAAAACGGTGCGCTGGCCCCGCATGGCCCATTCGACCGCCAGGTTGACCGCGGTCGTTGTCTTGCCCGATCCCCCCTTGCGGTTGGCGATGGCAACGACGAGAGGACAGGGAGGAGGCGCGGTCATGGGGCACGGGGGGCCGGGAGTCCCTCCAGGCGCAAAAGCTGGTCAACGGAGGCGGCGATGTCGTCGGCCTCGGGAAAGCGGGTCTTGAGGTCCAGCAGCACCGGCGCCAGGCCGGGGGGCCGCAGGCCGGCGGGCCGCGACTGGGCCAGGCTGTCGAGGGCGGCCATGCACACGCCAGGATGCGATTCGCGGCGCAGCATGTCCAAGGACCACGACGGCGCGTCGGGATTGGGCAGCGTGCGCGCGATGGTGACGCCGATCATGCGCAAGGCGGGGTCGTCGTCGGTCAGCAGGGCCCGGACCACCGGCTCGGAGCGTCCCCCCAGGGCCCGCAGGATGTCGGTGCCCACGATGCGCACCGCCGGCTTGGGCGCGCGCAGCAGGGGGACCACGCCCATGACCACCGCGTCCGATCCAATGCTGACCAGGGCGCTTTCCAGGGTGCCAAACACCTTGGGGTCGGTTTCCACGCGCAGGCGGGCGACCAGCAGGGGGACGCTGTCGGGGAAGTCCACGGCGGCCCGGGCGGCGGCGCACCGTCCTTCCGTCAACGGATCCCACAATCCGCCGGCCACGGCCGCCAGGTCGGAAAAAGCCCCAGGGGCCAAGGGATCCGTTTTCATCAACGCCATGCCCAACCCTGTGCGGTCCACGAAACAAAAGCGGGGCTTCCCGCGCCCTTTCCTTGCTTCATTCCCCCCTGGCGACGCCTGACGCCCCGCCTTCCAGCCCGACGACGGGCCCTGTTTCAACCCGGCCGGCGCCCCCTCGCGGCCCGGGCCCGCGTTTTGGGCCGTGCCTTCGGGGGCGGCGGGTGATCCGGCCGGCTGCCCGACGCGGGCGCATCCTGTCACGTTTCGGGGGCCGGCGCCAAAAAAGGAGGGTGCCTTGGGGCCGTCCCGGTCTCGATCCGCTTGCCCCGGCCCTTGGGACGGCGCGGGGAACACGATCCGGGCTTCAGGGTATCACCCGTTCGCCGGGCGGTTTCAAGGGGCCTTGTGGCCGCCTGGTGCCTTTCCCGGGGTGTGCCGCGCGAATGGGTTTGACTTCGGGGTCTGGGACTGGAACAACTCGAAGGTCCGTCGCGACCGGCCCGGGAATGCCCCGGGGCGGCCGGTCTCCCCCCGGCGGCGCACGTGTGTGGTTTAACCGGAAACCCGGCTTGCCGGGACCAGAGCCATTTTGACAATCAGGGGGATTTCAATGGCCAACGTAACCTTTTCCTCGCCCATCATGCCCAAGGATGTCACCGTCTACGCGGTGGCGGGCGACAAGGGCACCTTGCTGGCTCTGGCTCGCAAGAACGATATTCCCATCCCATGCCAGTGCCAGGATGGGCAGTGCGGTTCGTGCCTCGTCAAGGTCACGCCGCTTGATGGATCCAGCCTCAAGGGCCAGGCCCTGACCGAACATGAAAAGGTCACGCTGTCGGTCAATGGCAAGCTGAGCAAGGAGCTCCTCGCCAAGGCCGAGGTCGAGGATATTCCGCCGCCCTACCGCCTGGCGTGCCAGTACTGGGTCCAGGACAGCAACATCCTGGTCGAGTTCTCGGGAGAACCGGGCGTCGAAATCGATTTGCGGCGCTGATCTCCTCATGATGGCTTGAACCGGGGGGCACGGCCGGCGCGCCGGGCCCCCCGGCCTTTCCCCAGGGTAATCGGGTGAACCGATTACCCTGGAGTTTTTTCGATGCCCTCAAGTGCCGGGCG
>NZ_BJZO01000144.1 GCF_007992075.1 Pararhodospirillum oryzae
CGCGGGCGGGGGTCGGGCGCGAGCCCGACAGGCGCACGGCGCCCGCAGAACCAACCCGCCCGGGACGCCTCACCCCCCATGGACCGCCCGCAACAACGCAAGCCACGCTTCCGCCGCCGGCGGCAGATACGCCGAGCGGCGCCAGGCCATGGCCATGTTCCAGTCCGTTTCGGGCTCATCGAGCGCGATCAGACGAATGGGGGGATGGGCCAGCTGATGGGCAATCATGCGTGGCAGGAAAGCCACCCCCAGGCCGGCCCCGGCCAACTCGGCGATGAAATCGATCTGAATGGACCGGATGACCACGTTGGGGGTCACGCCCCGACGCTGGCAGGCGTCGAGCAAAATCCGGTTGAGGGCAAACCCACTGCCAAACAGGATGAACGGGGTGTGCTCCAGATCCTTGAGCGTGACCACCGGCCGCCTGGCCAGGGGGTGATCGTCGCGCAGCAAGGCCAGCAGCGGCTCGCGACGGACCGCCTGCCACTCGAATTCCCCGGCGATGGGCAATAACAAACCGGCGAAATCGATCTCGCCGGCCTGAAGGATTTCCATCAGGCGATCACTGCCATGCTCGACAAGGCGGATCTCGATCCCCGGATAGTGCTGCCGATACAAGGCCAGCACCGGCGCGTACAGCGAACTCGCCCCGATCGGTGGCAGGCCCAGGCGCAGTACCCCCCGACGCAGGCCCCGAAGATCGGCCAGTTCCGCCTTCAGGTCGTCGCGCTCGGCCAGCAGACGCAAGGCCCGGCGATAGACGATCTCGCCGGCCGCCGTGAGCGTGCTGCCATGCCCGATCCGGTCGAGCAACGGCACGCCGGTTTCGTCCTCCAGCTGCCTGATCGCCTTGCTCACCGTCGATTGCGTGGAAAACAGGACCTTGGCGGCCTTGGAAAAGCCCCCCTGCCGGACCACTTCCACGAAAACCCGTAGCGCCTTGAGCTCCATGGCCATTCTCTCATGGAATGAATTCCATTCGATCAATTCATTTTTTTCATCGTACAAGCCCCCTTACCTTTTGGGAAGCACGGCCGCCCTTTCCCCTGTCCGAAAACCGGGCACGAGCCCGGGGTGGCTTCCGCCCCTTCCCTTTCTTGAGTGTTGGAACACGCCGATGAGTCCACGTGTCTTGTTTGTCCACGCCCGGCGCCGGTTTCGGCGCAGTCGCCTTTTGCAGATTGGTGTTGTCGTGGGCTTGTGGCTGGCTGGCGAGCTGGCCGCGCGCACGATGGGGATTCCCGTGCCCGGCGGCCTGATTGGCATGGGCCTGGCCCTGGGACTGCTGGCGCTGGGTCGGGTAAGCCTGTTCAGCCTGAAGCGGGGCGCCGACTGGTTCCTGGCCGAGATGCTCTTGTTTTTCGTGCCCGCGGTGCTCGCGGTGATGAACCACCAGGAGTTCCTGGGGCTGCTGGGGCTCAAGCTGCTTGCCATCATTGTGCTCAGCACCCTCGCGGTCATGGCCGTGACCGCGCTGAGCGTGGATCTGTGCTGGCGCTGGAGGAAGCGCGATGCCTGCCCTGTCGTGGAATGACCCGCTGGTCCAGGGATTGCTGTGGTCGGCGATCACCATCGTCTTTTACCGCGCATCCAAGGCATTATATCGACGGTGGCCGTCGCGGTGGCTGATGCCGGTCGCGGTGACGCCGGTCGTGCTGGCCGCGACCTTGCTGTTCGTGCACGAAAGCTATCAGGACTACATCCAGGGCACGCGCTGGCTGGTGGCGCTGCTGGGCCCGGCCACGGTGGCCTTTGCCGTGCCGATCTACGAGCAGCGCGCCTTGATTCGCCGGCACTGGCCACTGCTGCTGGTCGGCATGATCACGGGCAGCGTGACCGCCATCGCCACCAGCTGGGGGTTGGCCGCCCTGCTGGGGGTGGATGACACCGTGCGCGCCAGCCTGCTGCCGCGTTCCATCAGTACCCCGTTCGCCATGGAAGTCTCGGGCGCCATCGGCGGCAATCCCGATTTGACGGCCGTTTTCGTGGTCATGACCGGCATCGTGGGCGCCACGGTGGGCGACCTGCTGCTGGCCGGCCTGCCCTTGCGCTCGCCCCTGGCCCGGGGGGCCTTGTTCGGGGTTGGGGCGCATGCGGTGGGCACCGCGCGCGCCCACCAGATCGGACGCGAGGAAGGCGCCATCTCGGGCCTTTCCATGGTGCTGGCCGGGCTTCTGAACGTGCTGGCGGCCCCGCTGATCGCCCACATCATCCGATAGGGCGGCCGGTTCGAAGGAAACCCCGGATGCTTTTCTCGTGGAAATTTGCCAGCCCCCGCGTATCCCCGGCTCCCCGCGCCTTGCCGGTGCCCGAGAACAGTTGGGCCCGGCATGGGGCCTTCGTCGCCCGTTGCTCGGCGGCCGCCTTGCTCTCCTACGAGCTGGCGGGATGGGTCGGCCTGCCCCATCCGGTGTGGGCGGCCATTTCCGGCATCATTGTTTCCCAGGAGCGTCTCACCGAAACCACCAGCGCCACCATCGGGCGGCTATCGGGGACGGTGGTGGGGATTGCCGTGGCGGTGGCCGTCGGCAGCCTTCTGGATCTTTGGGGAGCGGGGGTTGCCGTGCAAATGACCTGTGCCGTGGCCGTCAGCGCCGCCCTGGCCCGACGCTTCCCCCTGGTCCGGGTGGCGATGTGGACGGCCCCGATCGTGTTCCTCACCGATCCCGAGGCCACGCCCCTGGTCGAGGCCGGCCTATGGCGCGGGGCCGAGGTCATGGTGGGGGGGCTGGTGGGCGCGGCCTTGCATTGGGGATCGGAACAGGGAATCGCGCGCCTGCGGCCCTCCGCCGATGCACGGGAAAGCGAACCGGCCCCGCCCTCTTCCGGCTGATCAGGGCAAGGCCCCGGCTCCCGCAGGAACGCCGGGGCCGCGCCCCGCCTGGGTCACGCCGGCAAGATGGCGTCGAGGACCGCCGCGTAATGGCACCCCGCCGCCGCGAGCACGAAAATGTGCCAGATGGCGTTTTGGAACTGGAGGCGGGTCCACAGGTGGAACACCACCCCGACCGAATACACGACGCCCCCGACCAGCAGCAAGATCAGGGCGGCAACCGGCAACGCGGCGATGATCGAGCCAATCGCGGCCAGCCCCGCCCAACCCAGGGCCAGGTACAAGAACAGGGACAACCGCTCGAATCGCCGGTGCCAGACCAGTTTCAAGACCAGCCCGATCGCGGCAACGCCCCAGACCACCGACAGCAAGGTGATGCCAACCCACCCTCCAATGCACACCAGGGCCAGGGGGGTGTAGGTTCCGGCAATCATGACGTAAATGGCCGCGTGGTCGCAGCGGCGCAGGATTTCGGTGAACCGCGACCCCAGCGCCAGGTTGTAGGCGGCCGAAAACCCAAAGGTGGCCAGCAAGCCCACGCCGTAAATAACAGCGGCGGTAATCAAGCGGCCATCTCCGCTGGGAATAACCAGCCCCAACAAGATTCCGATTGCCGTCAAGGAGGCAATCACCCCAATGACGTGAACCGTTCCATCAACGATTCTTTCAGCTTTTGTATAAGTCGGTTGCATAATACACCTGCCCGTCCAGAAGTCCAGGCTGGCCCTGGAAGCCTTTCTAGTTGTTCATCTCGGCGTGGGAAATCGCCATTGATTTTTACTTGGGAATCCCCGGGAGAAGCCGCAATAGGGTCCTCCCGCGCCGAGGAGCCTTCAGTGTGCCGTGTCGCGTGAGACCGCGGCAAGACCTGCAAAGGGTGAGCCTGCCCCCGATGGAAAGCATTGCGCACCCGAGCCCAAGACCCCAGGAGATCCGGTTTTTTCTTCTTAACAGATCAGGGAACCTGCCGAAACAACAATCAATGGACGTTAATTGTCCCCCGCTCTTGAGTAGACAATAACCGAGAGAAGTCTGATCGGAAGTTTGATAAGTTCTTCTGGTCCATGCGGGGCGTCGGCATCGAAGTACAAGGAATCCCCGGGCTTCATGGGATAGAGCTTGTTGCTATGACGATAGGCAACCTCTCCCTCCAGCAAATAAATGAACTCCAGCCCCGCGTGCTGAAACAAGGGAAAGACATCGGATTCTTCGGTCAGAGTCACCAGATAAGGCTCGACCACCAGGCTTTTACCGATCGTATGCCCCAAAAGCTGGTACTGATGCCCGGCGCGGGTCCCTCGACGCTCGATCAGCAGACCCTCGCCCGCCTTGACGAAGGTCGCGTCGCGCTGTTCCTCGAACTTGCGGAAGAAGGCGGTCACCGGAACGTTCAACGCCCGCGACAGGGCCTGAAGCGTCGACAAGGAGGGCGAGGTCACCCCGTTCTCGATTTTCGAAAGCATGCCATGCGACAGCTTCGCCTGGCGGCCCAGGTCGGCCACCGTCATGCCCAGCTTGGTCCGGTACTCGCGCACCTGCCGCCCGATGGCCACTTCCAGGCTGTTTTCCGGAGCGCCTTCCAAGGCATGCGGGTCCTGGGATGGATCTTTCATCGTGTCCTCCGGCATCGTGTTTCCCCTGATGCAACATGAGGGAACTATATGAAACATTCCCGGCCGCCCGCAACGCCCCTCAGGACAATCGAATGAACCGATTGCCCGGGCGTTTTTTCGATGCCCTCAAGCGCCAGGCACGCACTCCGTGCGCTTGACTCACGCGGCACAAGCCGTGCGCCGCC
>NZ_BJZO01000145.1 GCF_007992075.1 Pararhodospirillum oryzae
TGGGGGAGCCCTCTTCCGAGGACATCCAGGGCTTCAGCCGATTGCCCCGAGGGTGCCCCTGGCGTTTATTCAGGCATGCGGATACATAAGAAAGGACTCAACCCAGGCCTCGCAGGCCACCCTTGAAGCCGCCGGGCCGGGGACGGATATGCATTCTGGTCGTCCGCTGGCACGTGGTTTTCCGTAACGGTGCATTGAAGCCAGCTCCGGGGATTCTCCGAAGGTGGGCTGGCTTCCGGGACCTCCCCCTTCCCCGGTGAAGGAAACGTCGTGTGATCTCGATCCGTTTGCACCTTCTGGTCCTGGTGAGCGTGCTCGCCATCGTGGGTTCGGAAGCCGTGGTCTGGCTTTTGAAGGAACGCGAGCTGGGGGCCGTCACCCAGGTCCTGCATCTGGCCGAGGTCGAGCAGGCCTTCCTGCGCGCCAGCCAGGAACGCCACCTGCTTCGTCATACCCTGAACCAGGAGGATGCCCCGGCCCAGATGATGCTGGCGGTTTCCCTGGATCCCTTGGCCGACCTTCGCCCCGCCTTGCCCCCGGCGCTGCGCCCTTCCCTGGACCGGGTGCGGGAGAGCACCGCGCTTCTGGAACTCACTGTTTCGCAATTCCTTGAAAAATTTAAAATATTTACACATCAATCCCGCTCGCTCGCGGCGCTTGGCCAGAGCGTGATCCGGCAGGCACGCGAGCGCTGCGCCCCCTTGCCCGAGGTCCAGGCAGAGGGGGTCGTGAACGGATTGCTGGCATGGACCGTCGGCCTGGACAGCCTGGTGGTCACCGATCTGAGCACAGCCGGAGACCCGGCCCGTTTCAGCGCCAACGCCGCCTTGGCCCTGGAAGGCCTCGGACAAGCGGCCCGGCGCGCCGAGGCCCTGTGCGCCCCCTCCTCCCGGGACCCTTCCTTCGCCGCCTTGACCGAGGAAAGCCGGACGCTGGCCAGCGCGCTGGTGGACTCCTGGAAAGGGATGGATGCCCTTGACCTGACCGTCATCGGCCTGGAACGGCGGGTGACCCATGCCCTTCGCGAACTGCGCGAAACCCTGGAGCGCTCCAGGCAAGACCAAAGCCTGAGATTGCGCGTTCTGGCCCTGGCCATCCCCTTTTGCTTCCTGCTGGGGCTGGGCCTCGTGGCGTGGGGGGTGGTACGGTCGATCACCCGGCCGCTGAACGTGCTGATGTCCTATGCCACCCGCCTGGGACAACGCGAGCTGGATTTACCGCGCCCCATGCTCGACACCTATGAATTCCGGCGGTTGGGGGAAACCCTCGACCAGATGCGCCGCAACCTGCGCGCCGGGCGCGACACCTTGGAAACCCGCGTGCGCGAGCGCACCCACCGGCTTGAACAAGAGATCGAAACCCGCAGACAAGTTGAAGTCCAGCTGCAAACCGTGGCCGCCCGCGCCGACGCCGCCAACCACGCCAAGAATGCCTTCCTGGCCACCATCAGCCACGAAATCCGCACGCCCCTGAACGCCATCCTGGGCATGACCCATCTGGTTTTGGAGTCGTCCCTGTCGGCCCGCCAGCGCGATCAGGTCCACACGATTCACGACGCCGGCCAGGCCTTGCTGGCCTTGATCGACGACATCTTGGACTATTCACGGCTTGAAGCGGGTGTTTTGTCCTTCGAGGATGTCGCCTTCGATCTCGACACGGTGATGACCGCCGCCAGTGCCCTGATCGCGGCCCGGGCCCGGGAAAAGAACCTGCCCGTCACCATTACCGTGGCCCCCGGCACCCCCTCCACCGTGCGGGGCGATCCCAAGCGCCTGCGCCAGGTGCTGGTGAACCTGATGGACAACGCGGTCAAATTCACCCAGCAAGGAGAAATCACCCTGGGCGTGGACGTGCTTTTTCGCAACGACACCCACGCCACCTTGCGGTTTTGCGTGCGCGACACGGGGATTGGCATGGATACAGACCAGTGCGAGGGATTGTTCCAGCCCTTTACCCAACTTGACGCCTCCACAACCCGGCGGTATGGCGGCACGGGACTGGGGCTGGCCCTGGTCAACCGGCTGGTCAGCATGATGGGAGGCACCATCCACATCGACAGCGCCCCGGATCAGGGGACGGACGTGTATTTTTCAGCCCGTTTTGGCCTGGAGGCCGATGTCATGCCCCCCGTCGGAACGCCCGATCCCACTTCGCCCCCCGCGCCTGGCGCGAACGATGCCCCGGTTTATTACCTGCCGGCCGCGGGAACCGTGCAGCGCACCTTGCTCGAACGACTGGCCCACGGGCAAGGGGCCGCCGCGACCCGGGTCGCCGTTTTGCTGGAGCAGGGCGACACCAAGGCAGCGGAAGCCCTTGTTCACACCATCAAGGGGACGGCAGCCCTGTTGGGAGCCATGCCCCTGGCCTCGGCCGCGACTCCCTTGTTGCAGGCCTTGCGCGCGGACGATGCCACGGGCGCCAGGCGCACCCTGCCCGCCTTTGCCGCCGCGCTGGCGGCCCTTGAACGCCTCTGTCGCGCCCCCGGCCCGGCCGAGGCCCCTTTCCCGGCGGACGCCACCTTGCCAGAAGGCGCCGATCCCGCTTTGATTATCGCTCACCTGAATGAAGCCGTGGCGGCCTTTGATCCATGCGCCTACGATCTGCTCATCGAGAATCGTGCCATCCTTGGCTCCGTGCTGCCGCCAGAAGATCTGGACCGTCTCTTTTCCCTGATTGGGGATTTCGCGTTCGACGAGGCCCGCCCGATCCTTGAAAGCCTGAAACGACGTCTGTTTCCGCCGGAGAGCCCCCCCGCATGACCGATGCCCCCTTGATGGATCCGGACGCCCGCAGTCTTATTCTCATTGTTGATGACACGCCCTCCAATATCGCGGTCATCAGCGGCATTCTGAAGGACCACTACCGGCTGAAGGCAGCCACCAGTGGAGAAAAGGCCCTGGCGCTGGCGGGCGCGGCCGACCGGCCGGATCTGATCTTGCTCGACGTGATGATGCCCGGCATGGACGGCTACGAGGTGTGCCGGCGCCTGAAGGCCAACCCCGACACGGCGGCGCTCCCCGTCATCTTCCTGACGGCCAAGGCGGAAGCCCAGGATGAAGCCCTGGGGTTTGCCCTGGGCTGCGCCGATTACATCCACAAGCCCTTCCGCCCCGAGATCATGCTCGCCCGCCTGCGCACCCAGCTTTCCCTGGTGGCGGCCATGCGCCAGCTGGCGGCCCAAAACGCGGCCCTGATCGAGGCGGCCCGCCTGCGCGAGGATGTCGAGCACATCGTGCGCCACGATCTGAAATCCCCGTTGAACGCCATTCTGGCCGCGCCCCAGATCCTCCTCGACGATCCGACCCTGAGCGAATCCCAGCGCGGCATGATCCGGCTGATCGAAACGGCCGGCTATCGCATGCTCGACATGATCAACCGCTCGCTTGATCTCTATCGCATGGAAAATGGCCTCTACGACCTCCACCCCGTGCCCGTTGACCTGGTGGGAAGCGCCCGGGCCGTTCTGGCCGAGCTGGAGGCCGCGCGCGCGGCCAAGAATCTGGTGGTCGCGGTCCGCCTGAATGACCGGCCGGTCGGCCCGACCGACCGCCTCCTGGTTCAAGGCGACCCCCTGTTGTGTCATTCCCTGCTCGCCAACCTGGTCAAGAATGCCCTTGAAGCCTCGCCCAGGAACGAAACCGTGACCTTGGATCTTTTCGCCGCCGGAAACCCGGCCCAGGGTCACGCGGTTCTTGAAAACGCGGGCGAGGTTCCGCCCGCCATCCGCGAGCGGTTCTTTGAAAAATACGTCACCGTCGGCAAGCGCGACGGAACCGGACTGGGAACCTACTCGGCTTGGATGATGACCCGGACCCTGGGCGGCACCCTGTCCCTTGACACCAGCGTCGCCGGCCGGACCCGGGTGCGCCTTTGCCTCCCCCTTGATGAAGAGAACGAGGCCGGCCATCAGACGCGGGAGGTTGCCATCCCCCTCCCCGCGCGGCCAGCTTGACGGATGCCAATGCCCATCCCTACACTAATACAAGGTCGATCCGCCGGGCCGATGCGTTCCCCCACGGCAAAGTCCATCGATTGGCCCCTGGCGACATCAAAAGGATTCCTCCATGAAGCAGGTTACCGACGCCTCGTTCAACGAGGATGTCTTGCAGGCAGAAGGGCCCGTCCTTGTCGATTTCTGGGCCGAATGGTGCGGGCCGTGCCGTCAGATCGCCCCTGCGCTTGACGAACTGGCGGAAACGCGGGCCGACACCCTGACCATTGCCAAGATCAATATCGACAACAACCCCCAAACCCCGGCCAAGTACGGCGTGCGCGGCATTCCCACGCTGATGGTGTTCAAAGGCGGGCAGGTGGTGGCCACCAAAATCGGCGCCCTTCCCCGGACCAAGTTGTTCGAATGGGTGGATTCCCTGCTGTAGGCCTCCTCGAAACCCGGGGAGCCTTCCGGCACCCAACCCTGCCAGGGGCCAGGGCAATCGGATGAAGCCCTGGATACCCTTGGAAGAGGGTTCCTCAG
>NZ_BJZO01000146.1 GCF_007992075.1 Pararhodospirillum oryzae
GGGGGCTCCGGGGCATCGCCCCGGGCGGGTGTGGGCGGCAGCCCACCGGGCGCTAAAGCGCCCGAAAACCCAACACGCGCGCCAAAGCGCCCGAAAGCTCCCCCCCCCTCCCCGCATGAACCAACGATGAACGCCCCCCTCATGCCCGGTTCATGGCCGCCCCGGCAGGGTCTGGCTTTCCGGAGGCGGCGCTGGTGTCCGCCCCCGCCTGCCTGGCCTGGAGGGTTTAACCTATGGAGACATCGCCTACGCCTTCTTCCGAACCGCGCGAGATACCGGTTTGGGATGCCATCGTGCGCTATGGGCACTGGTTCCTGGTCGTGGCCTTTGCCGCGGCCTATGCCTCGGGTGACGAGGTCATGGGACTGCACACCCTGGCCGGATACGGCATTGCGATCGTGATCATCGCCCGGGTGATCTGGGGGTTCATCGGCTCGCCGCACGCCCGGTTCAGTGATTTCGTCAAGGGACCGGGGGCTGTGTTCGCCTATCTGGGTGGCACGGCGTCCGGACGCAGCCCGCGCTATATCGGCCACAACCCGGCCGGAGGGGCCATGGTCCTGGCGCTGCTCGCCTGCCTGATCGCCACCACCTGGACCGGGATGGTGGTGCTGGCCCAGGAGAAGCACCAGGGCCCCCTCGCGCCCTTTTACACCACCACGGCCAGCGCCGAACCCGCATCAGGCCTGTTCATCGGCACCGCGCGCGCCGACGACGATCACGACGGCAAGCGCGGGCACGAGGGCTCCCACCGCGAGAGCGCGATGGAAGAGGCGCACGAGTTCTTCGCCAATCTGATGCTGGTTCTGATTGCCCTGCATGTCACGGGCGTCGTGACCTCCAGCCTCGCGCACCGGGAAAACCTGGTGCGGGCCATGATCACCGGGCGCAAGCGGGCCTGACCCCCGCTCGCGCCGCTAGAGTTTGTCAGGGAAAAGCGGGGGCCTCTTTTCCCGAAAAGACAAACTCAAACAAAGAGATCCAGTGTCTGTCCGCTTCAACGTGAAACGGACGGACACTGGACCGGGCCCCCGGGATCCTCTCCCCCCGGGGCCCCGGTTCCGCGCCTTCCTCCCCGCGCCTTCCTCCCCGCGCCTTCCTCCGGGACGCCCCGGTCCTGGCTTCAGCGCTCGCGGAAGGCTTCGTGGCGCAGTTTCAAGACCGGACGAACCAGGTATTCCACCACGGTGCGGGTCCCGGTGTGGATGTCCACGATCGCTTCCATGCCCGGCTTGATCTCGTACTGCCCGGCCGTGGCGCCCAGGTAGGTTTTTTCGGTGCGCACCATCACCCGGTAATAGGCGAGCCCCTTTTCATCCACCGTGGTATCGGGCGCGACCAGGGTCACGGTGCCGTCCAGGCCGCCGTAGCGAGCGTAATCGTAGGTCGTCACCTTCACCGTGGCTTTCTGCCCCTCGGTCACGTAGCCGCGATCGACCGGGTTGAGGCGCGCGGCGACCACCAGCACATCCTCGACCGGGACGATTTCCATGATCGGCTCGCCCGGATTGATCACGGCGCCGTGGGTGGTGTGCTTGATGTTTTTCACGATGCCCTTGGCCGGGCTGCGGATCAACGTGCGCTCGTCTTGATCCTCGGCCCGCGACAGGCGGTCCTTGAGCTGGACGATTTCGCGTTCCACGTCGCCGATGTTCTCCCGGGCCTCGCGGCGGAACGACAGGGCGGTTTCGCGCTCACGCTCCAGGACTTCCCCCAACGCGGCCTCGGTGCGGGCGATGGCCGGGGTCAGGGCGTCGATCTTGCCCTTCAGGTCCTCCAGCTGGGCCGAGATTTCCAGATGCGCCAGCTGGTGGGTCAGACCGTCGCGCAGGAGCCCGGCCGAGATGTTGAAGCGCTTCTGGGTGATGGCCAGGCTGGCTTTGGCCGCTTCCAGTTGGGCTTGCAGCTCCTGGACCTCGTTGGACCGCTGCACCTTCTGTTCGGCCAGAACCTTGAGGGTGCTTTGCAACTCTGACAGACGGGCCTGGTGGGTGGCGGACTCGTTGGCGGCCAGGACCGGCCGGCGCGCCGCCACGTCGGACGGGAAGGCCAGCGGCCCGCCGTCGGCCTCGGCACGCAGGCGGGCCAGGGTCAGGGCCAGGCCATCCAGGCGGGCCTCGATCTCGGGCCGGCTCATCGAGGTGGTGGACAGGGCGAGGCGGATCAGGGGGGCCCCCTCCTCCACCGCGTCGCCTTCCTCCACGTAAAGATCGGTGAGAATCCCCCCTTCCAGATGCTGGATGATCTTGGTCTTGCCTTCGGGCACGACCTCGCCCGGGGCGGTGGCCACCTCGTCGAGGCGGGCCTGGGACGCCCAGCCGATCAGCACCGCGAGCAACACCATGACCACCCGCGCCGGCCCCTTCCACGTCGGCAGGGGATGGCGGGCCAGCAGGCCGTCCAGGGTGGGGGGGGCGCCCGCCTCGGCCTTGCGTTCGCGCGTCGTGCGCCCGGAAGAAGGCGGAGAGGGCGGCGGGGAAGGGGTCGGCGCGGGAAGCGGGCTGCCTGCCTCGGGAGACGGCGCCAGGGGAGGCGTAAACTCGTTCATGACGACCGCTCCCCCGGACGGCGGGAGGGAAACAGGCGCGGCAGGATGTCGCCCGCCGGCCCGTGCGCCGCGATCCGGCCTTTTTGCATGACGACCACGCTTTTGCAGCGCGAGAGCAGCAGCGGACTGTGGCTGACCACCACCACGGTGCGGGTGCGCGCCAGCTCGGCCAGGGTGTGGGCCAGCCCTTCCTCGGCCAGGCGATCCAGGCTCGACGAAGGCTCATCCAGCAGCAAGACGGGCGGCGTGCCGGCCAGGGCGCGGGCCAGGGCCACGCGCTGACGCATGCCCCCCGACAGCAGCCGCCCGCCCTCGCCGATCCGGGTGGCGTAGCCATCGGGCAGATCCAGGACCATCTCGTGGACCTGGGCGGCGCGCGCGGCCGCCGCCACGCCCTCGTCGTCCAGGTCCGGGTGGCCCATGGCGATGGCGTCGCGGATGGTGCCCTCGAACAGCACGATCTCCTGGGGCAGGTAGCCCACCCACCCCGCCAACTCGGCGCGGGTGAACTGGGCCACGTCGGCCCCATCCAGCAGCACACGCCCCTCGGCCGGGGGATAGAGGCCCAAAAGCACCTTGAGGAAGGTGGTCTTGCCGCTGCCGTTGGGCCCGACCAGGGCGGTGATGCCGCCCGGTTCGATGGTCAGGCTCACCCCTTCCAGGCGCGGCGGCCCGTCGGGCTTGTAGCGAAACGTGATCGCCTCGGCTTGCAGGCGCCCCGACGGCGGCGCGAGAGCCAGAGCCTGGGTGCGGCGATCCTCGGGCAGGCCCAGGAAGGCATCAAGCCGGCGCATCGATTGCCGGAACCCGGCGAAGGTCCGCCAGCTGCCCATTAACTGATTCAAGGGCGCCAGCAGCCGCCCGCCCAGCATGTTGGCCGCCACCAGCCCGCCCACGGTCATCGCCTGATCCATGATCGCGAGCGCCCCCACCGTGGTCATGGCCACCGAGGTGCTGACCGACAGCACCAGACCCAGGTTGGTGTAGCGATCGACCAGGCCGCCGCGCCGGATCGAGCCCGCCACCTGGGTGGCCAGGAGGCGTTCGTACTCGGGCGCCAGGGAGCGCTCCAGCGCCAGGGCCTTGACCGTGGTCCGCCCGCGCAGGACCTCGCCCAGCAGACCGTCGCGCCCGCCCACGCTGTCGCGTTCGTGCATCGAAGCCTTGTGGATCGCGCGCCCCGACAGGATGGCCAGCCCCACGAACACCCCGAAAGCCGTGACCAGGACCCACCCCACCGGCTGCGCCAGCAAGAACACCATGATCAGGAAAAAGGTGGTGAAGGGCAGATCGCAGATCAGCAAGGCGGCGGCGCCCGACACGGTGTTGCGCACCACGTCCACGTCGCGAAACAGGCGCTGCCATGCGTCGGCCGGGCGTTCCTCCAAAACGCGCAAGGGAAGCGCGTTCAGCTTCTCGAACACGCGCCGGCCCAGGTCGATCTCCAGGCGCAGGGCCACGGTTTGCATGATGCGCGTGCGCGCCTGGCGCATGATGAAATCGAAGGACAGCAGCATCGCCATGCCCAGGACCAGCCCCTGAAGGGTTGAAAGCCCATGGTGATACACAACCCGGTCGTAGATCTGGAGCACGAACACCGGCGAGGCCAGCGCGGTCAGATTGACGAACAAGGACAAGGCCAGCAGTTCATGAAAGGCGCGGCCCAGCGGGCCCAGGACGGTGCGAACCGCCGAGGGAGGGGGGCGGTCCGGATCAAGGGGCAAGGACGCCGTCGTCATGGGCTCACCCGAGAGGTTACGGAAAAACGGCCGCGAGTCTAGCACGTGGCCTGTCCCGGCGACAGCGGATCGGGCCCCACCTCCTGGGGCAATCGGGTGAACCGATTGCCCCGGCGTTTTTTCAATGCCCTCAAGCGCCGGGCG
>NZ_BJZO01000147.1 GCF_007992075.1 Pararhodospirillum oryzae
CGGCCCGGGGGCGGGGCGGGGGCGCGCTCGCGGTCGGCGGCGTACAGGTGGCTTTCGGCGAAGCAGGGCAGGGCCAGGGACGGGCCGACCAGGATCAAGGCCGTGCGGATCAGGCCGGCGGCCTCGACCTTGGCCTGGATATCCGACAAGGTCCCCCGCAAGACCAGCTCGTCGGGCCAGGTGGCCCGGAACACCACCGCCACCGGACATTCGGCGCCATACAGCGGGGTCAGGGTGTCGACCACGTGGGTCATGTTGCCGATCGACAGGTGCAAGACCAAGGTGGCGCCGCTCTGGCCCAGGATCTCCAGGCTTTCGCGCGGCGGCAGGGCGGTGGAGCACTGGGCGGTGCGGGTGAGGATGACGGTCTGCGCCACCTCGGGCAAGGTCAGTTCCTGGCCCAGCAGGGCGGCGGCGGCGGCGAACGAGGGAACCCCCGGGCAGATGTCGTAGGGAATGCCCCGCGCCTGCAACCGGCGGATCTGCTCGGCCATGGCGCTGTACACGCTGGGGTCGCCCGAATGCAGGCGGGCCACGTCGTGACCCTGGGCGTGGGCCTCGGCCAGCAGGTCGATGATCTGATCAAGGGTCAGGCTGGTGGTGTCGACGATCCGGGCGTCGGCCGGGGCCTCGGCGATGACCTCGCGCGGGATCAGGCTGCCGGCATACAGCAAGACCGGGCAGGCGCGGATCAGGCGCTGGGCGCGCAGGGTCAACAGGTCGGGGGCGCCCGGGCCGGCGCCGATGAAATGCACGGTCATCTCTTGTCCTTGCTCAAGGGCCGTGGGAAGGGGAGGTGGCCACGGCGCAGGTGGCGCGCGCGTCGGCGCGGCGCGGAATCAACAGGCGGGCCCGCGAGCCCAGGGCGCACAGGGCGGCGGCCTCGGCCACGCTGGCGCAGCCCACCGTCTGGCGCGTTTTCTCCGACACGGTGCGCAGGCGCTCGGGCGCCACCGCGTTCAGGGTCTCGGGCGAAAAACCCCGCACCGGCACGCCGCCCAGGGCCCGCGCCAACCCCTGAACCGCCGGATGAGGCACCCGCCGGTCAAGGGTCGCGATGCAGGCAATCCGGTCGAGGGGCACGGCCGCCTCGGCCAGGGTGGCGCGCACCAGGGCGGCCAGGGTCTCGGGGGAACAGGAGCTTGAACACCCCACCCCGACCGACATCCCCGGGCGACGCACCATTGTTTCGGGCATGGAGGCTTTTCCCGCGCAAGACAAACGCCAATCATAAGGCCCCCGGGCCCCGACGCAAGGGGGGCGGGGCTGGGCAACGGGTGAAGCCCTGGATGCCCTCGGAAAAGGGCTCCCCCACGCCGCGACGGCGGCGCGCGGCTTGTGCCGCGAGAGCCAGGCGCACGGAGTGCGTGCCCGGCGTTTGAGGGCGCCGCAAGGATTCCAGGTTTTTCGTTATTGTTCCGGTATCGTATTTATTGCGTATCCGGCTTGATCGGCTCCCGGGAGCCTGTCGAGCGTTGAACGGGAAAGACACATGCAGTTTTGTCGGCTCGTCATCGTAACGGTGCCCTGCTATCATCCTTTATTGTTCCCGTGGTTGTTGGTACTCATTAAAAAAATGATGCAAGGGTTGGATCCGCTGGTGCTGCTGGCGCTGGCGCTGGGGCTTGATGCCCTGGTTGGGGAAATGGGGGCGGTGTTTCGCCACGTGCGCCACCCCGTGGTGCTGATGGGGCAGGCCATCGCGGTTTTGGACCAGGCCTTGAACCGGCCCGGCGCTTCGTCGCGGGTCCGTCGGGCCTGGGGGGTGGGGGTGGTCGTGCTGCTGGTGGGCGGCTGCTGGACCATTGGGGAACTTGTGCACGGGCTGAGTACCGTGGTGCCCCTGGGCTGGGGGATCGAGCTGTTCTTGGTGGCCACCCTTCTGGCGCAACGCAGCCTTCACGATCATGTCCTGGCCGTGGCCAAGGCGTTGGAGACCGGGGGGCTGCCGGCCGGCCGGCGGGCGGTGGCGGCCCTGGTCAGCCGCGATCCGGAGGCCCTGGACGAGGGGGCGGTGGCGCGCGCCGCCATTGAAAGCCTGGCGGAGAACTTTGGCGACGCGGTGGTGGCCCCGGTGTTCTGGTACGCGCTTCTTGGCCTGCCGGGGGTGCTGGCCTTCAAGATGGTGAGCACCCTTGACAGCATGATCGGCTACCGGACCGAGACCTATCGGGATTTCGGATGGGCGGCCGCCCGTCTGGATGATCTGGCCAACCTGATTCCGGCGCGCCTGGCCGGGATTTTGCTGGTCGGCGCGGGGTGGGGTCTGCGGGGGGGCTCGGTCGGACGGGGCTGGCGGGTGATGGGTCGCGATCATGGCCATCATCGATCCCCCAACGCCGGCTGGCCCGAGGCGGCCATGGCGGGAGTCCTGGGGGTGCGCCTGTCGGGGCCGCGCGTGTACCCGGGCCAGCCACCCCGGCAAGACCCCTGGGTGGGAGAGGGCCCCTTCGCCCTGACGCCCTCCGATATCCGCCGCGCGCTGACGGTATTCTGGCGGGCCTGTCTGCTTCAAGGAGCGGCCCTGATCGGCCTGGCGGCGCTGACCTGAAGGGTGTCCGCGTCGATATGAGCCGGACAGACGCTACGGCGTCGTCCGGTCAAAAAGGATCAACAAACACGCTCCAGGTTTTTGATCTGTTGCATGTTCGGGGCGCCGAAATGGCCCCGGTTCTTGCTGAAAATATTCTGGGGCTCATCAGATTGGGGTGGAATTGGGCGGATTCCTGATCGTTTTGTTTGAGTTTGTTTTTTCGGGGGAAGCGGTCTTCATTTTTCCCTGACAGACTGTCGGAGCGAGACCAGAAAAATCGAGCATGACAACAAAATATAAAGATCCGTGCCCGAATTTGAATCAATCCACGATTCGCTTGGAGTGAGTCCACGAAAATTTGATATCGCTTTTTGAAGAGGAAAGGTGAGGAAAAGAACCTGAAGGCGGTTTTCGTCCCTATGAAAAAGAAAGCATCCGGGGGCGGGTCGATCAAAGTTGATCAAAGGGTATACTCTATGGATGTTTTTCATTATTGAATCGACGAAATGTTATTCGTTTCGATGTAAACGGCTTCGTGGCCCCGGGTACAGGCAAGGAATCCGGCGGCAACGGTATACCCCCCTGTTCTTTTGACCATTGGGAAGCTGGGGGTGGAAAAACGGGCACAGACTCGGGCGCCGGGGAACGGAGGGCTTGGTGGGGTTGGGAGGAAAGGGACGACATAAAAAAACACGAAATCTTTCCATGGCACGAAGCGTGCCGGGGAAGGCGGCGGGTACGACAAGAGGCGAGGAGTAAGAGGAAATGGCAAGGTCCCTGCCGCTGGCGGTCCGGATCAGCCTGCCGGTTCTGATCATGGCCGCTGGCCTGTTCGTGACGGTGGCTGCTGGTTTGTGGATGCAAAGTGTTAACATGGTCCGCGAGCGCAAGATCCTGCTCGAAGAACATGTGACCGCGGCCACGAGTTTGGCCACCCTTTATCAGACCCGGGTGACCAACGGCACCTTGAGCACCGAGGCCGCGCAGGCAGAAATGCAAGCCGTGATGCGCGCTCAGTCCTTTGGTGAAGGCAATTACGTATTTGTTCTCGATCAATCCGGCCGCATGCTCGTCAACCGGGGCGCTCCCCAGGTCGAGGGCAAGGATTTCAGTCTTTCTCCGGACGCGCATGGCTTCTTGTTCGTGCAGGAGATGATGAACGTGGCGCGAACCCAGGGCGGTGGATTCGTGCGCTACATGTGGCCCCATGCCGGGCAGGACAAACCCGTGCCCAAGCTGACCTACGTTCACGCCTTCGCGCCGTGGGGATGGGTGATCGGCACCGGCGTTTACATGGATGATCTGGACGCCATGATGTGGCGCCAGGGTCTGACGCTGGCCGGGGTGGCCTTGCTGATCTTGCTGGTTGCCGGCGCGGTGGCCTTCGTGGCGACAAGGGGCGTGACGCGGCCTCTGGACGGCATGAAACGGGCGATGGTCTTGCTGTCCCGGGGGGATCTGGACGTTTCCCTGAACGGTGAGGAGCGGGGCGACGAACTGGGCGAAATGGCCCGCGCCCTGGCCGTGTTCCGCGACAACGCCCGCGCCAACCGCCGCTTGGAGGAGGAGGCACGGGCCACGGCCGAGCGTCAGGTGGTGGAACGCCGCGAAGCCCGCCAGGCGCTGGCCGACTCCTTCGAGGCCGAAATCGGCGAGATTCTGACCGGGCTGTCGGTGGCCGCCGAGCAGCTCGACCGCACCGCGCAGGCGATGACCGAAACGGCCCGCGTGTCGCTGGAACAGGCCCGCGACGTGCGCGACGCCCTTGCTCAAACCACGGGCAATGTGCAGTCGGTGGCCAGTGCCGCCGAGGAAATGTCGGCCTCGGTGGGCGAAATCTCGGGGCAGGTGCATCGCTCCACCGATGTGGTGGGGA
>NZ_BJZO01000148.1 GCF_007992075.1 Pararhodospirillum oryzae
CGCCAGGGCAATCGGTTCACCCGATTGTCCTGTGGTTATTTGGTACTTCGATGCCACTTTGCTCTTGCATGTCGCCAGATGCGGGCTAATATCTTTTCAAATTAGATCGGGATCGCGCATTTTTGTGTCGCGCGTGCCCCGACATTCCCGCCGGCCCTGTCACCTTGCAAAGTTCGGGAGTGGGACGCGAATGCTCTATGACCTTCACGAGATGCAGCACGCCGCGCTGACGCCGTGGCGTTTCATGGCCCACTCGGTGCATGGGCTGTACACCAATCCGTGGATTCCCATGTCGTATACCCGGGTCGGCCGGCAGATCGCGGCCGGGGCGGCGTTGTTCGAGCGCATGACGCGCCGCTATGGCAAGCCCCGCTTCGGGCTGGACCACACCGAGGTCCACGGGCGCCGGACCTGGGTCGAGGAGAACACGGTCTACGACCTGCCGTTTTGCGACCTCGTCCACTTCAAGCGCGGGATCGAGGATGCGGGGCAGCCGCGCCTTCTGGTGGTGGCGCCCATGTCGGGCCACTACGCCACCTTGCTGCGCGGCACGGTCAAGGAGTTGCTGCCCGACCACGACGTGTTCATCACCGACTGGGTGAACGCCCGCGAGGTGTCGCCCGACGAGGGGATCTTTGATTTCGATACCTACGTGCAGTATCTGCGCGAGTTCCTGACCGTGCTGGGGCCGGGGACCCACGTGCTGGCGGTGTGCCAGCCCAGCGTCCCGGTTCTCGCGGCCGTGTCGCTGATGGCCGCCGACAACGACCCGTGCCGGCCGGCTTCCATGGTGCTGATGGGCGGGCCGATCGACACCCGGGTCAACCCGACCGAGGTCAATCGCTTCGCCGACAGCCACGACATGGAGTGGTTCGAGCACAGCCTGATTCACACGGTGCCGGCCCAATATCTGGGGACGGGGCGCAAGGTCTATCCCGGGTTCTTGCAGCTTTCCGGGTTCATGGCCATGAACATGGATCGCCACGTCAACGCGCACCTGGAGTACTTCAATCATCTGGTTGAAGGCGATGGCGACAGCGCCGAGCAGCACAGCACGTTTTATGATGAGTATCTGTCGGTCATGGATCTGCCGGCCGAATTTTTCCTGCAAACCGTGGAGCGTATTTTCAAGAACCACGAGCTGGCCGAGGGCAAGCTGGTGGTCGATAACCGCCGGGTGGATCCGGGCGCCATCACCGACGTGTATCTGATGACGGTGGAAGGCGAGCGCGACGACATCACCGGCCCCGGCCAGACCTCGGCGGCGCATGCCTTGTGCGCCAACCTGCCCGAGCCCTTGCGCCGCCATCATCTTCAGCCCAAAGTGGGGCATTACGGGATCTTCAATGGGCGCCGCTGGCGCGAGGACATCCTTCCCCATGTGCGCAAGTTCATTATCGAAGCGGATTTCGCGGCGTCGGGCCGCGCCCTTGCCGCCGGCCGACCCCGCCACCCCCTTGAACGCGGATCGTTTTTGGGAAACCAAGCCCCTGGACCGAATGACGGACAAGGAATGGGAGAGCTTGTGCGACGGGTGTGGGAAGTGCTGCTTGCATAAGCTGCAAGAGGAAGACACGGGCGTCGTTTATTACACGAACGTCGCCTGTGAACTCCTTGACGTGCACAGCGGCCGGTGCATCGACTACGCGAGACGATGGCGCACGGTGCCCGACTGCGTGAAACTCAGCGCCCGGCACCTGGACGAACTCACCTGGTTGCCCGAAACCTGCGCCTATCGCCTGCTGGCCCAGGGCATGCCCCTGCCGCCCTGGCATCCCCTCGAAAGCGGCTCTCCCGACAGTGTTCATCACGCCGGCATGAGCGTGCGCGGGCGCACCATCCCCGAGGACGACGCCGGCCCCCTGGAAGACCACATCGTGGACTGGAACGACCTGTAACCGCTCTGGAGGGTGGAACGAAGGACACCGGCCGTGCCGGGGTGTCCTTCGTTGCGTTCGTGCGTCCGCGCCCGGGGGTGGGGTCAGGCGTTGGTGCTTTGGATGCTGGCCAGGACCGAATCGGCGATCTGCTGCTTGGCGATCACGCCTTTCACGTCGGCGGCCCGGGGCACGCCGCGCCGGCGGTCGACCACCAGGACGGCTTCGGCGCCGTGGCGGCCCATGCGCTTCAGGATATCGTGCATGACACTGTCCTCGTGGGCGACGATGAACCGTCGGTGGGCCAGCTGGCCCACGCAGGCATCGGGGGAATGGCGCGCCAGGTCCAGAAGCTGCACCGGATCGGTGATGATGCCCTGAATGCGGGCGCCGTCGGTGACGACCAGGGGCCGCGCCATGTCGTCCCCGCTCAACTGGCTTGCCGCGCTTCCGGCGGGGGCCGCGCCGTTCACGAACAAGGCCGCCCCGTCCAGCAGCTCGCGCGCGGGGTGGATCAGGAACATGTTGCTGTGCCGGTCCTTGGGGATGCGGTGCCCGCGCGGGACCAGCTTCACGGTGTAGATGTTTTCGGCCATCAGCAGGCGGCGCAGGCCGACCGACATGGCGACGGCGATGATCATGGGGACGATGATGTTGTAGTCCCGGGTCATCTCGAACACCATGATGATGGCGGTCAGGGCCGCGCCGGTCGCGCCGGCGTTGACCGAGGCCATGCCGATCATCGCCGAGTCCATGACGCTCAGCCCCGAGTCGGGGAAGACAAGGGCGACCACCGCGCCGAAGGCGCCGCCCAGCGTGGTCCCCATGAACAAGGACGGCGCGAACACCCCGCCCGAGGCCCCCGATCCCAGGCTGACGGTGGTGGCGAACAGCTTGGCCAGGAACAAGATCGCCAGCAGCGGCAGGCTGACCAGGGCGCCCTGAAGCACCGTTTGAATGGCGGCGTAGCCGGTCCCGTCCACGAACGAATGGCCGGTTTGGGTTTGCAGGACATACAGCAGCACGCCGATCAGGGTCATGCCGATGATGTTGGTCACATAGGCATTGAACGGCAGTTTATCGAAAAAGGTTTCCGCGAAGGCCAGGCCCCGGATGAAGGCCCAGGCGGCCAGGCCGCACAGCAGCCCCAACACCACCACCAGGGCCAGCGTGCCAACCCCGAAGGGATCCGTTTCCGGCAGACTGGCGGCGGGGACCATGAAGGCCGGATGCAGGCCGAAGGCGAGGCGCCCGACGTAGGTGGCGGCCCCCGTGGCGATCACCACCGGGATGAAGGTCGCGACGCTGATTTCCGGCATCATCAGCTCGACGGCGAACATCACCGCGCCCAGCGGCGTGTTGAAGGTGGCCGCGATGCCGGCCCCGGCCCCGGCCGACAAAAGGGCGATGCGCTGGGCGGTGGGCAGGCGGGTCCATTGGGCAAGCGACGAGCCCAGGGCGGCCCCGATCTGGATGATCGGCCCCTCGCGTCCGACCGAGGCGCCGGTGCCGATGGACAGCGCCGAGGCCAGGGATTTGACCACCGCGACCACGGGCCGGATCACGCCTTGCTTGAAGAAGATGGCGTCGATCACCTCGGGCACGCCGTGCCCCCTGGCTTCGGGCGCGAAGGTGCGGACCAGCCACACGACGATCAAGCCACCAATCACCGGAACCAGGATCACCCCCATGCCCCAGGGCGGCGTGGGGCCAAAGACGTTGGCGTCGTAGGTGGTTGAAAAGGTGCCCTGGAAGGCGAGGTTGTGAATAATGCCGATCAGAAAGCGGAAGACAACCGCGCCCAGGCCGGTGACCAGCCCGACGATCAGCGCCAGCACCGACAACACCGGCAGGGAAACGCGCCGGGCCTTGGTCTGGCGGGAGGCCACGCCATGGCGCGGCGCCGGACGACGGACAACGGTCTCCCCGATCGGGAGGCGATCGTCGTTGGAATCACTGCTTTTCATCAAAAAAACCTGATTGACCGAAAGGATTCACAAGCCCGGCCGTCATCGCGGCGTCGGAACCAGGGGGGCTTGTCTCGGGTTTGATTGTCCCCGGCGACACGATTGCGCCGGGGCGGCGGTCGCGGGTGGGGAGATGCTTCGGGGGAAGTGTAGGCCCTTTTGGGGGGATTGAACAAAACCTAATCGTTCTTTGGCATGGTTTAAGGGGGGCGGACCCGGTTTCGTGCTGTTTGATGGAAAAATGAACACGCGAAAGGGGCGCCCCAGGTCATTCCAAACGCGACGGGCGTTGTCTTGTGCCTCTCCCCCGTCTTCGCCCGGGCTGGAGTCCTTGCGCGATATCCGCGCGGACCCCGGGGAGGGTGGCGCGGACATGCCCGGGTTCCCCCTGCCGCTCCCCCCAGGGCAGTCGGATGAACCGATTGCCCTGGCG
>NZ_BJZO01000149.1 GCF_007992075.1 Pararhodospirillum oryzae
CGCCCGGTGCTTGAGGGCACTGAAAAAACTCCAGGGTAATCGGGTGAAGCCCTGGATGCCCTTGGAAGAGGGCGTTATTCCCTCGTACTCTCCCTCAAATTGAAGTACGGTCTTTTCTCTGCATCACTCCAAACTGGTCGACGTTCCGACTTGTTGATATCCTTTTTCGATCGGACGGGACGACTGGGAGACAGACATGGAAGAAACCGTGATGTCCGCGACGGAACCCGCCGGATTGCCGAAAAACCCCACCGGCATTCACGGGTTCGACCGTCTGACGGATGGCGGACTCCCCGCCGGTCGTCTGAGCCTGGTCATGGGGGGGCCCGGGGCTGGCAAGACCATTTTTGCCATGCAATGCCTTGTCAACGCCGTGCGAAAGCTGGGCCAAAAGGTGTTGCTCCTCACCTTCGAGGAAGCTCCCGCCGATCTTCTTGCCAATTTCCAGGGGTTTTCCTGGGGCCTGGACAAACTGGTCGCCGAGGGATCCCTCCAGATCGTCGATGCCCGCCTGACCCCCGAGGCCTGCATCAGCGGACAGTTCGACCTTACCGGTTTCCTGGCCGGCGTCGCGGCCCGGGCCGACCGCTCGGACGCCCGACTGGTTGTCTTCGACGGCCTCGACGTGCTGATGGCGCTGCTGGCCGATCCGCGCGAGGAAATGCGCCAGATGTTCGAGTTGGGCCGCTGGGTGCGCGATCACGGCCTGACCGGCCTTATCACCGGCAAGATGGACGGCGGCCTGCCCGGCCACCCCGGGCGGGCCGACATGGTCCAGTACGTGGTGGACTGCGTCATCGCCCTGGACATGCGCGTGGAAGGGCGCATCGCAACCCGGGACCTGCGCGTCGTCAAGTACCGGGGATCGGCTTTCCCCCCGAACCGCTATCCGCTGGTCATCACACCCGAGGGAATTGAAATCTTTTTTGATGGATCGGGCGAAATTCAACATAAGGTTTCGGAACGCAAACTTTCAAGTGGCATTGCCCGCCTGGATACCATGCTGGGAGGGGGCCATTTCCGGGGCAGTTCCATTCTGGTTTCCGGAGCGCCCGGCACATCGAAAACAACCCTGGCTGGTGCCATGGCCGCGAGTGTCTGCCAGTCGGGCGAAACCACGGTGTTCGTCAGCTTCGATGAGGCGGGCGATCAAATCGCGCGCAATTTGCGCTCGGTCGGGCTGGACCTGGAACGCCATCGCGCCTCGGGCCGCCTGATCATGAGCGGCCTGCGCGCCGACGCCCTGAGCGCGGAAAACCACGTTTTCCATCTGCGAGCGCTGATCGACGCCCACCGCCCGGGTTTGCTCGTGATTGATCCGATCTCGGCCTTGCTCAAGGGCGGGTGGAGGGCCGTGGTGGATGCCGTGATTCAGGGAATCCTGGATTATGCCCGCAGCCAGGGGGTCACCACCTTCCTCACCTCGCTGGTCAACGGTGATGCCCCGGAAAAAGAAGTCACCGACTCCCATGTCTCGACCATGGCCGACACCTGGATCCACCTCAGTTACATCGCGCACGGCGGCGAGCGCAACCGGGCCTTGACCATTGTCAAATCACGCGGCTCCGCCCATTCCAATCAGGTGCGCGAACTGATCCTGACCGTCCAGGGCCCCACCCTGGCCGATGTCTACCTGGCCGGTGGAGAGGTCCTGATGGGCACCGCCCGCCTGGAACGCGAATCCAAGGATCGCGAGGCCGCCTCGTCGCGCGCGCGCGCCTACGCCCGCCAGCGCATGGAACTGGAAGCCCGCGCCAGCGCCCTGCGCGCCCAGGTGGCCGCCCTTGAAGCCGACCTCGCCCGCACGGAAGCCGAGGGCTCCCGACTGGCCGAGGAAGTGGTGGATGTCGCCGAAGCCGACCAGACGCGGCGCCAGCAGATCCAGGCCAGCCGCAGCGGTCAGGACGACCATCCCGACACCGCCCCCACCCCGCGCGCCACCCAGGGGAGCCAGGCCGATGGTTAAACTCGATCTCTATCTGGCGGGCCGCAGCCGCAATTCCATGCGGGCCTTGCACAACCTCAAGGAATGGCTCGCCCAGTATGGCGGCGAAGGCGTCGAGCTTCGGGTGATCGACGTGCTGGAGCATCCCGACCGGGCCCTTGACGAGGGCGTGCTGGTCACCCCCACGGTGATCCGCCGTGAACCCGATCCCATCCGCATCGTGGTAGGGACTCTCGACCTGCCCGACGACGTGACCGTTCTTCTGGAGCAAGGCGCCCCCTCGGCATGAGCACTTCCCCGTCGGGCCGTGTCAGGCTTCCGCCGGAAACCGACGCGGCCGCCTACGCCGCCAAGCTCACCCGGCTTGATTTCGCCCTGACCATCCGCAAGGCCCTGATCGACGCCTTGCCGGTGGCGGTGGCCCTGCTCGACGGGGGCGGCCGGTTGACCGCGTGCAACGCGACCTGGACGTCCTCCATGGGGGATCACCCGCCTGGCACCTTGTATGTCGAGGGCTGCCAGGAGGAAGGGCTGTTCGGGCCCGGGGATGGCGTCCGTGTGCGGCGCGGGTTGTTCGAGGTGATCGAGGGCGATCGCGAGTATTTCAGCCTGGATATCCTGTGTGGCGGCAAGGTCAAGGGCCGGGCCTACAACGTCACCGTCGTTCCCCTGGATCGCGCGGCGTTCGACGGGGTTGTCGTGCTTCACACCGATATCACGGAACGCCAGTCCCTTTACCACAACCTGATGGAACAAACGGCGCGCCTTGAAAAAGCCAACGAGGAGTTGCGCCAGTTCGCCCGCATCGTGTCCCACGATCTCAAGGAGCCCCTGCGCGGCGTGGTCAGCTTCGTCCAGTTGCTGGCCCGCCGCAACCAGGGCCACCTGGACGCGGAGGCCGAGCAGTTCATGGGCTATATCGTCAGCAGCGCCAAGCGGATGGAAACCCAGCTGAACGCCCTGATTTCCTACATCCAGACAGCCCAGGATGCCGCCCCCCTCCATCCCGTCAACCTGGACGCCCTGGTGCGAGGCGTGGCCAACGACATGACCGACGGGCTGCGCCAGCAAGGGGGATCGATCACCGTCGACCCCCTGCCCGCGATCAGCGGCGACGAGGTCCTGATCGCGAGCTTGTTTCGTAACCTTCTGGGCAACGCCGTGCGCTACCGTCAGGCCGACCGGCCGCTTCGCGTCCGCGTTTCGGCGCGCAAGGCGCCGGGCGTGTGGGAAATCATCGTGGCCGACAATGGGATTGGCATTCCCGCCGCCTACCATGAGAGCATTTTTTCAATGTTCACCCGCCTTGATCCCCAAAACCACCCCGAGGGCAGTGGCGTGGGCCTGGCCATCGCCCGCAAGGTGGCGGAACGCCATGGCGGGCGCTTGTGGGTGGAGTCGGCCCCCGGCGAGGGCAGCCAGTTTCATTTCACCGTGCCCGACACCGGATGCCGCCCTCCTTCCCCCTCTCAGGCCGCCCCGTGAGGCGCCACGAAAACCGCCCGATCCCGGCGCCTTGATCCCTGGCCGACGGGTGTTCCGTCCGTTTTCCTCCCGGTTTGGCTTCACGACGCCAGGCGCGACAGGCGTTTGAAATCAATGTCGTGCTCGTTTTCAAAGCGCAGATGGGTGCCGGTTTCGCCGTGTTCGACCACGGTCGCCGCCCAGGTTGCCCCCAACTCGGGGATCTCCAGCTCCAGCCGCGTGCCCGGCCTCACGTCCGGAAGCCCCGCCACCTGCGCCCCCTGGCGCGAGATGTCGTGCAACCGGGCTCCCCGCCAGGCCCCCCCGTGCCCCAGCCGGACCCGGATCGAACAGTCAAAGCGCTGGTAGCGGCGCCGGTCGGCCTCGGCGGTCGAGGTGCGCACCACCTTGGTGATGCCCCGCCCCAGATCGCGCACCGAGTCCAAAAGCGCCAGGGCATCCTCGCGCAGGCCCTCGGTTTTGGTGTCGTTGGCCCGCGCCTCCTCGGCCACCGCCACGATGCGCTGCGACACGTCGGCCGTTGCCTCCGACGATTCGCGCACATTCCGGGCGATCTCGGCCGTGGCTCCCTCCTGGCGGGCCACCGCCTCGGCCACGCCGCGCGTGATTTCGTCGATTCCCTGAATGGTCCCGGTCATCGCCGCGATGGCGTCGGCCACCTCCTTGGAAACCTTGCGGATATCCCCCACCCGGGTTTCAATCTCGGCCGTCGAGCGCGTGGTCTGGCCGGCCAGGTTCTTGACCTCGCCCGCCACCACCGCGAACCCCTTGCCCGCGTCGCCGGCCCGTGCCGCCTCGATGGTCGCGTTCAGGGCCAGCAGGTTGGTCT
>NZ_BJZO01000150.1 GCF_007992075.1 Pararhodospirillum oryzae
TTGAAACACCCTCCTTCCGAGGGCATCCAGGGCTTCACCCGATGGCCCTGTGTCCGCATCCCGGTTGCCTTGCACCCCGCACCTGATCAGAATAAAACCAACATCTGTCCCGGGGAACGCGAAGGGGGCATCGTCATGCGGGCAGAGGTCCGGTTTTCCACCAACGCGCTGACCTGGGTCGTGGAGGGGGCGATCCGGGGCCGGCCCCGCCCCCTTGCCCCCGACGATGCCGCCCGCTGGCGGGAGTGGAGCACCACCTACAAGGCCCTGAACCGCGAAAGGGATCCGGCCCAGGGCCTGCTGGATCTGGGGCGACGGATTTTCATGTGGCTGGACGGCCCCGATCGCGTGGTGTCCGCCCTGCTGACCGAGGCCTTCGGCACCCTGACCCTGATGGTCCAGGCCCCGCGCCCGCTGGCGGACGAGGCCCGGGATTTTCTGCATGTGCCGTGGGAGCTGCTGGCCGATGAACGGGGGTTCCTCGCCGGCCAGGATCGGCTGCTGTTCTGCCCGGTCCGTCGCCTGGGATCGGCCGCCTCGCCGCCCCCGCCCCCGCCCGATTCCCCTTGCCTGGGCCTTGCCTTCATGGCCGCCGCGCCCCGGAACGTGGAGCCGGTGCTGGATTATGAAGCCGAGGAAACCGCCATCCTCGACGCCACCGAAACCCTGGCCCTGGACCTGGAGGTGGAGGAAAGCGGCAACCCCGAGCGACTGTCGGAACGGCTGGCGGAAATCGGCCCCATGCAAGCCGTTCATCTGTCCTGCCATGGCCGTGCTTTTCCCAGGCCCATCCTGGCGTTGGAAGACGACGAGGGGAACGAGCGCGAAACCGGCGAGGCGGAATTGATCCGGCTGTTGCGGCCGGCCGCCCCCAAGGTGGTGTTCCTGTCCGCCTGCCAAAGCGCGGAAAGCGATCGTCAGGCGGATTCCCTGGCCGCCGCCCTGGTCGATGGTGGCCTTCCCGCCGTGTTGGGCTGGGATGCCTCGGTTCACGATCAAAGCGCGATCGAATTCGCGCGGGTTTTTTACCGGCAACTGGCGGCGCGGAGGCCGCTGGAAGAAGCCTGCGCCGAGGCCCGGCGCGCGCTTTTCAAAACCCTGGACCCGCCCGCCACCGCCGCCTCCACCCCTTGCAAGCGCGAAGGGGCCGTGGTTGTGGGGGCCAACACCGGGGCGGACTGGCACATGGCCCGCCTGTGGCTGGGCCCCTCGGGCGGGGGCCCCCTGGTGCACGGATCCCGGCGCCGGCGCCTGTTCTCGGCCGACGAGGTATACGAGCATTTCGACGCCGGCAAGAAAACGGGCCGGATTGCCGGCCGGCGCCTGTTTGTCGGGCGCCGGCGCGACCTGCAACGCTGCCTCGCCCTGGTGAAATCCCGCCACAAGGCCGGGGTGCTGATTCACGGCATGGGGCGATCGGGGAAATCCAGCCTGGCCGCCCGGATCCTGCACCGCCTCCCCGCCCTGACCCTGGTGTTCATCGAAGGCCGGTTCACGGCGGCCACCCTCGCGGCCGAAATCGCCGACCGGGTGCCCGGCAGCCGCGAGACGCTGCGCCCCACCGATCCCGCCCTTCTTGACCTCGCCCAGTCGGAAGTCTTGCTCTACGAGCGATTGACGGCGGTCCTGCGCACCACCGGCACCCCCTTCGCCCTGGTTCTTGATGACCTGGAACAGGGGCTGGACGCCCCCACCGAGGCCGGACCCTGGCGGGTTTCCCCCGACATCGAACCGGCATTGCGGGCCGTGGTACGGGCGTTCGATCGTCACAAGGCCGCCGATTCGATTCTTCTGCTCACCAGCCGCCACCCCTTCACCCTGCCCGATGGAGCGCGAGACTGGGCCACCTGCCTTGCAACCCTACCCCTGCCTTCCATGGACGCAACCGGGCTGCGCAAGCTGGCCCTGCGCCGCTTTCGCTTCTGGATGGACGAGACAGACCAGCCCCCGGATATCGCCGCCAAGCGCTGGAGCGCTTTTGAAAACTGCGCCCACGCGGCCCGGAGCAATCCCGGCCTTGCCGATACCTTGCTCGGCATCGCCACCAAAACCCCGGCGTGTCTGGCCCCCGCGCTTGAAGAGGTGGAAAGGTTCCTATCCACTTCCGCCCACGCCCCGGCCACCCCGGCCCTGGCCACTTTTTTCGACCACCTCCGCCTCTCCGACCTGCTGGCCAGGGCGTCCGAAGCCGACCGCGCCCTGTTGTGGGCCGCCACCGTGTTCCAGGTTCCCGTCCCCCCGGCAGTGATCGACGCCGCCACAACCGCCTACGGGGGCTCGGGGGCGCGGTTGCGGGCACTGGGCCTTCTTGAGACGCAAGAGGACGTGGCAACGCCCGGCGCTCCGGCCCTGGCCGTCAACGCCCTGATCGCGCCCCGGCTGTCGCCGTTGACGCCAGAGGACGCAACCGAACTGGCCAAAACCCTGGTCGAGCCCCTGCATCAGGCGTGGCCCTCCCCGCCCGAAAAGCTCCCCGTGGCGGCGCAAGACGAACTGTACCGCCTGGCAACCCTGGCCGACCACGCCCCCTTGGCCCCCTTGCGCGTCCTCACCGCCGCCTCTGCCATGCAACGCCTGCTCGACGAACCCAACGCCCAGGAGGCGGCAGTCTTCGGCCAGAAGCTTATGGCCGTCGCCACGGCTCACGGTGTCCAAACTCCACGCGGAGTGCTGCGCCGGATCGCCCAGGCATTGATCGTCATCGGCGATGGTTTTACCGCCAACACACTGCTCGATAAAAATTGGACGCCACAGGGGGATTTGGACGATTTTGATCTAGCAATTTTTTTACTCAATGCATCAAATTCAAAAACTGAAGGATTCTTTTCTGATATAAACAAAAACTTGCTTCAGCTCGCACTTTCCTGTTTTAAGAAATGCAATCAAGAAGATTATGCATTAAAAATAGAAATAATAATTCAAGAAATTAACGAAAAAATTTACAAAACAACATACACATTACGCGCAACGCCAGAGTTTAAACGTGAATAAATGCATTCAAAGTATTTTAATTGCACACAAAACACGATGAGGAGTTTTTAATATGAATATAGATTATTCAAAAATAAACAGTAGATTCAATGATTTACTAAAAACTTACGAATATGCAATTAATAAATTTGATAATACTGGAGACATTCGATCAAAAGCTACAATATTAGGAAAGATATCTGATACGCTTCAAGCAATCGGCGAATTTGACGAGGCTATTCATATTTTATGCAAAGAGCAAATCCCAATATACAAAAAACTCGGCGATATCCGAGAAACCGCCATCACCATGGGCAAAATCGCCGATATCCTTATGGCACGCGGACAACTTGACGACGCCCTGCGCACCCACCGGGAAGAAGCACTCCCCGTCTTCCAGCGCCTCGGCGATGTCCGAGAAACCGCCGTCACT
>NZ_BJZO01000151.1 GCF_007992075.1 Pararhodospirillum oryzae
GACCAGGCGCAGGCCGGGGGGCTCGGCGCGCAGGCGCACGCGCGCGGCGCCGCCGGGCGCGACCAGGGCCCGGGCCCGGCTGCTCCGTAGCCCGGGGCGCAGCCAGGGGGCAACCGGGGGCAGGGTTTCATCCTCCACCCGAAGGTCGGCGGCGTCGGTGAACAGGTGCAAGGGTCCCCCGGGGCCGGGATCGGTGCCGTCGGCGAGTTCGCGCGGCGGCTGGCCTGGTTCCACCAGCAAGGCCGGAACCCCATCGGCGAGCACCAGGGCGCGGGGGCGTCCGCCGAGGCGGGCGCGCCAGGCGGACAGGAACCCGGCGGGAGGAGGAGGCGCCAGGGGAGGGGCGGCGGGGGGGGGCGTGTCGTCGTCGTGCGCGATCACGAAGGTCTCCCGTTTCACGTGCCCAACACCGCGAGGGCGTCGTAGATCGGCATCAACACCGCCCAGATGATCCAGCCCAGCAGCAGGCCGGCGCAGCCAAGCACGGCGGGGCCCGCGAGGGCCAGCAGGCGATCGGTGGCCTCGCCCACGTCGCGGTCGTGGAAGGCGCCGACCTGGGCCAGGGCGCCGGCCAGGTCGCCGCCATCCTCGCCCACCCGGACCATGCGCCACACCAGAGGCGGGAACTGGCCGGTCAGGCGCAGGGATTCCGAAAGGGGAACCCCGGCGGTCACGGCGCGGCCGGCGGTGTCCAGGGCCTCGGCGAGGCAGCGGTTGCCGAGCACGGCGCGGGCGGTTTCCAGGCAGGTCGCCAGGGGGACGCCCGCCTGGAACAGCAGGGAAAACACGTGGGCGAAGCGGGCCAGGGCCAGCCGGCGGGTGATCGGGCCCAGCAGGGGCACCCCCAGCCAGAGGGCGTCCAGGCGATAGGCCAGCCCGGGGCTGGCCCGCCGCGCCGCCCCCAGTCCCGCGAGCCCCCCGGCCAGGACCAGGAGGCCCAGCAGGCCCCCGCCCTCCCCCCAGGCGTGGGCGAAGGCGATCAGGGCCCGGGTCTGGGGGGGCATTCCCTCGCCCAGGTCGGCCAGGAAACGGGCCAGGTCGGGCACAACCGCCTCCATCAGGAAGGCGAGCACGCCGCCCAGCAGCAGCAAGACCAGCAGCGGGTAGCGCAGGGCCTGGCGCAGCCGCCGGCCGGTGTCGTCGCGCCAGGCCAGATGGCGGCCCAGATGGCGAAAGGCGGTGGCCAGGTCGCCGCTTTCCTCGCCGGCCCGGACCATGGGGGCGACAACCGGGCCCAGCACGGCCGCGTGGCGGCCCAGGGCGCCCGACAGGGTCACCCCCTGGCGGACATCACGCCCGACCGCCTCCAGGACGCGGATCAAGGTCGGGTGGGTGGTCACGGCGCGGGCGTCGGCCAGGACCTCCAGCAAGGGGACGCCGGCGGCCAGGGCACGTTCCAGATGCACGCACAGCTGCATCAGGTCGCGGGCCGGCGGGCGGCGCGATGGCCCCAGGGCGGCCAGCAGGCCCCGTGTGCCGGCGCGCAGCGGGCCCGGGCTGGAGCGCACCTCGCGCATGCCCAGCAGGTGCAGGCCGGCGGCATGCAGCATGCGGTAAAGGTCGGAGCCGTCGCGGGCCTCCAGGCGCCCTTTCAGCACCCGCCCCCGGGCGGACAAGGCGCGATAGGCGAAAAGGGCCACGGTGCCCGCCCTACACCAGGCGCCGGGTGACATCGACCGCCCGGACGAGGGCCGGGATATCGATCACCCCCGACAGCACGAGGCGCACCCCGTCGGCCACCATCGGGCGCAGGCCCTGGCGATCGGCCAGGGTGCGGATCTGCGAAAGCGGGGCGTTCTGGGCCAGCAGGGCGTCCATCTCGGGGGTGACCACCAGAAGCTCGGTCAGGGCGGCGCGGCCGCGATAGCCCAGGTGGCCGCAGGCCTCGCAGCCCACCGAGCGCCACAAGGTGGGCGGCCGGCTGGGCTCCACGCCGAGCAGGCGGCATTCCTCGGGGCTGGCGGTGCCTTCGCGCCGGCAGTGCAGGCACAGGCGCCGGACCAGCCGCTGGGCCAGCACGCCCATGACCGATCCCGCGAGCAGCCCGGGCGCCAGCCCCAGGTCCATCAGGCGGGGAAGGGCGGCCAGGGCATCGTTGGCGTGCAAGGTGGCGTGGACCTGGTGGCCGGTCATGGCGGCGCGCAGGGCCATGGCGGCGGTATCGGTGTCGCGGATCTCGCCCACCAGGATCACATCGGGGTCCTGGCGCAAAATGGCGCGGATGCCCTCGGCGAAGCCCAGCCGGGCCCCGTCGCGCACCTGGGTCTGGCGCAGCAAGGGCAGATCGTATTCAACCGGATCCTCCAGGGTGACGATGTTCAGCTCGGGCGCGCTGATGTGGTCCATCAGGGCATACAAGGTGGTGGTCTTGCCCGATCCGGTGGGGCCGGTGACCAGGAGCATGCCCTCGGGGCGCAGGCACAAGCGGCGCAGGCCGGCCAGGGTGTCGGGCGAAAAGCCCAGTTGTTCCAGCTTCAAGGGCGTGGCCGACCGGTCGAGAATGCGCAACACCACGTTCTCGCCGTGGACGGTGGGCATGACCGAGGCGCGGAAATCAACCTTGCGGTGGGCCACGGTCATCGAGAAGCGGCCGTCCTGGGGGGTCAGGCGATCCGCGATGTTCATGCCGGCCAGGAGTTTGACGCGCTGGGCGACGGCCGGCCAGTACTGCTTGTGAAAGGTGAGGGTCTGGGCCAGGGCGCCATCGATGCGCAGGCGCACGCGCAAGAAGGCGCCGTCGGGTTCGAAATGGATGTCGGACGCGCGGCGCTTGACCGCGTCCAGCAACAGTGCGTTGACCAGCCGCACGACCGGGTGGGCGTCGGTGCCCTGGACGCGGTCGGGATCGGCCCCGGCCTCGCCCAGGGATTCCAGCTCGCGCAGCACGCCGTCGAGGGTCAGGGTATGGCCATAGGCGCGGTCGATGGCGTCTTGGATCTCGGCTTCCGACGAGGCCAGGGGCTCCACCCGGGTGTCGCGGCCGTAGGGACGGCGCGCCTCGTCCATGGCCACCACGTCCAGCGGATCGGCCATGGCCAGGCGCAGCAGGCGCCCGGCGTAGCCCACGGGAAAAACGCGCAGCCGCCGCGCCGTTTCCTCGGGCAGGGGGGCCAGCGCGGTGGGATCGGCCACGGTGGTCAGCGGGTCGAAGCGATCGCGCCCGCTGTTGTGAGCCATGATCTCGGCCAGGGTCTGGTCGGTCAGGAAGCCCAGGTCCACCAGCACCTGGCCCAGCATGGCGCCGGTGCGCTTCTGCTCGATGACCGCCACGCGCAGCTGATCGCGCGAAATCAGGCCGGCCGCGACCAGCTGATCCCCCAGGCGGGCGGAATCATCGCGGGGCGCCGGTGCCGGTGCCGGCGCGGGGCGCGCGGGGGGGCGGGGGTCGCGCTCGC
>NZ_BJZO01000152.1 GCF_007992075.1 Pararhodospirillum oryzae
CGGAGGGGCTCCGGGGAGGCCCCGCCTCCCCGGGCGGGGTTTGGGGTGCAACCCCAAGGGTTTCGATCGGGATCGAGAGAAAGAACAAGCGCTGAGGACGCACGCAAGGGCGGTTTAACCCCTGCGCGTGTGAGATCAAGTAAGAGAAGGGCATCTGGTGGATGCCTAGGCGTCAAGAGGCGATGAAGGACGTGGCACTCTGCGATAAGCCATGGGGAGCCGAGAGCAGGCTTTGATCCGTGGATTTCCGAATGGGGCAACCCACCCCTTTGGGGTATCCGTTTCTGAATCCATAGGGAACGGAGGCGAACCCGGCGAACTGAAACATCTCAGTAGCCGGAGGAAAGGACATCAACCGAGACTCCGCTAGTAGTGGCGAGCGAACGCGGACTAGCCCAGTGGCTTTGTGTTTCTAACCGGAACCGTCTGGAAAGTCGGGCCGTAGCGGGTGACAGCCCCGTACGGGTGTTGAAGCATGAAGTCCTTGAGTAGGGCGGGGCACGTGAAACCCTGTCTGAACATGGGGGGACCACCCTCCAAGGCTAAGTACTCCTTGACGACCGATAGTGAACCAGTACCGTGAGGGAAAGGTGAAAAGCACCCCTATGAGGGGAGTGAAACAGTTCCTGAAACCGGATGCCTACAAGCAGTCGGAGCCGCTCCTTCAAATCGCTGCGCGATTTGAAGATTTGGTTTGTTCAATCAAATCGTGGAACGATTTGATGGGGCGGTGACGGCGTACCTTTTGTATAATGGGTCAGCGACTTAATCTGGCGAGCAAGCTTAAGCCGATAGGTGTAGGCGCAGCGAAAGCGAGTCTGAAAAGGGCGTCGAGTTCGTCGGATTAGACCCGAAACCGGGTGATCTAGCCATGGGCAGGTTGAAGGTGGAGTAACACCCACTGGAGGACCGAACCCACGTCTGTTGAAAAAGACGGGGATGACCTGTGGCTAGGGGTGAAAGGCCAATCAAACTCGGAAATAGCTGGTTCTCCGCGAAAGCTATTTAGGTAGCGCGTCGGATGATGACCTGCGGGGGTAGAGCACTGGATGGGCTAGGGGGCCGCGAGGCTTACCAAACCTAACCAAACTCCGAATACCGCAGAGTTTAGTCCGGCAGACAGACTCAGGGTGCTAACGTCCTGGGTCAAAAGGGAAACAACCCAGACCACCAGCTAAGGTCCCCAAGTCACGGCTAAGTGGGAAAGGATGTGGGACGGCCATAACAACCAGGAGGTTGGCTTAGAAGCAGCCATCCTTTAAAGAAAGCGTAACAGCTCACTGGTCTAATAGCTATCCTGCGCCGAAGATGTACCGGGGCTCAAGCCGTGCACCGAAGCTGTGGATTTCGTCGATAAGACGAAGTGGTAGCGGAGCGTTCCGTAGGCCGATGAAGGGATTTTGTGAGAAATCCTGGAGGTATCGGAAGTGAGAATGCTGACATGAGTAGCGAAAAGAAGTGTGAGAAACACTTCCGCCGAAAGTCCAAGGGTTCCTGCGCAAGGTTAATCCGCGCAGGGTGAGCCGGTCCCTAAGCCGAGGGCGAAAGCCGTAGGCGATGGCAATCAGGTTAATAGTCCTGAGCTCGTGGGTCGTGACGCCTTTGAGCCGTTGTTTCCTCTTATCGGATTGAGGGAGCAGCCAACAAAGGCCAGGAAATAGCCCCACATATGAACCGTACCCGAAACCGACACAGGTGGACTGGTAGAGTATACCAAGGCGCTTGAGAGAATGGTGTTGAAGGAACTAGGCAAAATGCCCCCGTAACTTCGGGAGAAGGGGGCCCTCGGCTTGGGCAACCAGGCCGGGGGGGCACAGACCAGGGGGTGGCGACTGTTTACTAAAAACACAGGGCTCTGCGAAGTCGCAAGACGACGTATAGGGTCTGACGCCTGCCCGGTGCCGGAAGGTTAAGAGGAGAGGTGCAAGCTTTGAATCGAAGCCCCGGTAAACGGCGGCCGTAACTATAACGGTCCTAAGGTAGCGAAATTCCTTGTCGGGTAAGTTCCGACCTGCACGAATGGCGTAACGACTTCCCCGCTGTCTCCAACACCAACTCAGCGAAATTGAATTCTCCGTGAAGATGCGGAGTTCCCACGGCCAGACGGAAAGACCCCATGAACCTTTACTACAACTTCGCAGTGGCATTAGGCGATGGATGTGTAGGATAGGCGGGAGGCTATGAAACGAAGGCGCCAGCTTTCGCGGAGCCATCCTTGAAATACCGCCCTTCTGTCTCCTGATGTCTAACCGCGGCCCGTGATCCGGGTCCGGGACCCTGCGTGGTGGGTAGTTTGACTGGGGCGGTCGCCTCCTAAAGAGTAACGGAGGCGCGCGATGGTGGGCTCAGGCCGGTCGGAAATCGGCTGATGAGTGCAATGGCAAAAGCCCGCCTGACTGCGAGAGCGACGGTTCGAGCAGAGTCGAAAGACGGTCATAGTGATCCGGTGGTCCCGCGTGGAAGGGCCATCGCTCAACGGATAAAAGGTACTCTGGGGATAACAGGCTGATACTGCCCAAGAGTCCACATCGACGGCAGTGTTTGGCACCTCGATGTCGGCTCATCACATCCTGGGGCTGGAGCAGGTCCCAAGGGTTCGGCTGTTCGCCGATTAAAGTGGTACGTGAGCTGGGTTTAGAACGTCGTGAGACAGTTCGGTCCCTATCTACCGTGGGTGTAGGATACTTGAAAGGAGCTGTCCCTAGTACGAGAGGACCGGGATGGACATCCCTCTGGTGTACCAGTTGTCACGCCCGTGGCATCGCTGGGTAGCTAAGGATGGAAGGGATAACCGCTGAAAGCATCTAAGCGGGAAGCCCCCCTTGAAACAAGGTATCCCTTGAGGATCGTGGAAGACCACCACGTTGATAGGCCGGGTGTGGAAGCGCTGTAAGGCGTGAAGCTAACCGGTACTAATGATCCGATAGGCTTGATCTCCACGCGCAGCGGTTAACCCGTCGCATCGTGCGATCCACAGTATGTTTGTTCTTTCTCGCTTCCCGCGAAACCCTTTCGAGCCCGTTGAAACGACGGTTTGGATGGCCTGGTGGTCATGGCGGACGTGCAACACCCGATCCCATCCCGAACTCGGCCGTGAAAGCGTCCAGCGCCAATGGTACTGCGTCTCAAGGCGTGGGAGAGTCGGTCGCTGCCAGGCCTTCCAAGCCGTCGTTTCCCAAGGTTCCCAACACGATGTCCAGCCCCCGGGGCCCGGCCTTCCCACAAGGCCCAGCCCCCCGCCTTTCCCTTTCTCGCGGGGTGGAGCAGCCCGGTAGCTCGTCAGGCTCATAACCTGAAGGTCGTAGGTTCAAATCCTGCCCCCGCAACCAAATCACACCC
>NZ_BJZO01000153.1 GCF_007992075.1 Pararhodospirillum oryzae
AAGGCAGGCCCACGTCAGAACCTGCCTTTTTTTCATGGCTCCGGAGGAGGGATTCGAACCCCCGACCAACCGGTTAACAGCCGGTTGCTCTACCGCTGAGCTACTCCGGATCAGAGCAAAACCTTACCCTTACGCCCCGTCATCCCGAAAGGGACTCCGGAAAAACCCTCGCCTTGCTACGGAAACCTGGAGGCCGGAGCCGGACTCGAACCGACGTACGCGGATTTGCAGTCCGCTGCATAACCCCTCTGCCATCCGGCCCAGGACCTGTTTGCGACGGAGCCAAACTCCGGAGCAACCAGTCCGTCGCGCGGTGTGGACCGCAGCGAGGGCGTCCTTATACGCAGGCCTCGCGGCATGGTCAACACCTGATTTCGCGCTTTTTGTCGTTTCGGCGCTCGCGAGGAATGGCGGCCTGCGCGGCGTTGTCAGGGCGGGCCTGTCCCGGTATAAATCCCGACAAGGAGACTCACGCGTCCGCCGGCATGGCGGACGCCACCGGACCGACCCAAGGCGCAAGAGGGATGCGATGGAGACCAGCACGGCACGTCTGAACATGGTCAAAAGCCAGATCATGCCTAACCGGGTCAGCGACCCCCTGGTTCTGGAAGCCCTGGGGAACGTGCCTCGCGAGCTGTTCGCCCCCAAGGCCATGCGCGCCGTTGCCTATGTCGACGAGGACATTCCCCTGGGCAAGGGCCGCTTCGTTCTGGAACCCCTGATCACGGCCCGCCTGCTGCAGGCCGCCGAAATCGTTCCCGAGGACGTGGTGCTCGATATCGGAACCGGGACCGGTTATTCGGCGGCCGTGCTCTCGCGCATGGTCAGCACCGTGGTCGCCCTGGAGTCGGATCCGGATCTCGCCGCCAAGGCTGAATCCACCCTCATCGAACTGGGCGTGGACAACGCGGTGGTCATCACCGGCCCCCTGGCCGAGGGATGCCCCCGCCAGGCGCCTTTCTCGCTGATCATCGTCAACGGCGCCATTCCCCACGTTCCCGCGCCCCTGCGCGCCCAGCTTGCCGACGGCGGGCGCCTGGTCGCCGTGCTGCGCGAAGGCCCCGTGGGACGGCTGGTTGTCGTTGAACGGCATGGCAACGCCTTTGGGCAGCGGACTCTTTTCGATACCGACGCCCCCCTTCTTCCCGGTTTCGAGCCGGCCCCTTCCTTCATCTTTTAGGACCCGTGGCGGCGTGCTCGAAACACGCCTTAAACGGTTCACGACATTTTGCGTTGCACCTGACGCGTGATCGTGCACACTGGCAAGAACCAAGGTGACGCCCTGCAATGTGGGCGGGGGGGGCTTGTTTCATTACCGTCCCTCGGTGTGCGAGGCCGATCCCATGACTGGGCACTTCGAGAGAAAGATCATGAAAAAGTCTGTTTCCATTGCCCTCGCCTCGGTGCTGGCCGCCAGCACGGGCTGGAGCGCCGCCGCCCAGGCTGAGAGCTTTCAGCAGGCCCTGGAGTCCGCCTACCAGACCAACCCGACCTTGCAGGCCCGGCGGATTCTGGGTCGCGCGGTCGATGAAGAAGTGCCGCAGGCCCTGTCGAACTGGCGTCCCACCGTCACCTTGAAGGGTGATACGGCCTACAAGCTCACCAGCTATCATCCGGGCGCCAAGGGGGTGGATACCAACCCCAGTTCCTTGGGCGTCGTGCTAAGCCAGAATATTTTCCGTGGGTTCCGCACCACCGCCGAAACCGAAAAGGCCGAGGCCGACGTCCAGGCCGAACGCTCCACCTTGAAGTCCGTCGAACAGACGGTGTTGCTCAACGCCGCCCAGGCGTATTTCACGGTCATTCGCGATCAGGCCGTGCTGGAGCTTAACCGGAACAACGAGGAAGTCCTGACCCGTCAGCTGGAAGCGGCCCGCGACCGCTTCCGGGTGGGTGAAATCACCCGGACCGACGTGGCCCAGGCCGAGTCTCGCCTGGCCGGCGCCATCGCCGACCGCATCGCGGCCGAAGGCACCTTGGAAACCAGCCGCGCCAATTACGAGCGCGTCATCGGCCATCCGCCCGCCGGCACCCTGGAGGCTCCCGCCCCTTTCACGGATCTGCCCCAGACCTTCGACGACGCCGTTGATATCGCGCGGCGTTCGCACCCTGACATCATCGCGGCCGAATACACGTGGAAAGGGGCTCAGGCCAATATCCGCGACCAGCGTGGCAAGCTGCTGCCGACCCTGGCCGCCCAGGTTTCCTATTCGTGGAATTACGGTCAGTATACCTACGACATGGACACCAACGAAATGGAGGCCGGCGTGGTCCTGACCATGCCTCTCTATCAGGGGGGCGCGGTCTATTCGCAGATTCGCGACGCCAAGCACCGGGCCGGTCAACGCCGGGTCCAGGTGGATGAGCAGCGCGACGCGACCGTGGAAAGCCTGACCTCCTCGTGGGAGAACCTGCAAAGCGCCCGCGCCCGGGTCACCTCCTACCAGAGCCAGATCGAGGCCGCCTCGATCGCCCTGGAAGGGGTCCAGCGCGAAGCACAGGTCGGATCGCGCACGACCTTGGATGTCCTTGACGCGGAACAGGAACTGCTGACGTCCCGAGTTAATCTGGCGCGCGCCCAGCGGGACGCCTCGATTTATACCTATCAGGTGCTGTCGGCCCTGGGCGGCATGACGGCCGATCGTCTGGGCTTGCAGGTGCCCTTGCACGACCCCGACGTTCACTACGAACAGGTCCGGGGGCAGTGGTTCGGCGGCAACGAGTGGGCGACCAAGGACGCCGGCCTTGGCGCGGATCTGGATATCACCCAGGACGTGAGCGACCAGAACGTCAGCACCGTTCGTCAGACCCGCTGATCCCCCTTGTTTTTTCCTTCGCGCCCGCGTTTCGCGCGGGACGCCACCCCAGGCGCCTTCCGGTTTTCGGAAGGCGCTTTTTTTTATGCCGATACGGGGGTCCCCGCCCTTTAGGGGCTAGCGCGGGTAAGAGAGTGTTTACAGACGATCCTTTATGGTAACGATGGTGTTGGAACCAGTGTCATCGAAATCTTGCAGGCCGGGTAGCCGAGGACCATGAGCGAACCGAACGCGCAACAGGAACCCTCCATGGAGGATATCCTGGCTTCCATCCGGAAGATTCTGTCCGAGGACGAGGAAAAGGCCGAGGAGCCTGCCCCGCCGCCCCCTCCCGTCTTCACGCCGCCGGAGCCGGAGCCCGAACCCGAGCCGGATGCCTCCACGTGGAACGTGGGAGGATCCGAGGAGGACGAACCCCTGGTCCTGGAAGACCCGGTGCCGGAACCCGAGGAAGACGTGCTGGAGCTGACCGACGACATGGCCGTCAAGCCCCCGCCGCCGCCTCCCCCTCCG
>NZ_BJZO01000154.1 GCF_007992075.1 Pararhodospirillum oryzae
TTTCGGCCATGATCCAGTTCGAGGCCGAGGCCAACGAAAACGGCAACCGTAACGTTGACGAGCAGTACGTCGACGTGTCGGGCGCTTTCGGTAAGCTGCGCATGGGCGAAAAGTCCGGCATCTTCGAGAGCTTCGCCGTGCGCGCTCCGGACGTGGGCGAAGTCTCCCCCGACGACACCGTGTCCGTGTGGCTGAACCAGAACACCGGCATGAACCTGACCACCGGTTCGATGGACACCACCTACGACGACGACTCGCTGCGCGTGTCGTATGTGACCCCGTCGTTCTACGGCTTCAGCGCTGGCGTGTCGTATGCTCCGAAGCCCTCGGGCAACCTGGCTGACCGCCGTGGCGCTGGCGTCCCGACCGGTGACAGCTTCCGCGACGAAGTGCAGTTCGGCATGGCCTTGGACACCGAGCTGGCCGGCGTTGGCGTGAAGGCCGATGGCGTTGCCATGACCGAAGCCGCCGACAACGACTCCTGGGCCTACCGTGGCGGCCTGGAACTGTCCTACGCTGGCTTCGCCGTTGGCGGCAGCTACATGGGCAACGAAGGCAAGGACTTCCGCGACGCCTCGGTTTGGGAAGCCGGCGCTTCCTACACCACCGGCCCCTACGCCGTCAGCTTCACCTATGCCGAGTCCGACGCTCTGGACGACGGCACCAGCTACAAGCTGGCCGGCGCCTACGAAATGGGCCCGGGCGTGAAGGTGGTTGGCAACGTGTTCTACGCCAACATCGACGAAGACTCGACCGGCAACTACCGTTCGGGCATGGGCGCCGTCACCGGTCTGGTGCTGTCGTTCTAAGTCCTTCACGGACGTTTGTCTGGCCTGTCCAGACAAGGAGGGGTGGCCTTCGGGCCACCCTTTCTTTTTGGGGGCGTTTCGGCCCCGCCAGCCCCGCGCCGGGATCGGGGGCGTGAACCGCTCCTGTCCGGAACAAGACGATCAGATGGCCCGCGCCGCTTCGGTGGGACGGGATGCCAGCACGCGCTCGGCCGGGAACAAGACCGTGACATGGGTGCCTTCGCCCACGCGGCTGTCCAGGCGCAGCGCGCCCCCGTGTTTTTCCGCCAGGGCCTTGGCCAGGGGAAGGCCGAGGCCGGTTCCTTCGTGACGTCGGGTGTCCGAGGTATCGACCTGGTGGAAGGGGCACAGCACGAGGTCAAGGTGTTCGGGCGGGATTCCGATCCCCGTGTCCGAGACCGTGACCGTCATGGATCCATCGGGCATGGGCCCCATGGACAAGGTCACCAACCCTCCCTCGGGCGTGAATTTCACGGCGTTTGACAGCAAGTTGAGAAGAATCTGGCGGATGGCGCGTTCATCGCCCCGCACCCAGGGCTGTTCATCCAGGCACAGGGTTTCAAACGTCAGGCGCTTTTCGCTGATCCGCCCGCGCAACATGCGCTCGCAGGCTTTGGCCTCGTCGGCAAGGTTGACGTTTTGTTCCTGTAGCACATAGGAACCCGATTCGATCTTGGCCACGTCGAGAATATCGTTGATGAGGTCCAGAAGGTGCATGGCCGACAGATGAATGTCGCGGGCATATTCCTTCTGGCGGACCATCAACGGGCCGTGAACACCGCTGATCAGCATGTCCGAAAACCCGATGATGGCGTTCAAGGGGGTGCGCAGTTCGTGGCTCATGTTGGCCAGGAACTGGGTTTTGGCACGATTGGCCAGAAGAGCGGCTTGATGAGCGGCGATCAGCTCGGTCCGGCTGTCGATCAGGTCATGCACCACGGTGTCCAGGTTGCCAATCTGGCGGCGGACCTGGGCGATCAGGGCCAGGATCAGCAGGGACGTGATCACCATGGTTCCCAGGTAGATGGGCAGGGAATGCCGCCAGTCGGCCAGCACGGCATCGCGCGATAGCGAGACGGTGACAATCAGGGGCCACGACCCGACCCGGGACCATGATAGCAACCGGTCCTGGCCATCCAGGCCGGTGACCAGGGATGAGGACCCTTCCGGCGCGGGGGCCAGCACCTCCATGTACAGACGGCTGGTGCTTTGGTCGGTTCCAATATAGCGGTCGAAATCGGGAGCGCGCAGGAGAAGGGTCCCGTCCTCGCGAAGCACGGTGACGGCGCCGTTGTCCTTCAGCTTCAGGCTTTCGAAGGCATGGCTCAGCAAGGCGGGATCGACCACGGCGGTGACGACGCCGTTGAAGCTGCCGTCGGCGGCGGCAAGCCGGCGGCTCATGCTGATGAACCAGGTTCCCGACGTGCGTCCCAGCACGGGCTTGCCAATGAAAACCGAAGCCTCCCCGTTTCGTCCGGGGGTGTGAGCCTGGAAATAATCCCGGTCGGAGAGGTCGAGAAGAACAGGAGAGGGTGTCTGGCTGTCGTGAATCAGCAGCCCCGTGCTGTCGGTGACGATCAGCGCCCGCACCATGGGCAACAGGTCGCTCTGGCGTTGTAAAAAGCGGAGGACCGTGGGATCGCCCCGGTCCCCGCCGTGGGGCAACAACGGAAGAACATCATTCACGGCTTCCAGGCCCAGGACGATGCGCGAGACGGTGGCCTCCATCTGACCGACCACGGCCTGACACACCGCATCCGTCGAGTCCTGGGCGGCGTTCAGCGCGGAGTCACGTCCCATGAGGGCGTTGCTGATGAGGGCAAGGTTGAACACCGCGAGCACCAGCACGGCCAGAAGGGTCAAGGCCCGTCCCGAGCGCGCGGACGCGCGGGCTTTCCCGGTTTCCAGGCCGGGGCGCGCCGGGGCATCCGGGGGACGGTCTGACAAAATGGGAGCGGAAGTGATTCCCATGAGTGCCCCCTCAGGCATTTCCCGCGAAGGGCCCCGGGGTAGGGTCCTGGGATCAAGTCTAAAGTCTGCTTAGGCTATCATACCCGGGCATGGTGGGGCCACTCCCACCATGCCCGGAAAAGCTAAAGCATAAAGTCGGCAATCAAATGCTTCTTTCCGTTGTGGCGTGGGGGCGTTTTCTTCTTGGGCTTTCCGGGACCAGGCTTTCCGTTGCAAGCCGGGATTTGTTTCAAGTGAAAACTTTTTGAGCACCGTGCGTTGTGGCGAATTCGGATCCGATGCTCTAACGAGCTGTTTTTAAACTATATTTATATGGGCGGGTGGCTCCCGTTTTCCAGGTTCCCTCTCGCTTTTCCAAATTATCATATTCTTTTTTAATTTACGTAAAAAGCGATGCAAGACTTGCCAGAAGTCTCCGTGAAAAAAAGGGGCGCAAGGGAAGTGCCTTGCGCCCCGGGCGTTTTTTCGATGCCCTCAAGCGCCGGGCG
>NZ_BJZO01000155.1 GCF_007992075.1 Pararhodospirillum oryzae
TAAGCGCGTCCGGCAGATCCGGAAGCCGGATGGCCGTCGAGGAGAGGGTGTAATACCCGGCGATCCGCCCATCCGTCAGGACGAGCACGAAGGGCGCCGCCACTCTTTTTCTGGCATCCTGTCCGGCCTGGACCCGAAAATACCGGTCGAGTGGCCCGACACCGCTTTCAAATCCGGATCGATCGTGTTGCCTGCCCAGAGCCTCGATTCGCAAGATACCCTCAGCGTCCCCCACCGGTCAGACGCCTGTTTTCTCGCGATAGCGGCGAACGGTATCCCGAAGCCTTTCGTTGACCGGCCGGGGCTCGACCAGGGCCTGAACGAAGGCCTGGCCGTCACGCACCGAAAGATCCAGGGACTGATGTTCTTCAACGACGCGGCGCGCCGCGTCTTGCACACTGGTCAGAACGAAATCCGGCACCGTGCGCCCCTGAAGCGCGGCGGCGTGCTCGATGAGCCGCTTCTGATCGACGCTCACGGGTGTTTCAAGGCGTTCTCCACGCACGCGTCCGGGCATCGACCTTTTTGCCGAATCAGCCATGGGGGCCTCCCTTCTTCTGGGAAAAGGTGCGGCCAACGGCCGGGACAATCAAGGGGGAGAGGGGGAACGCCCCCTCCCGCCCACGGATTCATCCCGGCGGAGGCGGGAGGCCGATTGTCGATCGATGCCCCTCGGGCTCAGCGCCCCACGAAGTACTGAATGGGCAGCGAGACGTTCAAGGTGGCTTCCTCGACCCCCGGGTTGGAATCCCCCAACTCGGCGTTGGACAAGTGATGGAAGGCGGCGCCGATGCGCAGGCCGTCGTCGAAGCGCCACGCGGCTTCCAGGCCGGTGCGGAACTCCAGGGGCAGGCCCAGGTCGCGGCCGTCGCCTTGCTGGTACCAGCCGAGCGCGGCGCTGGGCGAGACGATCAGGTGCTGGCCGAAGCGCACGTCGGCCATCAGGCCCCCATACAAATACGTGGATCCGCGCGAGGTGACCTCGATCCCGGCCAGGGGATGGGCGATCCAGGCGTAATAGCTGGGGCGGTATTCGAACCGGAACAGCGCCGGCATCAGGTCGCCGTCGGGCTCGTTGTCGTGCCAGACGTTGTTGAGGCCGGCCCCGAAGGTCAGCAAATCAACCTCGCGCGGCATGGTGTCGGAGCCGATGGCGTTGCCGCGCACCATGTCGCCCACCGCGCCCGCCGCCAGCAGGGCCGCCGAGGAAATCCAGATCACGTTGAACGCCGGATCGGCCCGCGCCGTCCGTTCCGTTCCCGGCGCCATCACCAGCGCCACCCCCAATGCCACGGCCGTCAGAACCCGAGCACGCATGTTGTTTCCCTTCCCCAGCCCGGTTGCGGGCTCACGATACCGACAGACGGCGGGCTTTTCCAGTCCCTCCCCCGCGCGAGGAGCCCCCAGGATGCCTCGGGGCATTGAGACCCCGCGCGGGCGGCGGTAGTGTGGGGATCGGGCCGCACGTGGCCCCCAGTCCAGGTTCCGACGAGGTTCCCCGCCTGAAGGACATGTCCATGCCCCGCCCCCGCGCCCGTTTTTCGCGCCCGCCCCGGGCCCTCCTCCTGGCCCTTGTCGTGGTTCTGGCGACCCTTGGCGCGGTGCTGACGCCGGCCCGAGCCCTTGAATTTCGCTGGAGCGCCCCGGAAAGCCTGCCGACCCTGGACCCGCACGCCCTGCCCGGCCTCGATCAGCAAGGCCTGATCGGCGCCTTGTACGAAGGCCTGACCCGGCGCGGGCCCACCTTGGCCCTGGAACCCGGGCTGGCCACCGGCTGGCAGCCGATCGGCGAGACCCGCTGGCGCTTTTCCCTGCGCGCCGGCGTGCGTTTTCATGACGGCACGCCGTTCAGGGCCGACGACGTGGTGGCCTCGCTGGAACGGGCCCGGGCCCGCACCGGACCTTCCCAACTCGCCGACCTGCTGGCGTCGGTGCGACGGGTGCGGCGCATCGACGACCGCACCGTGGACCTGTTCACCACCACCCCCACCCCCGACCTGCCCGAGCGCCTGGCCCTGGTGCCCATCCTGCCCCACGACTGGGCGGGCCGGCCGGCGGACGCCTTGCGCACCCAGGCCAACGGCACCGGCCCGTTCAAGCTGGAGTCGTTCACCCCCAACGGCCCGTTGTCCCTGGTGGCCAATCCGCTGTGGTGGGACCGGCTGGATCCGTCGCTCAGCCGCGCGACCTTGTATCCGGCCGCCAGCGCCGAAACCCGCCTGCGTTTCCTGACCGAGGACCGGGTGGACGTGGCGCTTGACCTGCCGCCCGCCGAGTGGGGCACGCTGGAACGCAAGCCGGGACTGGTGGCGCTGCGCGCGACCGGCGCGCGCACCTTGTTCCTGGGCATGGATCAGGTCAGCCCCACGCTTCGTTTTGGCCGCGCGACCGGCAATCCCTTCCAGGACCGGCGGGTGCGCGAGGCCCTGATGCGGGCCCTCGACATCGACGCCTTGAACAAGAGCGTGTATGCCGGGCTGGCCACCCCGGCCGCCCTGATGACCTCGCCCGCCGTGGCCGGATTCCCCGACGCGCTCAACGTCCGCCCGGCCCACGACCTGGCCCGTGCCCGCGCCCTGATGGCCGAGGCGGGGCTGGCGGGGGGCTTTTCCGTGACCCTGGATTGCCCCAGCGGGCGCTATCCCCAAGACGAAGCCCTGTGCGCCGGCGTGGCCCGCGCCCTGGGCACCGTGGGCGTGCGGGTCAGCGTGCGCGCGCTTGCCGGCGACGCTTATTTCGACCGGGTCTTGAAGCGCGAAACCAGTTTCTATCTGCTGGGCTGGCAGCCCGCCACCTTGGAAATCACCAGCACCTTGAAGGCGCTGGCCGCCTGCCCGTCGGAGGAACGTCCGGGCGTGGCCGCCGCCCCCGGCCCTGGCGCGCTGAACATCGGGGGGGCTTGCGACGAGGAAGCCCACCGCCTGATCTTGCGCCTGGGTGCGACCCTCGACACCCCCCAGCGCCATTCCCTGGCCGCCCGCGCCCTGCTGCGGCTGCGCGACGCCATTGTCGTGCTGCCCCTGGTCCAGCAACCCGTTCTGTGGGGCACCCGCGACCGCGTCACCTTGGCCCAGCGCGCCGACGGCGTTCTAGACCTGCGCTTCATCACCCTCGATCCCGGCCGCGCCGTGCAGTAGGGAAGATGGGGTTTGGGGACGGCAGTCCCCACCAGGGTCCTGACCCTGACCCTCCCCCTCCCTCTCCCTCTCCCTCCCCCTCCCTCCCCCC
>NZ_BJZO01000156.1 GCF_007992075.1 Pararhodospirillum oryzae
CGCCAGGGCAATCGGTTCGCCCGATTGCCCTGGAGGGTATGGGGTGTTCCCTGCCGGTGTTTCTCGCGTACTGTCCGCGAGAGACGCCGGGGGATTCCCCGTCGTTTTGCGTTTTCCTTCGTTTTTCGTCTCTTTTCGTTCCCTTAACCGGACCTGACCATGCAAGAAATGCGGCCCCGCCCTTCCTGGCCGGTCGTGTGGATCCTGGCCACGCGACCGCATACCCTGCCCTTGTCCATTTCCCCCGTGATTGCCGGGTCGATCCTGGGATGGGCCGAAACCGCCAGCCTTCGCCTGGACATCACGCTGGCCGCCCTTGTGTCGGCGGTGGCGATCCAGATCGGCACCAACCTGCATAACGATGCCGCCGATTCCCGCAACGGCACCGACCGCGCCGACCGCAAGGGGCCGCTGCGCGTGGTGCAGGCCGGATGGGTCAGCGCGGCGACGGTCGAACGGGGCGCCCATGTGGCCTTCGTCCTCGCCTTGCTGGCCGGTCTTTACCTGATCGCCCAGGGGGGGGTGCCCATCTTCCTGGTGGGGCTGGCCTCCCTGCTGGCCGGGTATGCCTATTCCGCCGGGCCGTGGCCGATTTCGCGCGGCCCCTGGGGCGAGGTGTTCGTCACCTTGTTCTTCGGCCTGATCGCGGTGGGCGGCATGGATTACCTGTACTCGGGGACCGTCAGCGTGGCCGCCGGCCTGCTGGGCCTCGCCATCGGCCTGACCGCCGCCGCCGTCTTGCTGGTCAACAACACCCGCGATCGCGACGGCGACGCCGTGGCCGGCCGGCGTACCCTGGCCATCTTGCTGCACCGTCCCGCCATCAACCGCTTCTACACCGCGTTGATGATCGGGGCCTTCGTGTCCGCCCTGGCCCTGCCGCTCACCAACCCGGGCCTGATCGGGGCCCTGGCCGGTCTCGCCTGCCTGCCGGTGTTGCGAAGCACCTTGCGGACGTTCCTGGACGCCCGGGCGCCCGAAACGTTCAATGGCTGCTTGCGCCTGACCGCGCGATTTCAGATCCTGCTGGTCGCGGCCGTCGGGCTGGGCCTGATCGTGACCCGCGCGTTTTTCTAAAAGGGAGGCCTTGTCTGGCCCCCTGGTCCCGGAGGGTGTTTTTCCATGATTCCCGTTTTGCTGCCCCTCGGCCTTGGCTTCATCATGATGGCCCTGGGGCTGGGGTTGCGCGGGGGTGATTTCATCCGGGTCCTGCAAGCCCCCCGCGCCCTGGTGGCCGGGCTGGTCAGCCAGATGGTGCTGCTGCCCGCCCTGGCCGGGGGCCTGCTCGTCTTGTACGACGGCCCTCCCGCTTTTGGGTTTGGTTTGCTCTTGCTGGCCGCGTGCCCGGGGGGAATCACCTCGAACCTGCTCACCGCCCTGGCCCGGGGCAACGTGGCGCTATCCATCTCGATGACCGCCGTCACCAGCCTGCTCAGCCTGGTTTCCATTCCCCTGATCCTGGGCCTGGCGCAAGGATTGACGACCGGGGCCTCCCAGACGGTTTTCGTGCCCGTGGGCCAGGTGCTGGCCAGCGTTTTTGTCGTGTGCGCGCTGCCTCTGGCCGTGGGCATGGGCGTGGCCGCCCGCTGGCCGGGCATGGCCCGGCGCCTGCACGGTTCGGCCCGGCGGATCTCCACCGTGATTTTCGCCGCCATCGTGGTCGGTGCCTTCTGGGGCCAGCGCGAAACCATGCTCGCCCATGCCCTGGACGTGGGCCCGTGGGCCCTGGCCTTGAACCTGGGCACCATGGCCCTGGCGATGGCGGGCGCGGCCCTCATGCGTCTGCCCCGGGCCGACGGCGTGGCCATTGCCCTGGAATGCGGCCTGCAAAACGCCGCCCTGGCCATCTTCCTGGCCACCTCGGTGTTTCACAGCCCCGACATGGTGGTGCCGGCCATCGTCTATGCCCTTCTCATGAACCTGAGCGCCGGGGGCTTCATCGCCTGGGCCCGCCGGCGCGCCTTGCCCGAACCCGCCTGGGAGGGAGTTCGCCCATGACCACCGTCCCGTCTTCCCCCGCCTCCTTCGTTCTGGTGCATGGCGCCTGGCATGGCGGCTGGTGCTGGGAACGGGTCGCCCCCCTGCTGCGCGCCCGGGGGCATCGGGTGACCACGCCCACCCTGACCGGCCTGGGCGAGCGCCACCACCTGCTGGCCCCGGGGATCACGCTGTCGGTGTTCGTGGCCGACATCGTCAATCATCTGATCTGGGAAGACCTGCGCGACGTGATCCTGGTCGGGCACAGCTTCGGGGGCGCGGTGATCTCCGGGGTGGCCGATCAGGTGCCCGAACGCCTGCGCCAGTTGGTGTTCCTGGATGCCCACCTGCTGGAAAGCGACGAAACCACCTTCGACCGCATGCCCGGCCCCATCGTCACCGACCGTCTGCTCGCGGCCGCGCGCGCGAGTGGCGGGGTCAGCTTGCCGGTGCCGCCGGCCCGTGCCTTCGCGGTGACCGATCCGGCCGACGTGGCCTGGCTGGAAGCGCGCCTGACGCCCCATCCCCTGGATACGTATCGCACCGCGATGACCTTGCAGCGACCGCTGGGGGCGGGCCTGCCGGTGCGCTACATCGCGTGCACCGATCCCTGGTACCGGCCCTTGGAGGTCTCCCACGACCGGGTGCGCGCCTATGGCTGGCCGATGGAGGAACTGGCCACCGGCCACGATGCCATGGTCACCGCGCCCCAGGCCCTGGCCGAATGCCTGCTGGCGTCCGTCCGGTCCTAAAGCATTTTCAGCCGAAATGGGTACCGTTTCGGCGGTTGTAAAGTGATGTAATTCAATAAGTTAGAGCGCATTCGCTGATCTGGTTTGATAAGAATGCGCTCTAGCGTTCGTCAGGGAAACGTGGGCACCGCTTTTCCAGAAAAGACAAACTCATACCAACGGTCGGAACTGATGA
>NZ_BJZO01000157.1 GCF_007992075.1 Pararhodospirillum oryzae
AGAGTAACTTCGATGCCAGGTTGGGCCAAGAAATGGCCCAACCTGATCTCGGATTGCTCTAACCGCGCCGCGCCAGCATCTGAAGGCGTCGTTTGGCCCCATCGTCGCGTTCGCTCAGAGTTTCGATGATCAGATCGGCGCACAGGGCCCGCATCAAGGGGGCATCGTACAACGTCAGCGGGTCGTGATGGTCGCGGGTGCTCTTGTGGATTCCCTCGAAGATCAGCCATCCCCCCGGGGTCAAGGAGCGGGCCATCGCCTTGAACAAAAACGCCTGGTCCGCCGGATCGGGATGGAAGTTCATCGCGCAAACCACGTCGAAGGCCCCTTCGGGCCACGCCCAAGCCAGCATGTCGGCGCATTCGGTGCGCAGTGCCACCCCCCACGTCTTTGCAAGACGCCGAGCCTTGGCCAGGCCCGCCTCCGACCAGTCCAGGGCCAGGACATCCACCCCCTGGCGTGCCATCCAAACCCCGTTGCGGCCCTCGCCATCGGCCACGGCCAGCCCCTTCTGGCCCGGGCGCAACCGCGGGGCGCACGCCTCCAGGAACGGACTTGGATCAGTCCCGAAAACATAGTGATCCGTTTCATAGCGCTTGTCCCAATCCGTGGCGGACATCGCTCACTCCTTGCAAGAGGGCCAGGGGAACAAAAGCTATCAGCTTTCCGCGCGGCCTTCTGTTGGGGACCGGACACGATCTGGCGGATTCCTGCCAAAACAATCCACGGGAAGGCGGCTGGCGTTTCCTCGATATCTTTTGGCCGTCCCCGACGAGACAACCGCCGTTGCCCCCTGCTACCTCTGCGAAACGCGAATGATTCGCATAAACAAACGCCGAGGGAAACACGGGATGCATGACGCGCGACGCACGGCTTTTGGGTTGCTGACCCTGGCCGCTGTCCTGGGCGCCGGGAAAGAAACCCGGGCCGGGGATGTTCTGGTTTTATCGCCCGTGACCGTGGAAGAGCAGGCCCCGGCCGAGGTCGTGGTCAGCGATAAGGAGCTGGAACGGACCCAGGCGTCGAGCCTGTCCGATATTTTCCGCTCCACACCCACGGTGACGGTGAGCGGCGGCGGACAAACGGCGGCACAGAAGTTTTACGTTCGTGGGTTGGAAGACACCAACCTCAACGTGACCATCGACGGCGCCCGCCAGGGGGGCGGTTTTTTCCGCCACCAGGGCAACCTGAGCATCGGAGCCGAGATGCTCAAGCAAATCGAGGTCGAGGCGGGGTCGGGCAACGCCCTGGCTGGCCCTGGCGCCCTGGGGGGCGCGGTGCGCTTCCGCACCAAGGACGCCGAGGACTTGTTGCTGGACGGGCAAAAGAACGGGGCTCTTGTCAAAACCGGTTTTCATAGCAACGACTTGACCCGTCTGGTCAGCACCGCCGTCTATGGCCGCCCGATCGAGGAAGTAAGTTACCTGTTTTACGGGACCAAATCGTGGTCGGAAGACTACCAGGCAGGCGGCGGCGGCGAGGTCGCCAACACGGCCAGCACCCCCTTCAGCGGTTTGGCCAAGGTCGCGGTGCGTCCCGCGCCGGGGCAGGAGCTGAAATACACCCTTGATTACCGCCGGGATGACGCAACCCGCACCACCCGCCCCAATTTCGTGTTCTATCCCGCCGATCCGGCCCAGGAACAAGAGGCCGAGCGTCGGTCCCAAAGCCTGAGCTATGCCTTGAAGCCTCCCGAGGTCCCTTGGCTGGATCTGGACGCCACCGCGTACAGCACCGAGGGAAGCCTGACCTTGATGAAAACCTCCGGAAGCGGCTGGGATCGCGAAGCCCGATGGATCAGCCGGGGGATCGACCTGCGCAACCGCGTTGACCTGGACCCTGTGACGCTGACGGCGGGATTGGATTACAGCTGGGATGAATCGCGCGGGCGTGCCAGCCAGGGCACGGTGGCGACGGAAACGGGCAAGGTCCTGGGCCTCTACGCCCAGGGTGATCTGGCCCTGACCGACGCCTGGACCCTGACGGCGGGGCTCCGCTTCGACCACACCACCTTGATCGATCTGGAAAACCGCTGGCATGAGCACACCCACCTAAGCCCCAGCCTGAGCACCCGCTACCAGATCACCCCGGCCGTGGGCGTTTTCGCCTCGTGGTCCGAAGCCTTCCGGGGGCCGCGCCCGCTGCAAGGAACAACCCTGCTGTCGGGACAGGCGGCCAGCTCGGATCCCGACGTGGACGGGGAAGTCTCGCAAACCGTCGAAGCCGGCCTTGATCTGCACTGGAACGGCTGGAGCGGCTCGGTGGTCGGGTTTCGCACCCACGTTGAAGACACCATCGTTTATGGCGGCCAGATGGGCCGGCCGTTCAACCGCCAGAACGGTGACGACCTGACCATCACCGGCGTGAACGTGGGGTTGGGATACGGTCGGGAAACCTGGGATGCGAAAATCACCTATGCCCACGAGGACATGAGATTCGGCAACCGCCCCCTGTCCGCCGCCGACTTTACCTATGGCGCACCCCAGGGCGACCGGTTCGGGATCGATCTGCGGGCCCGGATCCCCCAATGGGACGTCGGCCTGGGGTGGACCAGCACCGTCGTTCTCGACCTGACCGAGGTTCCGTCGGGCTATCCGGACGCGCCCGGCTATGCCGTCCACGACGCCAGCGTGACCTGGACCCCCAGCGAGCGCTATCAAATCGCCCTGGCCCTCAACAACATTTTCGACCGAAAGTACATGAATCAGACGACCCCCTACTGGAGCACCTCCGGCGCTGGCAGCGCCTCCGACCTCTACGAGCGAGGGCGCGATTTCCGGCTGTCCGCAACCATGCGGTTTTAGCACGCCTTTCGATCCAAAAAGGTCAATGCCATGCATTCAACCCATTGAAATCGGCATAGGGGGCGGCCGTGAGACCGC
>NZ_BJZO01000158.1 GCF_007992075.1 Pararhodospirillum oryzae
GTCCTGGGCAATCGGTTCACCCGATTGCCCAGGGGCCGGTGGTTCCATCCGTTGGCCGCGCGGCGGATCTAGGGCCGGGGGCCGGGAGCCTGCACACTGGGCTCGCCCGTTCGGGCTTCCCATTTTGTGAAAGGACCCGTCGATGACCGACACCCCGCCCAGCGAACGAACCCGGGTCAAACGCTACCACTGGCTTGCGAAATACGACAAGGAAACGATTCACGCCATCGTGGATGCCTCGCCCCATGCCCACGTGGGCTATGTGCACGAAGGCCGGCCCCTTGTCACCCCGACCCTGGTGTGGCGCGATGGCGAACGCCTCTACTGGCATGGCTCGCGCGTGGCGCGGATGATCCAGGCCACCAGCGGCCAGGAGGTTTGCCTGTGCGTGTCGATCATCGATGGCCTGGTGCTGGCGCGTTCAGCCTACAACTACAACATCAACCACCGCTCGGTGATGGTGTTCGGGGTGGCCCGGCCGGTGACGGATCCCGAGGAAAAGCGCCTTCAGTTGCAGCGCTTCGTCGATGGCCTGATCCCGGGGCAATGGGACCGCCTGCGTCCGATGACCGAGCAGGAACTGGCCGTCACCGCGCTCGTGGTTCTGGATCTGGGCGAAGCCTCGGCCAAGGTGCGCACCGGCCCGCCCGAGGACGACGAGGCGGATTACGCCTTGCCGATCTGGGCCGGGGTGATCCCCGTGGGCACGCGCATCGACGCGCCGGTGCCAGACCCGCGCAACCATCCCGACGCGCAAATGCCCGAGGATGTGTTGAAGTTCAAGCTGGGGTAAGTCCGTCCGCGCGGAAACCGGTCCGGGATCAGGGGGGCTCCCTGGTCCCGGATAACCGTCGGCGGAAGGGTTTCAGCAGTCGGGTTCGGGCAGGCGGTGCAGGCCGGTCAGCTTCGACGCCAGGCTGAAGGAGCCGAAATCCTGCACCATGTCCTGGGCGATGCCATTGTCATGGTAGCGGACATCCACCTCGTAGGTGGGGATGGCGTTGTCCTCGGGGGCGGCCCCGTCCACCTCGGGCGGGAAAAAGGCGATCGCCATGCGCCACGACGGCGTGCGCAGCAGCGGGTCTTGACCGGCGGCGCGCGGCGGCGCGGCCATCGGCCGGCCAATCACCGCCGTGACCAGGGTCGGGCCTTCCTTCGAACCGCCATCGAAAAGCGTCCGGCTCACGAAGTGCTGGCCCTTGCGCGCGGCTTCCAGGATGGCCAGCGTGTGCGCGTTGGGAAACAAGGTCCCGGCCGGCAGGGGCACGGGATCGATCGACGGGCGCTTGAACCGGGCCGTGCCGGTGGCCGGCGAGCCGGTCAGGGTGGCGCCGCCTTCCAGCACGTCGTCGACAGCCCCGTTGTGGGTGTTGCGGATGAAAAACGAATAATTGCTGCCGTCGCGGGCCTCGAAGGCCACGAATTCCCAAACGGTATCGACGTCGGCGCCCTCGGCATAGCTGAGGGTCAGCGTCGTGCGGGTTTCCATGGTCCAGCCCGAGCAGGTGCTTTCCAGCTTGTAATTCATCTGGCCGCGCGCGCCGACCACGCCCCCGGGCCGGGTCCGGGCCAGGGAAAGGGCGTACTGCGCCTCGTGCGGCACCAGATGGACCCGCTTGGTGGCGGCCTCGGCCTCCAGGAGCGGGGTGCCGATCCCCAGGACCAGGGTGCCGGCGAGCAGGATCGCCGTTTGTGTCTTCATCACCATGCCCACTCTCTCCCCGGGTCCTGGCCTGCCCCGGAACGCAACACGGCCCCGGGGGTCCTGATATGGCGGTGAGTCGGGGGTGGAAACAAGAGAATTGCGCGGGTGTATTCAAACAAGCCGGGTTCTTGCGAACCGGGGCGGGTTTCGCCCCCCGCTCTTCCCCACGGGACTTCCCGGTCAAGCAGCGGGGGGGCTTGCCAGCCGCCCCGCCGTTGCCCTGGAACCGGGATCGGGTTCAAAACCTGGTGGAGAGGAAAGGCAAGGTTCGCCCCGATCCCGGCAGGACGCTCCCCGGACCAGTCGTCCGGCCAGGGCCGCCCAGGCAAGCAGCCCTTGTTCACCGGAGCCCGGGGGGCGCCACGAACAACGGACGCGCCCGTCGCTTTATCGGAGAGCGGGCGCGTCCCTTTCGTGCCGGGTCAGCCCCGGCACCGGGGAATTTTAGTCGCGGAAGTCGTCATGGCAGCCCTTGCACGCGCCACCCAGGCCGCCCAGGGCCTTGCCGATCGCGGCGCGATCGTTGCTGTCGGCGGCGGCGATCAGGGTCTTGGCGGCCTCGATGGCCTTGTCGTTGGCGGCCTTGAAGGCGGCCGGGTCGGACCAGACCTTCGAGGTGGCTTCGCTCTTGGCCACGCCGTGCGTGCCCTCGGGGAAGGCGGCCGGCAGGCCTTCGAGAACCGCCAGGATCGCCGAGGCGTGCGCCGCCACCGGATTGGGAAGGTCCATGCCGCTCTTCACCCAGGTGGACATCGCCTTCATGTGGCCACCCACCGCCTTCAGGGATTCCACGCGGTAGTCGACGAAATCCTTGGGCTCGGCGGCCTGGGCGGCGGCGAGGCCGGAAAGGACGATGGTCGCGGCGCTGGCCGCGCCAATCAGAAGACGCTTCATGGTTTGATTCCCTCGTCAAGGTTCGGTCGGGCGGATTGCACGTCACGGGCAATGACCGCTGCTTTTGTATGCCCTTTCGCGATCCGGCTGGCAAGGTGTCGCATATTAAACATCGTTCATGTTCCCGCCTTTCTTTCTCCACCCTTCGAGGGAGGCGGGGCTGGCAATCGGGTGAAGCCCTGGATGCCCTTGGAGGAGGGCTCCCCAA
>NZ_BJZO01000159.1 GCF_007992075.1 Pararhodospirillum oryzae
ACATCGACGCTAGGGCCGTTTTTCTGGCCTCTGGTGCGTTTCTTGGGTGGTCGATGCCCGGGAAAGGCCGGGGCGGAAAGATCGCATTCCAGGGGGTTTTACGAGGCCTTGCCTGTCCTACCCCTCGCTCCTTTTTAGGGGGGCGCAAAAATCGCTCCGGGTCCGTTGGCTCGGGCCCAGCAGTTCCCGGGCTCGCGCCAGCACCTGGCGGGCCACGTCGTGGCCGGTGGCCAGGGTCTCGGCGCCGTTATCGCTTGATGACCGGCTCAGCAGCTTGGAGGGGTTTTTGACATTCATGATCATGAAGGGTCCCGCCTGAAAGGAATTTGGTCCGACCCGCCGAAGGGGCGGAACCTATTACGTAGTAATAGGGGCACACATCCCGCACACTCCCCGCAATGAAATCAATGACTTACGAGGGGACTTCCCGCACTTCCCGCAACACACCGCACGCAATGAAATCAATGACTTAGCAAGGCACTTCCCGCACTTCCCGCACACTTCCCGCAGGCCATCACGGCGCACCCTTTGCGCCCCGAACGATAGCCTTCATGGGCTTCCGATCGGGTCCGGACACCGTGCCAACATGAATTTCCATATCCGCAAACAAGGTCTCCATCGCCTCGGCCAAATCGGGGATGCGTGCGTGATTCGCCTCTGGCATGGCGACCATGACCTTGGGGGCGTAACGGGGACTATTGCGCGCGTCGGTGACGATCCGCCCTTGACCTTCCAGGGCGGCAAGGCAGGCAAGAAAGCTGTCCTTGGCTCGGGTTACGCGGGCCCGTCGATCGAGGCGCCCCACCGTGCCGTCTGTTCCCACGTCCGGGTCGATATCCAAAACCCCGCCATCGCTCCACCTGAGGTCTATTTGATCCCCGGGCCTCGCGTGGTTACTCTTGACCAATTTTAGTTCGACGCGCCCAGGGTCCTCATCATCAACCTTCAATTGGAGGACTGACCGCGCCCCGTTGATCCAGGCCGTGGACCCGGAGGCGGCTTTGAACGTCCCCGCTTCGCTCGATTTGCTGGTGTGGGTCAACAGGAGAATCGCACAGCCCAGGCGCTCCGCCATCCCATTCAGAGCGTTAAGGAAACCAGACACGGGCACTCGGTCGTTTTCGTTGTCGGCGTACACGAGAGCCACATTGTCGATAACCAGGAGTCGGAGGTCGGAAATTCTTCTGGCTTCTTCCTCGACGCTATCAAAGAGGGCCGTTGTCTTTCCACCGCGCCAAAGGGCGGCATCGAGTCCCGCGAAGCTGATGGGGAAAACCCGACCAACAAGGTCTTCCATGTCGCATCCCAAATGGCGGCAAATCCTTTCTTGCCGGCTGTGAAGAATCCCCTCGGGATCCTCTCCAAACACCCCAGCCCCGGACCCGCCGGCGGTGGCCCGCCCTGCGAGGGGGGCACCCACGGCACAGCAGGTCATTGCCAACTGAGCGAACATTGTTTTCCCAACCCCACCATTCGCGACCATGAGGGTCACCATCCGCGCGGGGATAAGGCCGGTCACGATCCAGTCCACCGACGGCGGGTTTTTTCCAACCCATCTCCCGGTATCTTTAAACCCACCCCAAGCCCGGGGCGCTCCTTTCGGGCGGGGTTCGCTCCTGACCCGGGTATCCTGCCATTCCCGACGTTTCCGGGCATCATCAAGGGGGATCGAGTTGGTCATGCGGCGATTCCTTCCTCGGCCACCTCAATTCGGAAGCGTCGGGGTGGTTGACGCAACGCCCAGTCGAGACGTTCGGCCAGGGGGAGCGTCGTGCAGACCAAGCGGGATGGCCCTCCCACATGAAGGGGCAAGAAGGCACCCCAATCCAAAATCACCACCCCTTTCCCGGCGGCCTTCATCCACTCCAAAGGATCGGGGTGGATGATTAAGGGGTCCTCGAAGAACATTGCTCTTTCGACCTCCACCCCATTCAACAGCACCGAGTCATTCCTGACCCACCACCACCCGGGTTGGTCGGGGCGGAAAGCAACCAGGTCAAACAATTCCGGGGTCGGCCAGTTCGGGGTGCCGATTTCGGCAAGCGGGGGGTCAGGAAGGAAGACGTGGGCGTGACCGGGGCCGGAAACCCACCCATCCTTGGTCAGGGCGCCCCGCGCCACTCCGTACCGGGCGGGCGCCGTCCGGCCCTTCAACCAGGTCTCCGGGACCCCCCGACGGGTCAGGGCCGCGTCGTGAGCGGGTGTGACAGCGGCAGCGAGAAGGGCGAACTCGTCGAGAAGATCATTCATCGGGAAGGACCTCCCCAGCCTCAATCAAAAGCCGGCGGGCCTTGGCCCTGGCCTCCCATCCGGCGCGTGGATTTCTCGCAACGGCGCGGGCGATTCCGAGGAAGGTAAGAGGCAGCACTTTGGAAAGCGGTTCCGGCCCCATGGTGACACTAATACCAACGG
>NZ_BJZO01000160.1 GCF_007992075.1 Pararhodospirillum oryzae
AAGGAGGGTCTTGCTTCTTCTGGGTGTCTGAGGTCCCCTTGCGGGGACTTTTGTTGCATGCGGGAGCGACGGCGGGATGCAAGCGGTGCACGATGTGTTTTTCAGCTACGCCAGCGCCGACCGGGCAACGGCCGACCGCGTGGTGGCGGCCCTGAAAGCCGAGGGGCTTCGGGTGTGGTTCGATGCCACGAACATCGACGACTTTGCAGACATTGAACGGCGGATCCAGGAGGGCCTCGCGCAGAGCAAGGCCCTGGTCGCGCTCTATTCCCGGGCCTATGGCCAGCGCCGGGCCTGCGATTGGGAACTGGCGTCGGCCCTGATCGCCGCCGGGCCGGACTGGCGCCAGCGGGTGCTGGTGATCAATCCCGAGGAGTCGGCCGGGCATCTTGAGCCGCGCCGTTTGATCGGTACGCGCTTTTTCCCCCTGACGCCCGCCCCCGACCTTTCCACCCTGGCCCGGACGGTCGGCGAAACACTGGCCCCGATCAACGAGCCCTTGGGCGCCCCTCCGGCGCGCGGGGCCTCGGCGCTGCGCTGGGTGGGGCTGGCCCGCAACGGCGGGCCCCGGCACTTTGTCGGCCGGCATCGCGAGATCTGGGCCGTGCATGACGGCCTGGCCGAGGGCTCGGTGCTGCTGGCCCCCACCACCTGCGGCGTGGCCCCCCGGGGGGGCGAGGCGGTGGTGCAGGGCATGGGGGGCATTGGCAAGTCGCTGCTGGCCGAGGAATACGCCCGCCGCTTTGCCGCCGCGTGGCCGGGCGGGGTGTTCTGGCTGCGGGCCGGGGGCGGGGTTGCGGGCGATTCCGGGGCCGGGATGAACGAGGCACGGCTGGATGAAAACTATCGCGTGGTGGCGAGGGCGCTGGGGCTGACGGTCCCGCCCGGCGATCCGGCCGCGCTGCGCTGGGCGGTGATCCGGGCGCTGGAGGCGGGGGACGCCGATTCAGGCAGGGAGGCGCCCTATCTGTGGGTGGTGGACGACCTGCCCCATGGCCTGGATGCGGACCAGGCCCGGGCGTGGCTGGCCCCCACCGGGGCCGGGCGAACCTTGATCACCACCCGCGACCGTGGCCTGGGCGAGATCGCCCGACCGATCGACTTGGGGACCCTGCCCGAGGCCGAAGCCCTGGCCCTGTTGACCTTGGACCGCCCCCCTCAGGGTGGAGAGGAACAGGCCCTTGCGCGCGAGATTGTCACGGCCCTGGGCGGTCATGCCCTGGCCGTGGACGTGGCCCGTCATCTTGTCGGGAAAAGGGGGTACCGGGCGGTTTGGGACGGGCTGCGGGCACGGGATGGGCGGGCCCTGGAACTGGCCAAGCAGTTGCGCCTGGAATTGCCCAATGGCCATGACGTCAGCGTTGCCAATACGTTGCTTGTCAGTCTGGACTTGTTGTCGGTGGAACAATTGGACTGCGTGCGCGTGGCGGCCCTGGGGGCGCCCAACCATCCCGTGCCCCTCGATTTCCTGGCCCGGGTGCGGAGGGTCGCGGCCGGGCGGGACCCGGAAGCCGACGCGGCAGGCGAGACCGACGCAGTCTTTATCGCGGTGGATGGCGTTGCCTCCCATTCCCTGTGCGAGGCTGCGGACACCGCCTATCAGGTTCACCCCCTGGTCTGTCGCACGGTGGTTCAGGTCTTCACCGACGCCCGCCAGCAGGCCTTGCGGGAAGCGATGGTCGAGGCCTTGCGCCAGGTGTTGCCCGCTGCCGAGGATATCCGGCGCCACGGCGCCCTCGCGGCCCTGATCCCCCACGCCCAGGCCCTGGCCCTGGCCCCTCAAACGGAGGCAGAAGCCGACGTTATCGGCTGGGGGGGCCGGTTTTATCTTGAAGCCGGCGTGTACGGGGCGGCCCGGGACGCCTTCCAGGCCGCAGTCGAGGCTAGGGGGCGCATCCTGGGCCCCGAGCATCCGGATACGCTGACCAGCCAGGCCAACCTGGCGTTAACCCTGCATGCCCAGGGCGACCTTGCCGGGGCGCGAGAGATGCAGGAAGGAGTTCTGGAAGTCCTTCGTCGTGTTCTGGGCCCCGAGCATCCGAATACGCTGGTAAGTATGAACAATCTGGCGGAAATGCTGCGAGCCCAAGGCGACCTTGCCGGGGCGCGAGAGATGCAAGACGGCGTCCTGGAGGTTCATCGTCGTGTTCTGGGCCCCGAGCATCCGGATACGCTGACCAGTCAGAACAATCTGGCGGAAACGCTGAGAGCCCAGGGCGACCTTGCCGGGGCGCGAGAGATGCAGGAAGGCGTTCTGGAGGTTCATCGTTGTGTTCTGGGCCCCGAGCATCCGGCTACGCTGACCAGCCA
>NZ_BJZO01000161.1 GCF_007992075.1 Pararhodospirillum oryzae
TGCGCTTTCGGCAGACTCCGGGCGCGAAACAAGACCGGGCGCGATGCCGGTCGGCCTCTCGCCGGAAGGCTTCGGGGTGTTAGCGGCCGGCCTGGGTGAGAACACGGGTCAGTACCCCGGGCAAGGTTTCCTCCAAGGTCGGATCCTTGAGCAGGCAGGCGTCAAGGCGGGGTTCGCTCTGGTGCAGCACCCGGGGATCATCCCCGGTCAGCAGGACAAAGGGAATCATCACCGCCTGATCGCGCAGGGTTTGAAACAGCTCGATGCCTGAAATCATCGGCATGTGCATGTCGGAGACGATCAGGGCAACGGGGGCCTCGGCGGGAGCGTCGTCCAGCGCTTCCATGGCTTCCATGGCGTTGGTCGCAAGGACAACCTCGTAGCCGGCATCCTCCAGAACAGCCCCGGTCAACTCTCCGGCGAGGGCGTCGTCGTCAACCACAAGAATTTTCATCCCTTCCCCCATTCCGTGTGCAGTCCGGCCGTGTTCGGTCTGGAATCCGTCTGTTGCGCGTTGAAACGGTCAGACTCCAGATTATTTTGTTTGAGTTTGTCGTTTCTGAAACGGTGGTGCTTCCTTTTTCGGGTCTCACTCTAGGCGAGCAGGCTGTTGAGCGTTTCCAGAAGATTCCCCTGTTCGAAATCTCCTTTCACGATATAGGCATCCGCCCCGACCTGGATACCCCGACGTTTATCTTCCTCTTTTTCCCGCGAGGTGATGATGATAATGGGCGTGGTGGCGTAGCGCGGGTCACGACGCAAGGTCGCGGTCAAGGTGAACCCGTCCATCGCCGGCATTTCGACATCGGTCAGAACAGCGTCAAAGGGTTCGGCCAGGGCCTTGTCCAGCCCGTCGCGTCCGTCCTCGGCCAAGGTGACGACATAGCCGTGGGCTTCCAGCACGTCGCGCTCGATTTCCCGCGTGTTCAGCGAATCGTCAACGACCAGGACCCGCAGCCGTGCCGCCGGGCCTTCGGATGCTGCCTCGTCCTGGCCCGGGAACACGCGCGCGCGCGCCGCCCTTTCCAGCAGGGCCGGCACATGCAGCACGCTGACCAGGATGTTGCGCCCGGTCATGACCATGCCCGCGACCAGGGGCAGGGCCCGCAAGGGCGCGGGCACGGGCTTCAGAACCATGTCCCCTTCGTCGATCAGGGCATCAACCCGAAGGGCCAGCTTTTCCTGACGGGCCCGGACCACCACCAGCAGCACGTCCGCGTCTGGCCGTCGGGGCGGCACCGGGCGGTCCAGCAGATCGGCCAGGTCGGCGACGGGAACGAATTCGTTCTGGACCACCACGGCTTCGCGTTCAGCCACGCACAGCAGGCGCTCCACCGGGACCTTGAGCAGCTGGACCACCGTCTGGGCCGTGAAGGCAAAGGGTTCCCCGCCTGCCTCCACCAGCAAGATCCGCATCACCGCCAGCGACAGCGGCAGACGCATGGAAAAGGTCGTGCCCTGGCCGGGGCGGGTTTCCACCTCCAGGCTGCCTTGCAGGTCGTCGACCACCGCCCGCTTGACCACATCCATGCCCACGCCCCGCCCCGACACATCGGTGATCAAGGCGCTGGTGCTGAAGCCCGGGCGAAAGATCAGGTCCACCACCTCGGCCTCGGGCAGCGCCGCCGCCTGCTCGGGGGTCATCATCGCCTTGCGTACCGCCTTGGCGCGGATGGCCTCCAGGGCCAGGCCCCGGCCATCGTCGTGCAGGTCGATGACCACGAAGCCGCCATCCTGACGGGCCGACAAGGTCAGCGTGCCATGGGGCGGCTTGCCGGCCCTGACGCGCTCGGCCGGGGGCTCGATGCCGTGATCCACGGCGTTGCGCAGCAAATGCACGATGGGATCGCTCAGGCGATCGATCAACTGTCGGTCCAGCTCGATTTCCATGCCCGAGGTCTGGGTGTTCACGTCCTTGCCCAGCGAGCGGGCGAGGTCCCGGGCCAGACGGGCCGCCGGCTCGAACACAATGGCCAGCGGCAGCATGCGCATGACCAGGGCGCGGGCGTGCAGGTCGCGCATCAGCAGGTCTTGCGCGAACACGTCGTCGCGCAGATCGCGGGCGAAGCCTTGCATCATGGCCCGGGCCCGCGCGTCCAGGCCAAGGTCGCGTTCCAGGGCGTGGAGATCGGCAAGGCGCTGGTGCAAGCGCGCGTGGCTGGAAACAACCTCGCCCATGAGCTTGATCAGGTCGTCCAGGCGCGGCAGGGCGACCCGCACCGTTTCCGCCGTCTTCAGGCGAATGTCGGGGGGCGGGGCGGGGGCGGGGGCC
>NZ_BJZO01000162.1 GCF_007992075.1 Pararhodospirillum oryzae
TTATTCCTCCTCAAGAAAACGCCGGGTATCGGTGATCGCGAAGTCGCGCACGCCGTGGCGTTGGACGGCGGCCAGGACGGCCATCACCAGGCCGAACGACACCCCGCCCTCGGCATCCAGGTGCAAGGGGGGCGGATCGGGCAGGGTCACCAGGGCGCGCAGGCGATCCTCCAGGGCGGCGGGACCGTCGAGGGGGGTATCTTGCCAGAACACCCGCCCGTCGAGATCCACCCGCACGCGCACCGCGTCGGGCAGCGGCTCGGCGGCCGTCGCCGGGCGGGGCAGGCCCAGGCCGGTGAGGTGGGGCGCGATGGGAATGGTCACGATCACCATGATCAACAGCACCAGAAGCACGTCGATCAGGGGCGTGGTGTTGATCTCCGACGCCAGGGGCGCCTCGGGTTCCTCGTCGAACAACGCGGTCATGGGGCCCTCTCGCGCGCGGCCGGCTGGGTCACGAAGCCGATGCGTTGCAATCCCGCCGTCCGGCAGGCGGCCAGCACCCGGCCCACGGCCGCGTAGGGGGCCTCGACATCGGCGCGCACATGCACGGCCGGCACCACGGCGCGCGCCGCCACCGCGCGCAAGGCGCCGATCAGGGCGTTGGTGTCGGCCAGGGGCACCCCGTTCAGGCTCACGGTGCCCTCGCGCGCGATGCCCAGGGTCACGGTGCCCGGCTCCTCGACGACCGCCCGGGTGGTTTCGCGCGGCAGGCGGATGCCGCCTTGGGCCACCACCACCGGCACGGTGATCAGGAAGATAATCAGCAGCACCAGCATCACGTCCACCAGGGGCGTGGTGTTGATGCCGGCCAGCGGACCGGGCAGCTCGTCGGCGTCTTCCGCGAACAGGCTCATCGCTCCCCCTCCCCGTCGGGCAGGCGGTGCCCGCCCAGCAAGACGGTATAGAGATCGGCGGCGAAGCTCTTGAGCCGGTCCACCGCGCGCTTGTTGGCCCGCGCCAGCCCGTTGTAGGCCAGCACGGCGGGCACGGCGACCAGAAGCCCGAGCGCGGTCATGACCAGGGCCTCGCCCACCGGCCCCGCCACCTTGTCGATCGAGGCTTCCCCGCTGACCCCGATGGCGGTCAGGGCATGGTGGATGCCCCACACGGTGCCAAACAGCCCCACGAAAGGCGCGGTGGCGCCCACCGTGGCCAGCAGGGTCTGGCCCTCCTGCAACCCCGCCTGAACCCCGGCGATGCTCCGGCTAAGCGCCGTGCTCAGCCAGGTATGGCGGTCCACGCCCTGGACCGACGCGCTGCGGTAGGCCTCCTCCGCCGCCAGCGCCGCCTCGGCCACGCGGTGATACGGGGTTCGCGGACGAAGGGCGTTCAGCCCCGCCTCAAGCCCGGCGGCGGACCAGAACACCCGGGTCGCCCGGCTGGCCTGAAGCCCCAGCCGGACCAGCGCCACGGTACGCAGCACGATCACGGTCCAGCTTGCCACCGACATCAGCACCAGAAGAATCAAGGTGGCGTGGGCCACGAAATCCCCCTGGGCCCACAACCCCGCCAGCCCATACGAATCAGGGGCCGGGGGGAGCAGCGACGGGGGCCCTTCCTCCCCCGCCGGCCCCGGAAGCGCCCCGGCGGACAAGGGCGCTTCCCCGGGAACCACGGGCGCGGGCGGAGACGAGGAAACCGTGGCGGCCTCGCCGGTAGCCTCGGGAGGGCCCCCTTCCGGCGGCGCCCCGGCCTCGGGCCCCGGCGCCTGCGCGAAGGCCAGGACCGGCCCGGCTCCCAGCCCGGCCCCGGCGATGAGGCTCCACAAACGTCGGCGCATGGGATCAGTCCTCCAGTTTCCAAACATAACGCAAATGCGCCCAGGTGGGTTCGCGGCGGCCGTCCACCGTGCCCGGTTCGAACCGGCACTGCGACAGGGCCTTCACGGCCGCCTCGTCCAGGCGGGGGAAGCCGCTGGAGCGTTCAACACGGTGATCGATCACCCGGCCCTCGGGGTCGATCAGCAAGGCCAGCAGCACCACGCCCCGTTCCCCCGCCCGGCGCGAGGCCGCGGGGTAAGCCGGGGTGCGGCACTGAATGACCGCCGGCGCCCGCTGAGGCGCGCGCGGAACCTCGGCCCGGGGCGCCTCGACCGCAGGGGCAGCCGGGGCCGCCGGGGCGGACACGCGCGCGGGCCGGGGGACCACCGGCGGGCGGGGCCGTTCGCGCACCACCGGCCGGGGCACGGGCGGCGGCGGGGCCGGTTCCGGCGGCGGGGGCTCGGGTTCCGGCTCCGGTGGGGGGTCGGGGGGCGG
>NZ_BJZO01000163.1 GCF_007992075.1 Pararhodospirillum oryzae
TTGAAGCAACTCCCTTCCGAGGGCATCCAGGGCTTCACCCCGAGGGCACCCAGGGCTTCACCCGATGACCCTGGGTCTTTCCCAAAAGAACCTTGACGCGGGCGTCCAAAGCGATCAGGCTTTCGCCCATGAGCAAGATCGGAACCCTCCTACGGCGACTTTCGTGACGCCCCTTCGCGGGCGAACCCTTTGTCGTGCCGTCTTTCCCTTGTGGACTCCGGGTTTCCGATCATGATGCCGATCCTGTCTTCCCGTTCGTATGCCGTTGGTGGCGCCTGTTGTTGGGCCGGCCGCGCTATTCGCGTGTCTTGCCGGCGGGGAAGACGACTAGGGGGCGGCCGCCGGGCCTGACGGCGGCCCGACGGCCGGCGCGCTTTTCCGCCGTTGCCTCCCCTTTCCCCGACCTTCCCGTTTCCAGCCAGCGCCGCAAGGAGCGCCTGTTGCCATGACCGTGACCGTCGACCCCCGCCGCAAGTATCAGCCCTTTACCCCGGTTCCCCTGCCGGATCGAACCTGGCCCAACGTCACCTTGACCCGCCCGCCCATCTGGTGCGCCGTGGATCTGCGCGACGGCAACCAGGCCTTGATCGAACCCATGGGCATCGAGCGCAAGGTGGCGATGTTCAAGCTGCTGTGTTCCATGGGGTACAAGGAAATCGAGGTGGGCTTTCCGGCCGCCTCGCAGACCGATTTCGACTTCCTGCGTCATCTGATTGAACAGGGATTGATCCCCGCCGACGTCACCATTCAGGTGCTGACCCAGGCGCGCGAGGATCTGATTACCCGCACCTTCGAGGCCATCGCGGGCGCGCCCTCGGTGATCGTGCATCTGTACAACTCGACCTCGGCGTTGCAGCGCCGGGTGGTCTTCGGCATGGACCGCGCCGGAATCACCGCCCTGGCGGTCAAGGGCGCGACCATGGTGCGCGACGGCGCGGCCCGGGCGCCCGCCGACTGCAAGATCCGCTTCCAGTACTCGCCCGAGAGTTTCACCGGCACCGAGATGGATTACGCGGTCGAGGTGTGCGAGGCGGTGATGGCCGTTTTCGAGCCCACGGCCGAGAACCCGTTGATCTTGAACCTGCCGGCCACGGTCGAGATGTCGACCCCCAATGTCCACGCCGATCAGATTGAATGGTTCGGCCGCACCTTGCGCGGGCGCGAGCGGGTCTTGATCAGCGTCCATCCCCACAACGACCGCGGCACCGCCGTGGCCGCCGCCGAACTGGCCATGATGGCCGGCGCCGACCGGGTCGAGGGGACCTTGTTCGGCAACGGCGAGCGTACCGGCAACGTCGATCTGGTGACCTTGGGCCTGAACCTGTTCTCGCAAGGGGTGGACCCCGGCATCGTTTTCTCCAACCTGCCGCATATCCGCGAGGTGGTCGAGGACTGCAACCGCCTCCCGGTTCACCCGCGCCACCCGTATGCCGGCGACCTGGTGTTCACCGCGTTCTCGGGCAGCCACCAAGATGCCATCAACAAGGGCATGAAGGCGATGCGCGAAAGCAATCAGGAGGTTTGGGAAGTCCCCTACCTGCCCATCGACCCCCACGACATCGGCCGGAGCTACGAAGCGGTGATCCGGGTCAACAGCCAGTCGGGCAAGGGCGGGGTCGCCTACATCATGGAGCAGGACTACGGCATTCGCCTGCCGCGCGCCCTGCAGGTTGAATTCTCGCGCATCATTCAGAAGATCGCCGACGAAACCGGCGAGGAAATCACCTCCCCCATGTTGTGGACCACCTTTGAGCGGACCTACCTGGGCACCGACAAGCCCTATGCCTTCATCGAGCACCGCACGCTGCCCGATCCGGGCTCGCGCGAGGCCCGCATCCTGACCGCGACGGTCAAGGTCAACGGCAGCATCAAGAGCATTGATGGCCGGGGCAGCGGGCCGATCGATGCCCTGGTGGACGCGATTCGCCGCGATAGCGGGGTGGCGTTCACCATCGACGACTACGAGGAACACACCTTGCGTCCGGGGGCCGACGCCCAGGCCGTGGCCTTCGTGCGCGCGAGCCTGCCCGATGGCCGCGTGCGCCACGGGGTGGGGATTGATTCCAACATCGTGGTCGCCGCCCTGAAGGCCGTGCTGTCGGCGGCCAACCACCTGGCGGAAAGCTGATCACTCCGATCAGTCGATGACGGCCGGGGCCGGAGGCGGGCACGCCTTCGGCCCCGTGCCGTTCCGGCGGTGGTGTTTCCCGGATCCCGACTAGGCTGAAACTGGA
>NZ_BJZO01000165.1 GCF_007992075.1 Pararhodospirillum oryzae
GAGATCAGGTTGGGCCATTTCTTGGCCCAACCTGGCCTCGAAGTTACTCTAAAATTTATGGAATGAGACTGAAACTGGGCTAACTTGACTCAAGTTGATCCAGTTTCAGTCCAGAGAATTTTCAGCCGAAACGGCACCGTTTCGGCGGTTAGAAAATGACAAAAATCAAAAAGTTAGAGCGCATTCGCTGATCCGTTTTGATCGGAATGCGCTTTAGAGTTTGCCAGGGAAAAGGGGGCACCGCTTTTCCCGAAAAGACACAACAAAACAAAGGGATCTGGGGCTTGTCCGCTTCAATGTGAAACGGACAGGCGCCAGGGCATCGTGCGCTGAACCGGATCCAGGCGTGATGCTCCAAGCCTTTGTTCCCCGCCTCTCGGGTCTCGCTCCAGGCCGTTCTTTCGGGCAGCGGCCCTTCGAGGGAAAGATCCCTCGCGCACTGCAACGCAACCCAACGCGTGGCTTGCCTGCCCGCGTTGGGCACCCATGAAAATTCCAATCCTCATCCGTGCGGAGGGGGGTTGTGAAATACCCCCGGAAGCCTCACCTCTCCAAAAGTGGATCGCTGGTTTTGGGTGGGGGATAACCTTCCGTGCCATGACCCCACCCATAACGATAAATCAGATCGAAGGGGTCTCCCTGAATCCGGGGGGATTCACGGGGAGGTGGGGCGGACTCCAGAGCCCTTTGATCGAAGCAAGGCCCATTCCGGTTGCCAATGCGTCAGCCGGCAAAAAGCACACCTTCCTGTCCGGATACCGTGTCGCGTGTGATCACCCGAGTTGCCTGCTTGTTCCATCAAAAAAAAATCGATTTGGGGTCGGGGTAGCTGGAGTAGATCCTGTCCTTGGTCGTGGGAGATATGACGATGTCCGTGATTAACAATGCGAAGATATCAAGCAAGCTCACTGCTGCTTTCGGTATACTTCTTGTTATTATCATTGTTAATGCAGGAGTTATATTTAAATTAATATCCGAGATGGATAAGGCAACCAATGAAATCACGGAAAACTGGTTGCCCAGCGTGATTGCCGTCAATGCGCTGAAGAACAGCATCCTGGATTTCCGGCGGTATGAACTGGGGCATATCCTGTCCCAGGACGCGGCCGATATCAGCGCCATGGACCGCGAGATCGATAAGGTACGGGCCGTTCTGGCCGACGATCAAAAAGCCTACGAAGTTCTGATCAGCTCGGCGGAAGAGCAGGGAATATATAACGGTTACAAAGAACACCTGCGTCGCTATTTCGAGATTTCCAACCGTTCCTTGGAAATGTCACGCTCCAATCAAAACGTGGAAGCTTACAAAATTCAGGTCACGGATGGTCGAAAGCTCTTCGATGATATTATCCAGGACCTGGATCGTCTCGTCAAGTTGAACAACGATTCGGCCGGAGTGGCGAGCAAGCACCAGGAAGACATGGCTGGCCTTGCCCGGATTGGTCTTGGGGTGGCGGTGGTCATTTTCATCGTCCTCGCCATCGGTCTGGGCAGCCTGATGAACCGGATTCTGGCGGTGCCGATCGCGGACATGACCCACGCCATGAAGCGTCTGGCCAACGGGGACTTGAGCGTCGAGATTCCCGCCCGGGGTCGGGGTGACGAAATCGGTCAGATGGCGCAGGCGGTCGAGGTGTTCCGGGAAAACGCCCAGCGGGCCGAGCGCTTCGCCGCCGAGGACAAGCGCCAGCAGGCCGAGCGCGACCGCCGGGTTGAAGCCTTGCGAACCTTGACCACGGATTTCGACACCACGGTGTCGGGGGTTCTCGACGTGGTCAGCCGCGCCGCCGGCACCATGGAAACCACGGCCCGAAGCATGACCTCAACCGCCCAGCAGAGCAACCAGCAAGCCACCGAGGTGGCCTCGGCGACCGAGGAAGCCTCGGCCAGTGTGCAGACCGTGGCCAGTGCCTCCGAGGAGCTGTCTTCGTCGATCAACGAAATCGGGCGTCAGGTCGAACAGTCGATTCTGATTTCGCGCGCCGCCTCGCAGGACGCCGAGCGCACCACCACCATCGTGCAAAGCCTGGCCGACGCCTCGGGCCGC
>NZ_BJZO01000166.1 GCF_007992075.1 Pararhodospirillum oryzae
TTGGTATGAGAGGGATCGCCTCGCTGATGGTGGTCTTCCCTCATCTCAGCGGCTTATGGATTTATACATACAATGGGCACTGGCGCCCGTGGGAATACCATGTCGCCCTGATTCAAACCCCCCTTCACCTCAAGGATGGGGGCGGTCATCTGGGCGTGGTGCTTTTCTTCCTGATCTCCGGGTTCATCATCAGCCACGTGGCGGTCAAGGAAAGCCGGACCGAGTTCCTGGTCAAGCGCGTGGTCCGGATCTTTCCGCCCTTGATGCTGGCCTGCGCCTTGATGGCGGGCGCCAGCGCCGTGGCCACCAGCCTCGACCTGCTGCCGATCATCGGCAACACCGCCACGTCGGTGCGCGATTACCTGCTGAGCGGAACCCTGCTCAACTATCCCATCGACCGCGCCCCGCGCGCCCTCAGCCTGGCCTGGAGCCTGTACGCCGAAATCCTGTTCTATGGACTGGTGGCCCTGGCGCTCCCCTTGATGAAAAGCCGCCCCGTTGCCTCGACCGTGGTGTTGATGCTGGCCGTTCTGGGGATGATCCTGCCGGCCAAGGCGGACTCCCTGTTTTTCTTCCATCTCCATTTTACCGCCTACATCCCCTTGTTTTTGATCGGGCGGGCCTTTTACCTGGAACGGACCGGCCAGCTCGCCCCGTACCATGCGGGGATGATCACCGTCGCCAACCTGCTGATCATGTTCCTGGCGCATGACCTGCGCGTCCCCGGCTCGTTTTTCCATGGACCGGCGGAACTGGTTGTCAACGACCTGATCGGCATCTTGGTGTTTTACGGGGTCATGATCTGGCCCATCAGCCGGGTGCCCATGATCTTCAAGTTCTTCGCCGACATCAGTTACTCGCTCTACCTCGTGCACCTGCCGGTGGGCATGCTGATCTTGAACCTGGCCCATGCCCATGGCGTGCCCTTCGGGCTCGGGTTCGCGGGCGCGGTGTCGGCCTCGGTGGGCACGGCCTACCTCAGCCACCGCTTCCTGGAAGCCCCCAGCCAGCGGCTGGTGCGGCGCTGGCTGCCCAAGGGACGCGCCCGCACGGTGCCCACCCCTGAATCAGCCGGCACGTCCTGACCGGTTCCGACAAGAAGGAGACCCGCCCATGCGCGAATACGTTCTTCTGATGAGCCGTTACAACGCCTGGGCCAACCGCACCTTGTACGAGGCGGTCGCCACCTTGCCCGAGACCGAGATTACCCGCGACCGGCGGGCCTTCTTCGGGTCGATCCTGGGGACCCTCAACCACGGCCTGGTCGGCGACCGCTTATGGCTCTCGCGCCTGACCGGCGAGAGCCTCGCGTGGTTCCAGGGGCTGGACCAGGTCCTGCACCCTGATTTCGCCGCGCTGCGTGCCGCGCGCGAGGCCCTGGACGCCCGCATTCTGGCGGTCATGCCCACGGTGGCCGTGGAAGGGACGTTCGTTTACCGGGATTCCCGGGGCATGATGAAGGAAGCCCCCTATCGGGTCATCGTGCCCCACATCTTCAACCACCAGACCCACCATCGCGGGCAGGTCCATGACATGCTGTCCCAGGCGGGGCTGGTGCCTCCCCCCCTCGACCTGCTCTACTTCCCCCGCGAGGGCTGAGCCCGACCGATCACCCTGTCCCTTCGGCCCCTTGCCCCTCTGGGGGGGCGAGGGCAGCCGATCTTGGTCTGGGAAATCCGCTCCGTAGTGCGTCGATATGCTCGAACAGCCCGTCCCCGACCTCGCGCCAAAGAGGATCCAGGACGACGCGAACCCCCTCACGCCGAGCCAGTTTGGCTGCGGGTACAAAATCGCTGTCGCCGGCAACCAGAATAATGGCATCGACCTGCCTCTTGAGCGTAAGAGAAGCGATATCAACGCCGATTCTCATGTCCACGGCTTTTTGCCTGAATCCGGGCTCAAAATCTCCATCTGTCAATTCGGATACTTGACGCTGTCCATTAATAATTTCTTTTTGGGCACCTTCTTTTAAAATCCAACCCCGTTCCCGCCTCACCTCCCCCAGACGAACAGCGAAATTTGGCCGCCGCCGCAATCGGTCGAATAA
>NZ_BJZO01000167.1 GCF_007992075.1 Pararhodospirillum oryzae
CTCGGATTACTCTAGCAGGCTGTCAGGGGAAAGGAGGCACCGCTTTTCCCTGACAGGCTTCAGCGTGAGAGCCGAAAAGCAGATACCGCTTTTCGGATCAGCCAACCGTGAAACCAAAAGTTAGAGCACCGCGCCCGACCCGGCTTGCCGCACGGCGTTCGAACCGACCCGATCCGGACGAAACACCTCTCAAGACGGGCATTTTCCGCCTTGAACACGGATTTATGTGCATAACACCACGGATTGATTCGTGGAATTTTATATAATCTTTGGATACATGGCTTCAAACCCGCCCAATCGGACAGGTCTTTTTGACGTCATTTTTCGGCCAGACAACCAAACGATTCCCGCTCAAAGCCTGAAGCCCCTCGCCAAAAGGCGACTTCCGACATCGGCGTCTTCTTGCGCCCGTGGCCCCTGGCCTCACGGGGAGGGGCGGCCTCGTTCCTTCGTCGGCACGACCGGCGTCCGCTCTCGATGCCCCCACTCTTAAGGCCATCTTCAAGCCAGCAGAAAAATTCGATAACATAACCCAAGACCATGGAGCAGATGCCGTTGATTTCGAGGAAGAACGTAATGGAATTTGGGCAAGAGACGTTCTGTTTTCGCAAGACAACGCTTCAGTACATCCTGGCTCTTGCCCTTCTCGCAGCTCTGGCGATCACATCCCATATTGCCATCGCCAAACTCGTTACCCAGCAGGCGGACACGGCCCGGGTCGTCAACATTGCCGGGCGCCAGCGGATGCTGTCGCAACGCATTGCCATGCTCGCCTTCGACCTGGCCCGAACCCGGGAACCCGCCCGGATCGCGCCGCGCGAGGCTGCCTTGGCGACCAGCCTTTCCGACATGGAATCCGCCTTCAAGGCCCTGACCGAAGGCTCGGCCCTCCTGGGCATTTCGGCCGCCAAAAGCCCGGCCGAGGCCTTCGTGTACGCCCAGGAGCATCTTGGGGAGCGCATGAACGCCTTCCTGGGCGCGGGATGGGCCTACCTTGCGCTGCCTCCCGACCAGCGCCCCGACAGCCCGGCCCTGACCCGGCTGGTCGACACGGCCCAGGGCCCCCTGCTGGGCGCGCTGGAAGCCGTGGTCGCCCAGCGGCAGGCGGACAGCGAGGCCCAGGTTTCACGCCTGACCGGACTGCTGAAGGGCACGCTGGCCGGCATGCTGGTTACGCTCGTGGCCGAGGCGCTGATCATTTTCCGCCCCTTGTTCCGGCGCCTGAAGGCGGCGCAGGACCTGCTGCTCGACGCCGCCCTGACCGACCCCCTCACCGGCAGCAAGAACCGGCGCTTTTTCATGGACACGGGCACCCACGAGGTGGCGCGGTCCCGGCGCGCCGGGCGCCCCCTGGCCGTGGCGATTCTCGATATCGATCGCTTCAAGAAAATCAACGATACCTGGGGCCACGCCGTGGGCGACGAGGCGATCCGGACCCTGGTGCGCACCACCCTGGCCGCCACCCGCGAAAGCGACGTCCTGGGGCGCCTGGGGGGCGAGGAATTCGGCCTGCTGCTCCCCGAGACCAACGCCCAGGCCGCCCGCATGGTGGCCGAGAAAATCCGCGCCCAGGTGGCGGCAACCCTGGTGCAGGCCCCCGGCGCGTCCTTTGCCATGACGGTCAGCATCGGCGTGACCACGCTCGCGGTCAGCGACGACAGCCTGGCGGCCGCCCTCGACCGCGCCGACCGTGCCTTGTATCGGGCCAAGGAATCCGGACGCAACCAAGTGGTCACCGACGACCCGCAAAGGGAGTCGCACGCGGCCTGACATCACAACAAGGGGGAAAGAAAGTGGTGCCCAGGGACGGAGTCGAACCGCCGACACCGTGATTTTCAGTCACGTGCTCTACCAACTGAGCTACCTGGGCACCGGACGCCCACCCCGGGAGGGGGAACGCGGGCATATTCATCCAGAACGGCTTGGTGACCGCTTGGCTTCCGATCGGGGGACGTGGTGCCCAGGGACGGAGTCGAACCGCCGACACCGTGATTTTCAGTCACGTGCTCT
>NZ_BJZO01000168.1 GCF_007992075.1 Pararhodospirillum oryzae
GAGCCCTTCCGACCCGCCGCCCGAGGCGTGGTACACCACCAACCGCGTGGGAATCCCGGCCTTTGTCCTGGGTTCGGCCGAGTTCAACACCGGGCGCCGGAGAGTGCGCCTGCATGGCACCCGCGAAACCCACCGGGGGCTGTTCTCGCTCCTTGATCCGTGCGCGAACCAGGAGGAAGCGGCCGAGGTCTTCGATCACTACCTGCACCTGGTGGCGCGCGGCGGCCGGGGGCGGGGAGGGGGCATCCTGACCACCTTGGACCTGCTGCGCGGCTGGGGCATGGATTCCAGCTCGGTCCATGGCGCGGTGCTGAAAGGATGGGTGGAAAGCCGCTTTGGCCTGGTGCCCACCTTCCACAAGGAAGCCCTGGGCGCGTTCCCCTCCGACGCCTGGGCCACCTACCTGCACGAAAAGAACGCCCCCGCCTATCAGGCCTGCGGCATCAATTTCCAGATCGACCTGTTGTACGAATATTGCCAGTGGAGCCTGTGGCGCTTTCCTCCCAACCGCCTGCGCCGGCTCACCTTGTGGCGGGGCAGCAACGATTGCGAACAGCAGGTGCTGGAAGGCGATCTGCGCGATCCCTGGTGTGTTTTGCGTCTCAACAACCTGGTTTCGTTCACCTCGTCGCGCGAGCGGGCCGACGAGTTCGGCGACTGGGTGCTGGAAGCCGAAATCCCCACCTGCAAGCTGCTGTACTTCCCCGGCCTGATCCGCGAACCCGTGTTCAACAGCGAGCGCGAATACCTCGTGATCGGGGGCGCCTACAGGATCGACGCCCGGCGCTCGGAGTATTTTTGATTGTGGGGACTGCCGTCCCCAGGCCCCTGCCTGGGGAAGCGCGGCTTCCCCAGACCCCAACATTCATTGTTTCACCGAATGCAGGCGCGCGGTGCGGAAGGTCTTGTACGTCAGGCCATGGCGTTCCATGCGCATGCCCAGCACCCGGCGCGACACCCCCAGATCGCGGGCGGCCTCGCCCACGTTGCCGTTGGTGTTCTTCAGGGCCTCCACGATCATTTCGTATTCCAAGGCGCGCACGCGGCCTTCCAGGGGGCCGTTCAAGGCGGTGCCGGTTTCCTGGGGGGTCTGCAACGAGGGGGGCAGGTCGTAGGCGTGAATGACCTCGTCGTCCGACAGGATGACGGCCCGCTCCATCACGTTTTCCAGTTCGCGGACGTTGCCCGGCCAGTGGTAGCTCATCAACATGTTCAAGGCCGGGGTGGAAATCCGCTTCACGCTTTTGCCGTTCTGGGCGGAAAAGGTGGTCACGAAGTGGTCGGCCAGGGTGATGACATCCGATCCCCGGTCGCGCAGCGCCGGAATGGTGAGCGGGAACACGTTGAGGCGATAGTATAAATCCTCGCGGAACGTACCGGCCTGAACCATTTCCCCCAGGTCGCGGTTGGTCGCGGCGATGATGCGCACGTCGATCTGCACCGGGCGCGCGCCGCCCACCCGCTCGAACTTCTTTTCCTGCAACACGCGCAGCAGCTTGGCTTGCATGGTCAAGCTCAGCTCGCCCACTTCGTCGAGGAACAGGGTTCCGCCGTCGGCCTGCTCGAAATACCCTTTGTGCAAGGCCAGCGCGCCGGTGAACGAGCCCTTTTCGTGGCCGAACAGCTCGCTTTCCGCCAGGCTTTCGGGCAGGGCGGCGCAGTTGGCCTTGATGAACGGGCCCTCGGCGCTGGGGCTGTTGTAGTGAATGGCGTTGGCGACCAGTTCCTTGCCCACGCCGCTTTCGCCCAGGATCAATACCGTGGCCTTGGTCGCCGCCACCTTGCCAACCAGGGTGTAGACTTCCTGCATGGGCTTTGAATTGCCAATGATGTTGGCGGGCTTGAAGCGCCGGCGCAGGGCGCTTTTCAGGCGGCGGTTTTCGTTTTCCAGCCGCACCTTGTCCACGTTTTCGATCAGGTACAGTTCCACCGCCGGCGCGATCATCGAGGCCAGCATGCCCATGATCTCGGCGTCCTGACGCATCATACCAA
>NZ_BJZO01000169.1 GCF_007992075.1 Pararhodospirillum oryzae
GGGCGCGATCAGCGCCATCGTCAAGCGAATCGAGGAGATCAATCAGATTGCCACGGCCATTGCCTCGGCGGTGGAGGAGCAGTCGGCGGCGACGGCGGAAATCGCACGGAGCGTTCAGCAGACCGCCGAGAGCACCCGGATGGTCTCAACGCACCTGTCGGGGGTCAATCAGGCCACCAACGAAACCGGCGCGGCCGCCGGGCAGGTGTTGAGTTCGGCCCAGTCCCTGGCCCACGAGGCCGGGGCGCTCAAGGAGGTGGTCACCCGCTTCCTGCGCGATGTGCGCGCGTCCTAGAATAAATGTTGAAAGATACAACCTGTCTTTCAAATGCTTGAAGCGCAAAAATAAAACGCTAAAACAGCGCGTATTTATCCACTTATGGCTCTGTCCGCTGCAGTAAAAAACGGACAGAGCCGGGATGTTATGTATGAATTATTATTTTAAGAATAAAATAATTCTGTTGTTAGTGTATTTTTTTTATCATTTTTCGCGCATATTAATGAAGTGTTGATGGCTGCGATGTCCTGAGGTCCCTTATTGCAAGGTGGGTTTCGAGTGGCAAAGCCATTTCTCTTAAAGATGGATTGAGTTTTAAAATTTCATTTTTAATTAGAAGGGGAGGACTAAAATTTTTATTGAATAAAATTAAAAAATAAGGAACGGTTACGAGATGAATCGAATGGGCGGATCTTCTCGTATGAGAGAACCTGAAGGGGTGTGCCGCCTTGCAGGAGGGAGATAATATGTCATTCATTAACAACATGAATATATCTAAAAAATTGATGTTTGTTTTTTCTATTTTTATAATCCTTATTTTGTTGAACTCAGGGGTTTCGTTTCAAATAATAAGTAAAATGAATGATATTGTTTCTGATATTACGTCGAACAGATTGTCGAGCGTCGTTGCGGCTTATAATATTAAAGCCATGATCCTTGATTATCGTCGGGCTGAGCTACAGCATGCTCTTGCTGATGACGCCAAAGAGATTCAAGAGTTTGACGTGAAAATTAAGGAAGCCGTTGATCATATCAACGAGGCGAGAGAAGCGTACAAACCCCTGATCAGTTCCGACGACGAAATGAAAATTTATGAGAATTTTGATGCAAAGTACAAAAAGTACGCACTGGTGTCAGGTCGTATGCTTGAATTGTCCAGGGAGAATAAAGACGATGAAGCCCGTCGCCTTCAGGCCGAATCCGGCAATGCGTTGTTTGAAGGCATGATGAGCGATCTTGGCCTCCTGGTTAACCTGAACCGGAGCTCGGCCGATGACGCCAAGGCTGTTCAGGTGGAGTCGGCGGCCATGGCGCGGATCTGGCTTGGTGTCGGGGTGGGCGTTTTCGTGGTCATGGCCGGGGCGCTGGGCATGCTGCTGCACCGTGTGCTGGCGGTTCCGATCACCGCCATGACCCAGTCCATGCAGCGTCTGGCGAGCGGAGACCTGAGCGTTGAGATTCCCGCCCGGGGGCGGAGCGACGAAATCGGGCAGATGGCGCAAACAGTCGAGGTGTTTCGCGAAAACGCCCAACGCGCCGAACACCTGGCTGCCGAGGAAAAGCGCCAGCAGACCGAGCGCGACCAGCGGGCCCAGGCCTTGCGTTCCTTGACCACGGGGTTCGACACCACGGTATCGGGGGTGCTCGACGTGGTCAGCCGGGCCGCCGGCACCATGGAAACCACGGCCCGCACCATGAGCGCGACCGCCCAGCAAAGCAGCCGGCAGGCCACCGAGGTGGCCTCGGCGACCGAGGAAGCCTCGGCCAGTGTGCAGACCGTGGCCAGCGCCTCCGAGGAACTGTCTTCCTCGATCAACGAAATCGGGCGTCAGATGGAACAGGCGATCTTGATTTCGCAGGCCGCCTCGCAGGACGCCGAGCGCACCACCACCATCGTGCAAAGCCTGGCCGACGCCTCGGGCCGG
>NZ_BJZO01000170.1 GCF_007992075.1 Pararhodospirillum oryzae
GGGGGCAGCGACGTTTATGACGGCGGGTCGGGGACGGACACGCTGCGGATCACGCTGACGGCGGACGACCTGAGCAACCCGGCGGTGGTGCACGATCTGGAGGCGCTGCGGGACTTCATCGCGGCTCACGCCGACCCGACGAGCGCCAGCGGCGAGGGGGCCTCGGCGACGTTCGACGCGCTGGGCCTGACGGTGCGCAACTGGGAGCGGGTTGAGTTCGTGGACGCGAACGGGGAGCCGATCCCGGTGGACAGCCTGCCGACGGCGGCGGATCTGGAAACGTCGGTGAGCGAAGCGGCCGTGGGGACGGCGGGCGCGACGGTGACGGGCCAGCTGCCGGTTGACTTTGGCTACGACGACGGCAGCCACGGAGGCACGACGACGCCGTCGGTGACGCTGGTTGAGCTGTCGGAGCCGGTGACGAGCGGCGGCGAGCCGGTGACGGTGACGCTGAGCGAGGATGGCTCGACGCTGACGGGGACGGACGCGCACGGGGATCCGGTGTTCACGCTGACGGTGAACCCGGAAACCGGGGAATACACGTTCACGCAGCAAGGCCCGCTGGATCACGGCCCCGAGGGATCGGCGACGGCGGACAGCCTGCCGCTTGCGTTCACCTACCAGGTGACGGACGCGGACGGGTCGGTGGCCGAGGCGACGCTGACGGTGAATGTGGCGGACGACACCCCGGTGGCGGTGGACGACACGGCGAGCCTTGACGTGATCGGAGCCGATCCGGCGACGGTGACGGGGTCGCTGGTGAACAACGACGACCTGGGGACCGACGGGTTCGGGCGCCTGACGTCGATCACGGTGGATGGCCAGTCGTACACGCCGGCGGAAGGCGAAACGACGGTGACGGTGACGACGCCGGCGGGGGCGACGCTGGTGGTTGACTTCGCGACCGGCGCCTACAGCTACACGGCGCAGCCGACGCAGGCCGATGGCGTGGAGCGGATTGGCTACACGGTGGCGGACGCGGACGGAGACACGGCGTCGGCGACGCTTTCGGTGACGGTTGACGCGCCGGACGCGGACACGCCGACCCTTTCGGTTTCGGCGGCGAGCGGGGTTGAAGACACGGCGATCGAGATTGGCACGCACATCCAGGCGTCGTTGAACGACACGGATGGGGCGGAAACGCTGTCGATCACGCTGTCGGACATTCCGGAAGGGGCGGTTCTCGCGAACACGAACGGGGACACGCTGACGGTTGGGGCGGACGGAACGATCACGCTGACGCCGGCGCAGCTGGCGGGTCTGACGATCACGGCGCCGCAAGACAGCTCGGCCGACTTCACGCTGCGGGTGACGGCGACGGCGACGGAAGTGGACGGGTCGACGGCGTCGGCAACGGCGTCGCTCGCGGTGACGGTGAGGCCGGACGCGGACGACCCGACGGCTTCGGGAACGGGGTCGGTGACGGTGTCGACGGCGCTGTCGGGGAACGACACGCTGGTGGGGACGGATGGATCCGACACGCTGCAAGGCGGTGGCGGGGACGACGTCCTGACGGGAGGCGCGGGCGCGGACGAACTGCACGGCGACACGGAAAGCGGAATGGTGTCGGTTGCGCTGACCATCGAGGGCGCGACGGGCGAGGCGCTGCACGCGGCGGCTGGAACGACGGCGGCGGACGACGGATCGGAAACGATCACGGGGTTCACGCTGTCGGGTTTCCCGGCGGGAGCGGAAGTGTACGCGGGCGACGGAACGCGGCTGGCGGCGAACGCGGACGGCTCCGTTGAGGTGACGGCGGAACAGATGCCGGGCCTGAGGGTCGAGGTTCCCGTGGGAACGGCGCCGTTCGAGGTTTCGGTTTCGGTGACGGCGACGGACACGGACGCGGACGACGGTTCGACGGACACGGCGACGGCGGACGGGGCGCTGACCATCCAGGTGACGGTTGATCCGGGCG
>NZ_BJZO01000171.1 GCF_007992075.1 Pararhodospirillum oryzae
TTTCGTAGGCCACGAGGCCGGGGTACTCGGTTTGCACTTCAAGGACGGTGCCAATGCTGTGTTCGTTGCTCACGCGATCCTCCGCTTTTGACTGGTGGGCTGGCGCGGCGGCGGGGCATAATTGGTCTTGGGTTGAGGGCTTCGGCGCGCTCCATCCGTCTGGTACCGGCTGGGCCACAGCTCCCGGGGCGATCGCCCCAGGGCTTCGGCCAAGGCCAACTCACCACGTAGGACCGGGTACCGGGCCGCCTTGCGGCAGGTGCCTTCGGGTAGCCCGTAGACCCGGTCCACGTCGGCGTAGGTCAGGCCTTGCCGGGCCAGCAGCCACTTGATCGTCTCCGGTGGCAGGTCTCCCGGCGGGGTCCGGTCCAGTACGACGGCAGAGCGCACGATTCCTCCTTTCCGCCAACCGGCCCCGCTAGGCCGGTCATTTTTGGGTGTGTGTTTTGACGTTCGGGATATGAAAGTACGGACAAATCCGTCCCTTCGCAAGGACGTTTTTGGGTTCCGAGTTCGTCTTATTGGGGTTTGGTGCGCGATATGGACAAAACGGAAGAAAATCAATGCGATAACGGAAACTCGGAACAGTTCCGGGTTTCTGATGCATTTGTTCCGGGTTCTGCGTCCAAACTCGGAACCAGGATCGGGGTCGTTTGCGGGCGTGTTGGCTGGGATGTTGCGGCGCAAGCGTCCGGCAAATCCGTCAAGCAATTGCGCAGATATGTCCAGGGCGGCGACCCGCCGGCAAGTGTTCTAGAGGGGTTGGCCCGCATTTCGGACATATCCGTCCAATGGCTCGTCACTGGCTGCGGCCCAATGATGTCGAGCGATTCGCAGCCCCATCAGGCACTGGACGAGGACCTGATGGCGCGTGTTGTTGATGGTATTTCAAAGACTTACAAAGAAGTCGGCGCCCGCATCGCTCCGGTGGACTTAGGGCGCCTAGCGGCCCGTATCGCCAACGACATCGTGGCCGTCAGCGACGGTCCGGACGACTGGCCGGGCGCGCTCAAAATGGCCCTACGCACCCTCGCCCGCGACCTCCGCGCAACCCCGGTCGAGTCAAATTCAACTAAACGCTCGGCTTAAGGCCGGTTGAGTGGTCGATTTTAAATGGTATGCTCTTTGTCGGTAATTGTTCAAGGCGGATACCCGCTCTAAGTATTCATCTTCCAGCGTAGGAGGTATCGCTATGGTAAAGCGGTTTCTTTTTGTGGTCCTTATAGCCTTATCCGCTTGTGTTCATTCCAATAGAGGGGACAACCAAGCCTCAACAACGGCAGTACCTGCGCCGGAAAAGGACGAGTTAGCTGAATTATCAATGAACCTTGTAAGGACGATGGCATCCGACACCGGCCCTTATTTCTCAAAACACGGCCAGAACAAGACTGTTTCGAAGGCAATTGATAGCCTTCGTGATCTCATGAAGGACCCCGAAAGCGTGCGAGTTAAGGGTGTGCGCGTTGTTGATTTTGCTGGTGGCAAGGTCGTGTGCGGTGAATTCAACGCCAAGAACGGGTACGGAGCCTACACGGGCTATAAGCCGTTCGTTGCGGGCGTTTCGGTCGCTGACGTTTACGAAACGAAATATCCCCTCATCGAAAAATCCGCAAACGCCGGCATCACCGCCGCCTGCGGTCCCTGACCAGGCGCTTGGGGCGGCCCCGACGGGGGCGGGCCTGGGGCGCGCTCGCAACCCGCCTGCTCCCACCCCCGTCGTGTCTCAAATCGGGTGCCGATTCCGCTCAATCCCCCTCATTCTGTCTCAAACCGCCCCGCCCGCCGCCTCCCCTCTAACGTCCCGCCATATCTCACTTTTTCCCTAAAAATCCCACCTCCCCCCGTGTCCCAATCCGATCACCTCCCTACACTCGAAAGCCCGGGCGGACAGGTCGCGCACGCACGCGTTTTT
>NZ_BJZO01000172.1 GCF_007992075.1 Pararhodospirillum oryzae
GCCCCCGGTCCCCGTCGAGGTATCCGTCCCCCCGGTGGCCGGTGTTGTGTCGGTTCGGGGCGCCCGAATTGTGTCGTTATTCGTGTCCGAATCGGATATTTCGCGCAAAACCGAGTTGGCGATGGTGTCGGCGAAAGCCCGGATGGCTTCGGCAAGGCGGTCGAAACTAGTCGAGTCCCTTCCCCCGGCCGCCTCTCCGCCGCCGCCCGATCCCGTCCCGCCGCCCAGGTTGTCCTGGCCCCCCGAACCGCTGGTGCCCTGGTCGCCACTGCCGGCGAACAGGTCCACCAGCCCCAGATCATCCACCTGATTCTCGTCTGGGATCTGGCGGTGGGTGTTCTGCGCGGCTTGCTGGGCTTCCTCCGGGTTGCCCTGACCGGTCGCGTCGGCCCCGGTCCCCGAGGCCTGCTGCGTGTCCTGACCGGAATCCTGCTGCCCTTGCTGCCCCTGCGGACCTTGCTGTCCCTGGTCGCCCTGCGATCCCTCGGACGTCGAGCCCGGCGGCAGGTAATCCAGGGCACGGCCGTTCTCGCCCTCCGGACGGAACGAATCCGGGTTGGCGGAGTAGCGCTCGATCGTTGTCTGGATCGTGTCCGCGATCTGACCCAAGGTCGCGCGCACCGCGTCGTAGGGCACGTTCAGGACCTGGGGCTGGCCGCCCATGGGCACGAAGAGAATCTCGCCCGTGGAGCCATCCGCGTTGGGCAGCAAGGTGACTTCCACGCTCACCCCGGCCCGGGTCAGGATCTCGCGCATGGCGTCGAGATCGCCAAGGTCGGCTCCCTCGGGAACGGCGATCTTGATCACGCCCACGGTGCCGCGAATGCCGATGGTGGCCACGGGAGTGGTCACGGTCATGGCGTCGGGCCCCGAGCGGGCGATGCCCCCCGACACGAACGAGAACACACCGGCCACCAGGCTCACCGAACTGGAGCCCTCGCCCGACGAGGGATCGTAGACCAGTTCGTCCAGCACCATGCGGCCCCGGCTGCTGAGCGAAAAAGCCGAGCCATCCACGAAGGTAATGCCGATCGCGCCGTCGGCCTGGGTTTCCACCACGTCGCCCTGGAAAACCGGATCGCCGGCCTTGGGCGTTTCCCGGGTGCCATCGGGGTGCACGATGGTGACCTCGCCCGTCACCTTGGTGACCGAGCCAATGGCCTCGGCAGTGCCAGCGGCCGCGCCCGCCTGGGCGACCATTCCCGGGGTGGGGCTGCCGGCCAGATGGGACACCGTGGCCCCGTCCAGGTGCACGCCCTCGCCCGTGGTCAAGGCCGGTGGCGGGGTGGTGGCGAAGTAGTCGCGCACCACGACGCCGTGCCCGGCGCCGTCGGTCAGGATCAGGTCGTTGCCGTCGCGGGCGTAGGAGCCATACAAGAGCAAGGTGGACGACTCGACGGTGATGGGGCCACCCCCGGCGCCTTCCACAACCGTCAGTCCGGCACCGCCCGGGCTGAAGGGGGCGACCGTCCCGGAGTCGGAACCCTCTTGAAGCGCGTCCGCTTCCCGGGGCGCTCCCATCTCTCGCGTCACGATCGTCATGGTCCACTCCGCCTGGCTCCGTCCGCGCCCGCGCGCGCGTCCGTTTCTTTAGTGTAGCCTTGTCGGAACAGGGTAAAAATAGCGCTTCCGGGATAGACTTTTCGGCCGGTTCGCGCGAACGCCTCCAGCCTTGCCGTCTTCCCGGTCCTTGATCCCTGATCCAAACCCGTTACCGACGGGAAGCCTTGCCCCGGTCCCCGCCTCCTGGGGCCCACGAAAAGGGCAACCCGCTCAGCAACCCGACGGAACGGCCCCCGACGACCGCCAGTCACTGACCGGGGGTCAGGGTACCATTCCTTGGATCAACTGAAAAGACCGGCAGCCGACGCCCGGGCATGTGT
>NZ_BJZO01000173.1 GCF_007992075.1 Pararhodospirillum oryzae
CACCATTGCCGAGGTCAATGAAATCTCGGCCACCATCGCGGCGGCGATCGAGGAGCAGGGCGCGGCGACGCGCGAGATCTCGCGCGCCATTCAGCAGGCCTCGATGGGGGCGTCGCAGGTGGCCGAGGGGGCGAACGGCGTGCATCGGGCCGCCGACGAAACCGGATCCTCGGCGCGCGACGTCCACGCGGCGGCCGCGCTCCTTGCCCACAAAGCCTCGGATCTCCGCCTTCGGGTGGATTCCTTCCTGGCGACCTTGCGCGAAGGGTAAGGGCGCCACGGGCACGGAGGCATCCCGGCCGCCGCTTCCGGAAAGTGAGTTCGTCTGGGAAAAGGGAGGATCGCTTTTTCCAAAAAGATGAAATCACTCCAGGAGATCAAAGGACCATCGGACTCCAGATAAAGGGCGGTCGTTTCGGCCGCCCTTTTGCGTGGGAGCGGAGCGGGCTGTGCTGAAAGGTCTGTATATCCGATGACTGGATTGGATGTTGAGACAAAGCCACGAGCAATTAGGCGAAAATAAAATAAAAAATATAAGTGAAATGTGATGGGAAAGCCTTGTGGTTGATTTTCGTGGGGCTGAACCTCTTGGGTTAGCGTAAGAGTCGAAACTATTTAGTTTATAATTCGTGTGAGGTGGTGGCTTTTTTTTGAGCTCTCGCTAGGCATGGCTGATGGTTATTGTATCATGGGGCCATGGCGTCTTGCTCTGAGGAAAAGGTGGGGGCTGCAATGAAATGGACAATGCCACTGGCGATGCGCATCAGCTTTCCCGTTGTGATCATGAGTCTTGGGCTTCTTGCCGTCGTTTTCGCGGCTATTTTTATGCAGCGCACTGGCCTTCTGGAAGAAAGACGAGCTCTTCTGGAAGAACATATTGCCTCGGCCATAAGTCAGCTCGGTGACATGCAGGGGCGGGCTCAACGGGGCGAGTTATCTGAGCAACAAGCCCAGGAAATGGCAAAAAGCATTATTCGAAGCATTTCCTTTGGAGAAAATAACTACATTTTTATCAACGATAAAAACGGAAATACACTGGTCAATCGTGGCGCGCCAAAGGTTGAAGGAACCTACACAGGAGCGCTCAAGGATCCCTATGGCATTCCTTTCATCCACCTGCTGACCGAAGGCACGGCGGGAGGCCAGGGGGTTTTTGTTGAATACCACTGGCCCCATGCCGGGCAGGACAAGCCGGCTCCCAAGTTAGGCTATGCCCAGCGGTTCGTGCCGTGGGAGTGGGTGATCGGGACCGGTGTGTACATGGACGACGTCAATGCCCGCTTCACCACGCAGGCCCTCGTCCTGGGGGGCATCGCGGGGCTTGTGCTCCTGGTGGCCACGGCCGTGTCCCTGGGCGTGGTCCGGGCGGTAAGCCGGCCTTTGGGCGCGATGAAGGGCGTGATGAACCGGCTGTCGCAAGGGGATCTGGGCGTCACCATCCCGGGGGACGACCGGAACGACGAACTGGGCGACATGGCGCGCGCGCTGGAGGTCTTTCGCGACAATGCCCGCGCCAACAAGCGGCTGCAAGAAGAGGCGATCGCCACCGAGCACCGCCAGAGCGAGGAGCGGCTTCGCGCCCGGCATGCCCTGGCCGATTCCTTTGAAGCCGATGCCGGGGCGATTCTCAAGGCCTTGATGGTCTCGGCCGAGGAACTCGACCGCACCGCCCGGACGATGAACGAAACCGCCCGCCGGTCCCTGGAGCGCGCGCGCGAGGTTCGCGACGCCTTGACCCAGACCACGGGCAATGTGCAGTCGGTGGCCAGTGCCGCCGAGGAAATGTCGGCCTCGGTGGGCGAAATCTCGGGCCAGGTGCATCGTTCCAACGACGTGGTGGGAA
>NZ_BJZO01000174.1 GCF_007992075.1 Pararhodospirillum oryzae
CCCGCCTCTCCCCCTCCCCCGCCCCCGGGACGGGCGAGCGGCTTCCCCCCCGGGCCGGGATCGGGTACACGAAACCCCTTACCCTTCCGACAGGCGAGCCCCCACCATGAGCCTTTTGCGCGCCATCACCACCGTGGGCGGCTACACGCTGCTCTCCCGCGTTGCCGGCTTTGTCCGCGATATCCTGATCGCGCGCGCGCTCGGCGCCGGCGCGGTGGCCGATGCCTTTTTCGTCGCCTTCCGCTTTCCCAACCTGTTTCGCAGCCTGTTCGCCGAAGGGGCGTTCTCGGCCGCCTTCGTGCCCTTGTTCGCGGGCCAGCTGGAAAGCGAGGGCCGCGAGGCCGCCTGGCGGTTCGCCCGCGAGGCCTACACGGTGCTGGCCTTGCTGCTGCTGGGCTTCGTCGCCTTGATGGAAATCGTCATGCCCTGGGCGATGATCGCGCTGGCCCCCGGGTTCGTGGGCGTGCCCGGCAAGCTGGATCTGGCCGTCGAGCTGTCGCGCATCGCTTTTCCCTACCTGCTGTTCATTTCGCTGTCGTCGTTGCAGTCGGGCGTCTTGAACTCGCTCGGGCACTTCGCCGCCCCGGCGGCCGCGCCGATCTTGCTCAACCTCACCTTGATCACCGCGCTGCTGGGCTTCGACACCCTGGCCCCCACCCCCGGCCACGCCCTGGCCTGGGCGGTCAGTGCCGCCGGCGTGCTGCAATTCCTGTGGCTGGCCGTGCACTGCCATCGCGCGGGCCTCACCGTCACCCTCACCCGGCCGCGCCTGTCGCCCCTGGTGCGCCGCCTGGGCCGGCGGGTGGTGCCGGTGGTGTTCGGCTCCAGCCTGTATCAGGTCAATTTGCTGATCGGCACCATTCTGGCCTCGATGGTCAGCGATGGCGCGGTCAGTTACCTGTACTACGCCGATCGCGTCACCCAGTTGCCGCTGGGCGTGATCGGGATTGCCGTGGGGACCGCCTTGCTGCCCCTGCTCTCGCGCCAGCTCAAGGCCGGCGACCTGCCGGCCGCGCGCTGGAGCCAGAACCGCGCCTTGGAAATCGCCTTGCTCCTGACCGTGCCGGCGGCGGCCGCCCTCATCACCCTGGCCACCCCCATCACCACCACCTTGTTTGAACGCGGCGCCTTCACCCCCGAGGATACCCGCGCCACCGCCGCCGCCATGATCGCCTTTGGCGCCGGCCTGCCCGCGTTCGTGCTGGTCAAGGTGCTGACCCCCGCCTTCTACGCCCGCGAGGACACCGCCACCCCGGTGCGCATCGCCGCCGTGGCCATGGTCGTCAACGTGGTCCTCAACCTCGCCCTGATGGGACCGCTGGGGCATATCGGCATCGCCCTGGGCACCACCGTGTCGAGCTGGCTCAACGCCGTCGCCCTCGCCGTGGTCTTGCACCGGCGCGCCCTGTTCTCGCCCGATGGCCGCCTTCTGGGCCGCCTGCCCCGCCTGCTGGGCGCCACCGCGCTGATGGCCGGGGCCCTGGTCGGCGCCCTGTTCTTGCTCGACCCGTTGCTGGATCACGGCGATCTCGCCCGCATTCCCGCCCTGGCCGGGCTCATCGCGCTGGGTCTTGTCGTCTATGGCGGGGCGGCGTGGCTGCTGGGTGCCACCTCGGTCGCCGACCTCAAGGGTGCGCTGCGCCGCCCCCGCGCCCCCACGCCCCCGGAGGCCGGCACACCTTAAGCGGTTTTTTCATAAAATACGTACCCTTATAGGCGCATGCGCGGTATCCTGCCAGGGTGTCCTTGCCCCCTTGGAGGATGCCGTCCATGCCCACCTCTTCTTCCCCCGCCCCCG
>NZ_BJZO01000175.1 GCF_007992075.1 Pararhodospirillum oryzae
AAACCCGGATTGCCGAGGCCCGCTCGGAAGCCAAGGCGGACTCGGAGGCGTTGGCGCACCGGCTGGAAACCCGGATTGCCGAGGTCCGGGCCGAAATCGCCGAGGTCCGCGCGCAGGCCCGGGCCGACCTGGAAGCGGTCGAGCATCGCCTGCTCGTGCGCATCACCGAATCCGAGGCCGCGATCCGGGCCGAGCTGAAAGCCGAGATCACCCCCTTGAAAACCGAGGCGGTTGTCATTCGCTGGCTGCTGGGGGTGGTCCTGACCCTTCAGGTGGGGATTTTCATCAAGCTGTTCGTCGCTTAGCGCCCTTCGTCGGTTCCGGGGAGGCCGTTCTGTCCCGGCACCGGCGGAGGCCGGCACCGGGGACGGCTGGCGTTACAAGGAGGCCTCGGGGCGGCTGCCGGGCACGGCCGTGTCCTCGTCGGCGTCGCGGGGCGGGCTGGTTTTCTGGCGCAGGCCGGGGATGGGGGGCGTCCAGGTGCTCACGCCCGGGGCGGCGCGGCCCCAGGTGTTGCCGTGGGGATCGGGCGCTCCGGTAATGAAGCGGATGATCAGGCGGTGGAGCATGTCCATGTTGGGCAGGATGCCGTGGAAGCCGGTGGCCTTGGCCAGGGCGCGGTCCTCGATCTCCCAATACCCGAAGTCATCGGGCGTCACGCACACCAGGTTGGACCGGGGCAGGAAGGCGCATTCGGCCCCCAGGAAGGGCACGGTGCCGTCGCCGGTCGCGGGGCTTGCGGGCCAGTCGTTGCGCCGTCCCGAGGAATCCAGGATGAAGCGCGCGGCACCGGCGTCGTTGGCCACCGCCATGTGGGTGCGGGTGGTGCAATCGGTGCCGACCACCGCCAGCCAGTCGGTGGGGGCAAGGCCGGCCTTGGCCAGATCCAGGTGTTCCACGCTGTCGCGGTGGGCGTGGGCGATGTCCAGGAGTTCCTGGAACAGGGCGCGGGCGTGGGCGTCCACGTTGGGGGCGCACGAAAACTTGCGGGCGTACTCGGCGAGGCTGGCCAGGATCGAGGGCTGCCAGGCCTTGATCTGGTACAGGCTGTCGGGCAGGCCGGGGGCGAAAGCAACCGCGTCCGCGAAGCTGGGCAGCAGGTGGTAGAGCCCCGGGGTCAGGCGCGCGGCCTCGCGCTCGCGCGAGCTGGAGTCGGTGCCGCCCATGTTGGCGGTGCCCGTGGTCATTTTCAGCACCGCTTCCAGCGACCCCCGGAACGGCGAGGCCAGGGTGATCACCTTGCGCACCCGGGGCGGCGGCGGGGCTTCAACGCGCGCGCGCCGTTCGGCGTCGGCCTTGAGGAAGCCGGCGATGACCAGCCCCCCCATGGAGTGCCCGACCAGGGTCACGGTGCGCCGGGTGGCGTAGCCATCCTGGTGATAGGGGCGGGTGACCACCGTGCGCTCGATGACCTCGGAAATGAAGCGGTCCAGCGCGGCCTGGGAGTCGGTGAGTGGCCGGCGCCAGTCGTAGCTGAAGGGGTACACCGGCACCGGCTCGTCGGAGCGCTGGGTCAGGCCGTGGCGTAGCTCCAAGATGAGTTCCCGATAGCAGATTTCGAAGAGCTGATCGGAGCGCACGGCGGCCGGCTCGACCGCCTCGACGGCGATGTTGTCGGGGTGCATGGCGGCCCGCTCGGGGTCGCGCTGGAACGGCAGAACCCGCCAGATCATTTCGGGAGGCAGCGGGTAGTCATCGCGCAGATAGGTCGCGGTGATGCCGGGCACGACAATCACCGGATCGGGCAGTCGTCCGGTTGCGGGAGGGGCGGTCGCGGCGGGG
>NZ_BJZO01000176.1 GCF_007992075.1 Pararhodospirillum oryzae
CATCAGTTCCAACCGTTGGTATTTAGTCTGTTCCCCGAAGAGGAGACGGACGAATGAAGCGCAGCCGGTTTTCAGAGGAACAGATCATCGGCATCCTGAAGGAGCACCAAGCGGGGCTTGGGGCGACGGAACTGTGCCGCAAGCACGGGATCTCGGATGCGACCTTCTACAAGTGGCGCGCCAAGTACAGCGGCATGGAGGTGTCGGAGGCCAAGCGGCTGAAGGCGTTGGAGGATGAGAACGCCCGGCTGAAGAGGCTTCTGGCCGATGCCATGCTGGATGTCTCGACGTTGCGCGAGATGCTCGGAAAAAACTTCTGAAGCCCAGTTCAAGGAGAACCGCGTGACCTGGGCCATGACCGAGAAGGGCTATTCGCAACGCCGTGCCTGCTGGCTGGTCGGTATCGATCCGCGCGTCTACCGCTACCATTCCACTCGGCCCGACGATGCCGATCTGCGGGGCCGCCTGCGCGCCTTGGCATCCGAACGGCGCCGCTTCGGCTATCGGCGCCTGCATCTGCTGATCGAGCGTGAGGGCATCCAGGTGAACTGGAAGAAGCTCTACCGCCTTTATCGCGAGGAGGGACTGACGGTGCGCAAGCGCGGCGGCCGCAAGCGGGCCTTGGGCACCCGCGCACCCTTGGCGGTCCCGCAAGGACCCAATCAGCGCTGGTCGCTCGACTTCGTGTCCGACAGCTTGGCCTCGGGCCGGCGCTTCCGTATCTTGAACGTCATCGATGATTTCAGCCGGGAATGCTTGGCAATGGTGGCCGACACCTCGATCTCCGGCCAGCGCGTGGCGCGTGAGCTGGACTGGATTGCCGAACGGCGGGGCTATCCCTGCCTGATCGTCTCGGACAACGGCAGCGAGCTAACCTCGAACGCCATCCTCAAATGGCAGGAAGATCGCCATGTCGAATGGCATTACATCGCGCCCGGCAAGCCCATGCAGAACGGCTTCGTGGAGTCCTTCAACGGCCGTCTGCGTGATGAGTGCCTCAATGAGCACGTCTTCGGCAGCCTGCGCCACGCCCGCAGCTTGATCGCGGCGTGGCGCGACGATTACAACAGCAACCGACCCCATACCGGCCTGGGCGGCCTGACGCCGCACGAGGCCTACGAACGCTCAACCATGGACCAAACCGCGAACAGAGCTAACTTCTGAACGAGGACAATCCGGAGAGCAGGTCACGGGACAGCCAGAATTGGATGAGGTTCTGCGGCCTTGGCCCCGGTCTGCGCTGAAAGGACCGATGCAGTTTGTGGTGCGGAGCATCGGCCTAGCCTGAGCCGGGGGACGACCGCGCCCGCCGCGATGGCCTACACCAGGAAGCGCTGGTGCTGGTTGGACAGGCGAAGTGCGCATGTATGATGTCACCGGCCTAGCGATGCGCCTGCCGATCCTGTCTGTCATTCCGTAGTGGCGTTTGATACGATGCCCCCCACATGATGTATCGGTGGGGGCTGAAGTGGCAGGAGAGGTTGAGTTTAAAGGTAAGGGGCAGGCACTCCGGCTTGGAATCCAGCAAGAGCTGGGCGGTGGCCCCCTTAGCATCTTTGGCGCGGCAGCACAGAAGCACGACCTGTCTATCCGGGAAGTGGCGGCAGGTGTGCTGGCCAAGCTGGCGGAAGAGTTTCCGAACCTTGAGTTTCAACTTCGCACGTCGCTGACCAAGAAGGAGATCAACGAGAAGCTGCGAAGCTTCGACCCCCGGCTTGGGCAGGCACTTTTTGTCGAAAGCGCCAGCATTCGTCCGGACGGCGGTATAA
>NZ_BJZO01000177.1 GCF_007992075.1 Pararhodospirillum oryzae
GCAAGGTCAGCGATCTGCGCGACCGCGTCGGCTCCTTCCTGATTGAGCTTCGCACGAACTAAGTGCTTTTAATTGAGGTTGTCTTTTCAGGAAAAACAGTGTTCCCTTTTGCAGGCAGACCGTGGGGCGCATTCCGGTCAAGCGGAAGGCGGCGAAGGGGAACCTGGATTTTGCCCGTCCGAGAGTCGGTCGGACGGAAACACTTCTCGTCCGACTCGTTTCCCGGGATGGGGGCGGCGCGTTTTTTTTTCGCGAAGGTCATCCTGGCGTGGCAAATCCCCGTACAACTAGGGCCGTTGATTTCGTCCCTTTTTTCTTTGGGGGATTGGTCCATTCGTCTTTATCGTTCACGTCGGGTTCGAGAATAGAACAGAATAGGGAAGGCGCCACAAAGAAACGCAGCCGGGCGTGTGAATAAGCTGAATAGCATGTGATTCCATGGATTTTTATTCAAATGTTTGTTTCTCATGGATCGTGGTATTTTTTATCCGGAATGCGCATTTTTCTGTTGATTCAAAAACACGATAAATAATAATGAGGATGGCGCCCTGTCGGATGGTTGTGGATCTGGGGTGGCCTCTGGCCCGGTGGTTTGTTTTATATATTTTTATGTAAATAGATTTTTTGTTTTTCAGGGGTGCAGGAATAACAAAAACAAACCTTCTTCAAGGAGCCTTCGCCATGGCCCTCAAGGTCCCTTTGGGTGCACGTATCGCTCTTCCTGTCGTGTTGATGACCTTGGCCACGCTGGTTTTGATGGGCATTGCCCTTCAACGTCAGAAAGATATTCTTTATGACGACCGGCGCGCTCTTCTGCAGGAACATGTTTCGTCGGCATTGGGTATTATTAGTCATATTCATGAGAAGGTTCAAAGAAATGAAATAAGCGAGGATGACGGGAGGCGTCAGGCCATCGATATAATTCGTTCAATTTCCTTTGGAGACAATGACTACGTTTTTATCAGCGACTTCGAATCCCGTCTTCTCTCCAATCGAGGGGCTCCCCAGACGGAAGGCAAGGTGTTCGCGAACGCAACGGATTCCCGTGGATTTCGCTTCACCCAGGCGATCGCCGACCTCACGTCGCGCGGGCAATCGGGGTTCATCGCCTATGAATGGCCCCGTCCGGGCACGCAGAAAACCGCGCCCAAGCTCACCTACGTCGCGCCGTTCATGCCCTGGAAATGGACCGTGGGCGTGGGTGTCTACACGGATGATCTGGAAAGCATCATGATCAATCTGGCCGTCCAGTTCATTTTGATCGGGCTTGCGATCGTGGCCATGACCGGCGTCGTTTCCTACTTCGTCGTCCGCAGCGTTTCCGGCCCGCTGCGCGCCATGACCGGGGCCATGACCCGTCTGGCCCGGGGGGACCTGTCCGTGTCGATCGAGGGCGGGCAGCGCGGCGACGAGATCGGCGCCATGGCCCATGCGCTGGAAGTCTTCCGCGACAACGCCCGCGAAAACAAGCGGCTGGGGGAGGAAGCCAAGGCCACCGAGGCCCGGCGCCGCCAGGACCAGCGCCAGGCCCGGATCACCCTGGCCGACTCG
>NZ_BJZO01000178.1 GCF_007992075.1 Pararhodospirillum oryzae
ACCCTAATCCCGTACACGGAAGACCGGACACTCCCCGACCCAACGGGGCGCGTTCTTTCCAAATGGATGCGAAAGTAACTTCTGGTCGGCTAATGTTGACAAAACGCAGAATTGGATAGGAAATCATCCAATCGACGAATTCTCCTTCGAGTTCGACATGACATAGCCACCCCCTTCATATTGTGCTACCTTCTCTCAGTTTCCACATGATGTACCCATCCGCGATTGGAGGCGCAGGCAATGAGCAGCATTTACGAACGCTATCTACGAGAACTTGGCGTTTCCACCGCTGCCGATCTTGCCAAGTTACATCCAAGTGAAGCTCTCCAGTACTATGCGGAATACGAATCTTTAGCGGCATCGCTATCAGCAACATCAGCGAGTGACTATATTGCTCGGCAATCAATGGACGCCTTTTTACCGGACATCGCCGGATTGAATGCAGCGGATCATTATTCGTCGGCTGTTGGGGCCGCCAATTTAGTCGAACGTAGCGTGATCGAGGATTTAGCGCGGGGATACCCAAGCGGAATCGCCGCATTTGAGCAAGACCGTCTCTCTAACACCCTACGTTACAACGAGATTTCGCAGATAGCGCAGTTCGAAAGCCCACTGGCTAGCTATAGAGAAAGCGCTGCGACATGGGCAGCAGGGGAGGATTGGAAGCCCGCAGCACATTCTCTTTTGTCTGGAATGGATATGGCGCATGTATCTTCCGTCAATTCGATGATGGAAGACTGGCGGACGCGGGATGGATATGCACAAGCATTTTCAACGCTCGCCTCCATGAGTGATGATATTTCCGGTTCCGCAGCCAGCTTTGACCGTTATGCGTCACTCGTTGGTGACCTTAGGCACTTAAATTTCACGCCTGATTTCAAAATGTCGCCGGAGGCCCGGCTTGTGGCCTATCGGGACGTTGGTTTTGACACGGAGATCCTCAAACCGAACCAGCGCGCCTTAAGTGCGATGCTGTCGATCAACGGATATCCGGCCCCAAATGTTTGGGCTCGGTACAATCGGATTATTGTACCGAAAAAGAAGGTGAAATTAAGTGATCACCTTAGAAACCTCAAGCCGACCCAGTTTCAGATCAGAGGTTATGGGGAAGCTCGGGCTCTTGAAGTCTGGCTCAGAGAGTTTATTGATCAAAAAATGTCTCTTTTTTACGGGGATGATTGGTACAAAGAACACGCGCCAAGAAAAATTATTGGAAAACTAGAGAAGAATGGTGTCAATCAGGATAATATGACAGGAGAAATCGTTCTCAAAGAAGCCGACTTCGCGCACTACCTCTCGATCATCGAAGATCATTGGGATAATGTTTTTGAAGAAATATTTGTGTGCTGGGATGAAACGCACGGCATGCTAAAAAACTTCAAAAATTTACGCGTTGCTATTATGCATCACAAAGGTTTTGGAAAGGCAGACCTTGTGCAGTTGCGCGTGTGTGCTCGCTGGTTCGAAGAAAAAATTGATGCTCATGAGAATGATCAATTTTACATGGATGAATAGGCAATAGGTTTGAGTGGGATT
>NZ_BJZO01000179.1 GCF_007992075.1 Pararhodospirillum oryzae
CCCCGGCAGGGCCAGCGCCGCCAGCTCGGCCGCCGTGTAGTGGCGGGCGGCAGTCATGACACCGCCCGCCACAGCGCTTCCTCTTCCCGGGCAATCCGCGTCAGCTCCGCCGCCCGCTGACGGGCCAACCCCGCCCGGATGGCATGCACGTGCCTCGTCTCGATCACCGCCCAGCCCAGCGGCGCCAGCTGATCGGCGATCAGGCGCGGATCGTGCGTCGCGGCCACCAGCGCCACGGACCGCGCCAAGCTGATGCAATGCCCCTCCTGGCCGGCGGAGGCGTAGTTGTTCAGGGTGTGTGGCGACACCGGCCGCCCCAGGTAGGCCGCCATCGCCGCCGCGATCTCGTCACGCGGTCGCCCGCACGCCCGCAGGGCGTCGGCGATGGCCATGCTGATCCGCGCATCAACATCCGGGTGCGCCCGGATCACCTCACCCCCCACCGCAACACGCGGAGGTTGCCAATCTTCAAAAAGGTCAAGTGTGCGGCGATCATGTTTCATGGCGTCACCCTCCCTTATTCGGCCAGTTGGTACTCAGCCCGCCCGTCGATCTTGCGGCTTGTGATGGCGATCCCCCGGGCCCGCAGGTCGTGCACTCGCGCCGCCAGCCGTCGCACCCCATACCGGGCCAGGGCCTCGTCGCCGGTCAGCGGCAGGCCCGACCGCAGGTGCGCCAGCACCAGGTCGTTTTGCCCCGGCGGGGCGTCGGATTGTCGCGCGCCCATCACACCAGCCCCCACAGCACCGCCTCATGGCGGCGCAGGTTCCACACCGCGACCCACGCGCGCGCCGCCTGCCGGGTCACATGCCGGTTGCCGCGATAGCTGCGCTTTAGCAATGGCCGCCCAACCGTCATGACACCACCTCGCGGATGGCATCGGCACCAGCCCGGCGGCTGCCGTATCGGGTGTCAAGCAGCTCCCTGGCCTCGCCGACGAGGGCACCCGACAACCCAAAGCCGCGCGCCAGGCCCGCGAGACAGGTGTCGATCTGCTCATCGGTGGGGAGGTGGCCGAGGGGGATCAGGCAGGCGACGGCTGACGCCAGCGCCTCAGGCGCCAACAACACGGAGGGCGCCTGAGACAACACGGAGGGCGCCGGCGCCAGGCGCGGCCCAAACAGCGCGGTCAGGGTGTCGAGGGTGGCCCCCGTCCACACGCCGTCATGGGTCAGCGGGATCCCTCCCACCACCAGCCGATACAGGGCCGGATCGCCGTACCCCACGCCCTTGGTATAGGCGCCGTAGTGGCAAGATCGCGCCAGATTGCTCAGCGCGGCCCGGGTGACTTCAAGCCGCCGGTCGGCCCGCCCGTCTCCGGCCGCCCGATCCGCCGCCCCGCGCAGCAGGCTCACGCAAGCCTGCGCCAGCGACAAGGCGGTGGTCAGCTCGGTATGGCGGGCCACAACCGCGCGCCCCAGAAGCGGCCACGCCGGCCCGCATAGGCGGA
>NZ_BJZO01000180.1 GCF_007992075.1 Pararhodospirillum oryzae
TGGTCAGGCCGTTGTCCAGCTTGGTCGAACCCTTCACGTACACTTCGGTGTCGGTGTCCATGCCGAAACCGTCGGAGTCGTCGAAGCCGCCGTCTTCCAGCGTGCCGACGCCACCGAAGTACTGCTCCATCTTGCCGCCCAGCGACAGCTTGATCTTGTCGGCGGCGGAAGCGCCACCGGCGAACAGACCCGCGGCCACCAGAGCGGTGGTGCCGAACAGAATCTTCTTCATCTGCTTAATCCTCTTGGTCAGATTGACAAAGACACACAAGCCACGGACGTCACCCCACCGAAACCAACCCAAACAGCCGGCCGGGCGTGAGGCCCTTGGGTTTCAAGGGAACGCGTGGTGCCGCGTCCCATCCTTCTCCCCGAAGACCCTTCCACCAAGGTGTTTCCACCCCGGAGGCGCGCCAGGTTCCGGGAGATCTCGGCTCCCGGCCCCCTTTTTAGGGGATTTCCCGAGACGTTCCCCCCCATGGGAAACGCCCCGGAACCCTTTGGAAGGCGAGGAACAACCAGCCCCGCCTTCCGCATTCCCAACAGAGCCCGGCGCTTAGAACGCCAGGACCAGACCCGTCACCGCGCCGATACCGTCGCGGTTGTCGTTGGCCGCGCCGGTGTCGGCGTCGGCGTCGGCGTAGAACAGGGCACCGACCAGGTTCACGCCCGGGCCCATGGTGTAGTTGCCGCCCAGTTCATAGACGGTGCGCGACGTGCCGGACTCGGTGTCGTTCTGGGCGTAGACGAAGCCCACGCCGTAGGGGCCGCTGGCATAGTGCAGACCGGCTTCCCAAACCGAGAACTCGTTGGCCACGTCCTCGCCCGACCGGCCGAAGTAGCCGCCCGACAGGGTGAAGCCGGCATACTGGAAGCCCAGGCCGCCGCGATACATCCAGTCGTCGTTGTCGTCGACCTCGGTCGCGAACGAGCCGTCGGCCATCACCTTCACGCCGCTGAACTCGGTGTTCAACGACAGGCCGGCCTGCACTTCGTCGCGGTTGACATCGCCGTTGGGCACGCCAGCGCCCGCGCGGCCCCCGAGACCGGCACCCGGCTTCGGCGCGTAGGAGACGCCGGCCTGCACGCCGTAGAACGAGGGGGTCACATACGAAATGCGCAGCGAGTCATCGGTGGGACGGGTATCCAGGGTCACGAAGGTCGCGGCGGCGGTGGGGTCCTTCATCCAGACCACCGCGTCCTGGGGCTGGATCCAGCCCAGGAAGTCGTCGGCCAGCGGGGCGCGCACCGCGAAGCGGTCCATCACGCCTTCCTTTTCGCCCAGGCGCAGGGAGCCGAACGAGCCCGACACGTCAACCCATTGTTCGTCAACGTTGCGGTTGCCGTTTTCATTGGCCTCGGCCTCGAACTGGATCATGGCCGAGA
>NZ_BJZO01000181.1 GCF_007992075.1 Pararhodospirillum oryzae
TCACTTGCCTTGTCGCACAGGAAAAGAAGGGCTTCGCGCAAGAGCGTCTCGTCCAGCTCGTTCGCGCCTTCGCGATCGCAGGGCCGGGCAATAAGCTCAATCGACGCCAGCACCGCGCGCACATCGCGCAGTGCTTCCTTTTTGATTTCATCGCAGGTCATGCCCAGGCGAACCTGGAAACTGGCCGCGAGACTCTGGGGGACCGAAACGGTTAGGGTGTGGCTGTCCATTCGCGCCTCTCTTGCAGGTGCGTTGTGGATAAGCCCCGGCTTGGTGGGCCAACACCGGCCGGGGCGCGAATGCTGGCGCTCACTGCCAACTTCGGTTACCATCACTGACATTGGATAAAGTGTCAACGATGAAAGCCAACATCAGTGATCGTATCTGAGCAATGCAGGGGTGCCCGCGCCATGCTTGGCATGAAGCGTGAAGAGCTTGCCCGACTGGCAGGAGTCGCAGCGGCTACGCTGGCGGACTTCGAGACAGGGAAACGCCAGCCCCACCCCCGCACCCTTGCGGCCATCCGCGCCGCCCTGGAGGATGCCGGGGTCGAGTTCATTCCCGAGAACGGAGGCGGGCCGGGGGTGCGCTTGCGTAAGGAGGCGTCGTGACCCAAATCCATAACGAGCAAACCAAGCTGACAGCGGCGGCCTTGAACACGGCCGCAACGTCATCTTTCACGGTCGGGGTGCTGGCCCCCATCGCTGCGGTTTTTTACAATGTCGCTGGGGATGTCAGGGTCCCGCCCCTGGTCCTGGTATTAGGGGCCGCATTCTGGCTTGGGGCAGCGGGCGGGCTTCATTTGGCGGCGCGCTACGTTTTGAAGGGGTTGCGACCATGACCACCACCCAGTTTATCGCGTTCGTCGTGATGCCTGTTGTGGTGACGGCCCTGGGGTGGGGCGTCGCCCTGTTGCATGCGCACTGGGCCCGAACACCGGGTCAGGGGCACGAATAGAGATCCCCGTCAGGGCCTATTTTTTGCCCACCGGCGCGCTTCCGGGAGCGGGGGGCATCCAGAGTCTCCCCCTTTTAGGGGGCGCGAAAACCCGGTTCGGTGCGCCCCAGATGCTTGCCACACGCCGTTCCTGAGCGCTCCCGCGCGACAAGCAGGTCCGTGGTGTCCAGGTGGTCGCCGGGATGATTTTCCGCAGGGGCAGGGGAAACGAAAATTCCGACATGACCTTGCAAGACAGTACCCCCAAGGGTTACCCTCTTCCCATGTCAGCCGGCCCTCTCGTCACCATCGTTGAAACCCGCGCCTTCATCGCCAGAGCCTCGGCCCTGATGGACGAAGAGGAA
>NZ_BJZO01000182.1 GCF_007992075.1 Pararhodospirillum oryzae
CGAGCAATTGGGCGTTTTCGACACCGGTTGGACCGCCCAGAACAGCCTCAACTACGTATAAAAGGACAGACAACGGGGCGGACCATGCCAGAAGTAACGCGCCGATCCCTCGCGAGAAAGGGATGTGAAAGTGCCTTTTCAGCCGGCAAAAACACCGTTTCGGCGGCTTGAAAACACAGCGACTCGCAGACCTGAAGCGCATTCCCCGATCCGTTCCGATCGGAACACGCTCCAAAACCCAACCTTTTGAGGGGCGCCCTCCGCTTCGACTTAAGCGATAAGGCTGACTTCAGGAGGGAGACTATCGCCTTAAGGTGGCTTTCGTGTCTTTTGCAATCCTGAAACTTGACCCACCCCTGGGCGAGTCGTACCGTTTGAAACGCAGTCGGAACCGCAAAGCGTGTTTTGCCCCGAGCGACAGACCGCTTCGTGCTGTTTGTTGTTTCACGATCCGAATGAGGGCAGGAGGACACCATGAGCTTGCTTCCGGGTGAAGGCTGGGTCATCGCCGGCGAGGACAATTATCAAGTCGTCGGACCGAACGAACAGCTTAATTTCTCCGAGGATTTCGAGCAGCACATCGTACACGGCGACCTTCGCGGGGGGGGATTGTTTGATTATCCCGTTGAACGGCTGTCGAGCCAAACCATGGCTTGCACGCTGACCATCCTTTCTTATTTGTCGGGATCTTTCGAAGAGATCCCCTTCTCAAGCAATTTCCGACTTTCTTTTTTCCTGGTCATTGAAGACGGCCGTCTCCCTGAAGACATCGACATGTCGATTGGTTTCTTTGAGCCATACAGCCTGGGCTCGGCGATGGTTCACATGGGACTGGACGACGAGGGGATCTCTCTTAGTTTCGGGACCACGACCACCTTCAGCCCCTGGTCCAACGCCGGAACCCTTCTCAACCCTTCGGACCTTTCCTTCGTCACCTTTTATCTGTCGGGATCGGAGGAAAACGGCATTCAAGCCCGGGTGCGGACCTCGTACCAGCGGACCACCGGCGGGGAAACCGAGATTGTCCAGACCTCGGATCACCAGCTGGCCGTGGAAACGCCCGCGATTTTCCAAGACTCGACGTTTTCACAACTGATCATTAGCGGCCATTCGGCCGGCAATCGGGTTTCGCTGGACAACATCAGTGTGATTTCGTCGGTCGAAGGGGGCACGGATTACAACAACCCGCTATTGAACCGGAACGATTTCAACGGCGATGGCTATGCT
>NZ_BJZO01000183.1 GCF_007992075.1 Pararhodospirillum oryzae
TTACTTCTGGATCGACGCCACGACGCCGGCACCGACCGTGCGGCCACCCTCGCGGATGGCGAACCGCAGACCTTCGTCCATGGCGATCGGGGCGATCAGGTTCACCGTCATGGCGATGTTATCGCCCGGCATCACCATCTCGGTCCCTTCCGGCAGCTCAATCGTGCCGGTCACGTCCGTGGTACGGAAGTAGAACTGCGGACGGTAGTTCGAGAAGAACGGGGTATGACGCCCACCTTCTTCCTTCGTCAGAATGTAGCACTCGCACTTGAACTGCGTGTGCGGCGTGATCGTGCCCGGCTTGGCCAGAACCTGGCCACGCTCGACTTCGTCGCGCTTCGTGCCGCGCAGCAAGGCGCCAATGTTGTCGCCCGCTTCGCCCTGATCGAGCAGCTTGCGGAACATTTCAACGCCGGTGCAGGTCGTCTTCACCGTCGGGCGGATGCCCACGATCTCGACTTCCTCGCCAACCTTGACCACGCCGCGCTCGACACGACCCGTCACCACCGTGCCACGACCCGAGATCGAGAACACGTCCTCGATCGGCATCAGGAACGCCTTGTCCTTCGGACGATCCGGCTGCGGGATGTAGGCGTCAACCGCCGCCATCAGCGCCAGAATGGCCTCGCGACCCAGCTTCTCGTTGCTGTCTTCCAGGGCGCACAGGGCCGACCCCTTGATGATGGGGATATCATCGCCCGGGAAGTCGTAGCTCGACAGCAGCTCGCGGACTTCCAGTTCCACCAGCTCCAGGAGCTCCTCGTCGTCGACCATGTCGCACTTGTTCAGGAACACCACCAGGGCCGGAACGCCGACCTGACGGGCCAGAAGGATGTGCTCGCGGGTCTGCGGCATCGGGCCGTCGGCCGCCGAAACCACCAGGATCGCGCCGTCCATCTGCGCCGCGCCGGTGATCATGTTCTTCACGTAGTCGGCGTGTCCCGGGCAGTCGACGTGCGCGTAGTGACGGTTGGCCGTCTCGTATTCCACGTGCGCGGTCGAGATCGTGATCCCACGGGCGCGCTCTTCCGGGGCCTTGTCGATCTGGTCGTAGGCCTGGAACTTCGCGCCGCCGGACTCGGCCAGAACCTTCGTGATCGCCGCCGTCAGCGTCGTCTTGCCGTGGTCAACGTGGCCAATCGTGCCAACGTTGCAGTGCGGCTTGCTGCGCTCAAACTTTTCCTTCGACA
>NZ_BJZO01000184.1 GCF_007992075.1 Pararhodospirillum oryzae
GGCGTAGCCATCGCCGTTGAAGTCGTTCCGGTTCAGCAGCGGGTTGTTGTAATCCGTCTGTCCTTCGTTTCCAATCGTCGAGATGACACTGATATTATCGATCGAAGCAACCGTGCCGCTGGACGCATAGGCGTTGATAACGAGTTGCGTAAAGGTTGAGTTCTCGAAAGCAGGGTGCATCACCCCCGACAACTGGTGATCCGAGGTGTGGACAATCTCGGATTCCCCGTCGGTGGTTTGCAAGATGGACGTCCGCACCCGGGCGTGAATCCCGTTGGTTGTCGATCCCGTGATATAAAAGCTGATGAACGAAAGGCCCGAGGGGTCAAGAAGCGCTTCGGGGGTGAACCAGGGGCTGGACGTGGTTGCATTCCAGCACCGCAGAGAAACCCCCTCCTGACTAATGGAAAGGTAGACCGGCGTTGATCCCGCGGCGCCATTTTGAAAACTGCCGAGCCCTATTTGGGCGCTTTGAGGAAGAACGCCGCCTTCGATAACCATGAAAAAAGAAACGCGAAAATCGCTCAGGAAAAAAACGTTATCAAAAACATCGGACCGGTACGACATGATGGGTTGGGCGCGGGCCATCGTTGTGCTTGACAGCCATTCGACAGGATAATGGCACAGATCGGCCCCGCTTAGCGTGCCATTCAGCGTGTGCCATTCGAAATCCTCTGAAAAGGCAAGCTCTTCGTTGCGTCCGACAACCTGAAAGTTATCCTCGCCGGGGATGACCCAGCCTTCACCCGGATACGCGCTCATGCTGTCCTCCTGCCCTTGTTCCGGTCTTGAAACAACAAACGACACGAAGCGGTCTGTCGCTCAGGGCAAAACACGCTTTACGGTTCCGACTGCCTTTCAAACGGTACGACTCACCCCGAGGCTGGTCAAGTTTAAGAATTGGCAAGAAAAAAGGATCGGAGCGCATTCCCATGAAAATGGACCGGCGAATGCGATTTGGTTTGTCGAGTTATCGCATGTCCGGGTTGCCGGAGCAGTGCCCATTTTGGATGAGAGTACTCGATCTTAAGGCGTACATTCTATTTCTGTAGAATCATCCAAAGGGCATGGGAGTCGTGCCGAGTCCTGATTTCTTGCGCAATGCTTTACACGTAGCGAAGGATATTCTGGGCGGTCCAGTTGGGGTCCAAGCCGCCCAATTGCTGG
>NZ_BJZO01000185.1 GCF_007992075.1 Pararhodospirillum oryzae
GTGTCCTGATCGAGAAATCCGTACGATTATGGCGTTGATCGCATGGAGGTGTCGTTGGGTAAGGCGGCAGTAGTAATCGAACTGAGCGCGGCAGAGCGCCGTGAGTTGGAATCCCTGGCTCGGGCGCACAAGACCGGCCAGGCGATGGCCCGGCGAGCACGCATCGTGCTTTCCGCTGCCGCGGGCCTTGAAAATAAGGCCATCTGCGTAGAAGTGGGGGCAGATGCCAACACGGTGTCGAAGTGGCGACGCCGCTTTGCGGCTGATCGGTTGGACGGTCTGCTCGACGAGCCCCGGCCAGGAACGCCCCGCAAGATCGGTGACGAGGACATCGCCGAGACGATCCGCCTGACGCTGGAGACAACCCCTCCCGGAGCCACACATTGGTCGTTGCGCTCGATGGCAAAAGCAGTCGGCTATGCACCGTCCACCATTCATCGCATCTGGCGTGCCTTTGGGCTGCAACCTCACCGGAGCGAGACCTTCAAGCTCTCGAACGATCCCCTTTTTGTCGATAAGGTCCGCGATATCGTCGGGCTCTACATGAGCCCGCCGGAGCGGGCGTTAGTCCTGTGTGTGGATGAGAAATCCCAGATTCAGGCTTTGGACCGCACTCAGCCCCTGTTACCGATGCGGCCGGGACAGGTGGAGCGCCGAACCCACGACTACAAGCGGCATGGTACGACCTCGCTGTTTGCGGCTTTGGACATCGCCACCGGAGCGGTGATCGGTCGCTGCTACCCGAAGCACCGCTCCAGCGAGTTCCGAAGATTTCTCGATCAGATTGAGGCCAGTGTTCCCGCCGGCCTGGACATTCACTTGGTCATGGACAACTACGCCACACACAAGACCAAGGTGATCCGCGACTGGTTGGCAAAGCGCCCCCACTGGCATGTCCACTTCACACCAACCAGCGCGTCATGGATCAATCAGGTCGAGCGATTCTTCGCGATGATCACTGAGAAGCAAATCAGGCGCGGCGTTCACTGTTCCACCCAGCAATTAGAACATGACATCCGCGCCTTCATAGACGCACACAACGCTGATCCGAAGCCCTTCCGGTGGACCAAGTCCGCAGACGACATCCTCGCTGCCATACAGCGCTTTTGCCTACGGACGCACCAAATCGGAGGAATTACGGAATCAGGACACT
>NZ_BJZO01000186.1 GCF_007992075.1 Pararhodospirillum oryzae
TAACAGAGGTCAAGGACCGCCACGGCAGATGGCGGGCGGTATTGGTCGGCGAATCGAAGCACCAAGGGAATGACGTAGAGAAAATACGCGCTGGCGTCCTCCAGGGAAAAAATAAAGATCAGGATTTTATGGCCGCTGGCAATGCCATAGAACGAATGCACAAGAATATTCAAGAGCTTCGTAACTATATGCTTGATGAGAAGCATTTTCCTTACATCGTATTCTTGCAGGGTTCAAACTTCGCGACCGAGTCATTCGAGGTGAAACGCCCAGATGGTAGTGTGGTCAATATCCTCCACAACTCAGGTATGTTGAACCGCATTGACCGCGTCACCGCCAGTAACTTCTCACGCCCGATCAACCAGAACTACTGTGAAAACATCATTGTGAGAGCCGGGGATTTTAAATACATGCTCCAGAGCGCGTCGCTTTTCTGCAAGGCCGCTCCTTGGACGGCTGGCGAGATGGCTGAAGTGATGCTCGATGTCGCCAAAACCTCGCTGCGCCTCCTCGTCGACGATCTTGACGCGAACCGCGTATGAGCATCTTGGACTAGATTGTGGTGAAACGTGCATGGCCCTTGGGTCAGTCGAAGCACTGCAAACGTGAAAGTAATACACTAAATGGCAAACCGATCGCACCGTAACGTAGGGCACCGCGCGATGAACGCCCTCCGGAAGACCGGAAAAAAGCACTCTTCAGAGTCGCTACTGTCGACATTCGACGCAGGCGGTACTCGCCATGTATTCGACGTTTCCGACTGCCTCAACGCGCTTACTAAGATACCAGACCAATCAATACAGCTCATTATTTGTGACCCGCCGTACAATATTATGTTAGCGGACTGGGATTCCCATACGGATTACATCGGTTGGGCAAGCCAATGGTTAGCCGAGGCCGAACGGGTGCTATCACCTACTGGCAGCATAGCGATCTTCGGCGGCTTGCAATATCAGGGAGAGGCCGGTTCTGGCGACCTTCTGTCGATCATCTCCCACATGCGGCAGAACAGTAAAATGCTGCTCGCCAACCTCATCATCTGGAACTATCCGAACGGTATGAGCGCCCAGCGCTTCTTTGCGAACCGTCATGAAGAAATCGCATGGTTTGCTAAGACTAATACCAA
>NZ_BJZO01000187.1 GCF_007992075.1 Pararhodospirillum oryzae
GGCTACTGGGGTTGAACCAGAGAACATCGGCGTAGCCATCGCCGTTGAAGTCGTTCCGGCTCAACAGCGGGTTATTGTGATCCGTGCCCCCGTTGTCGTCGCCTCCCCCATCGTCTCCATTGCTTTCGGGGGACGAAACCACGCTGATGTTATCAACCGAGGCGATGCTTCCATAATAGGCTTCGGCGGTAACGCGGATTTGCGAAAATGTCCCGGTTTCAAAAAGAAGGCCCGTTGTCACGGAAAGGTGGTGGTCCGAGGTTTGGACAAGCGCGGTTTCCCCGCCGTTGGTTTGCAAAATGGAGGTCCGCACCCGGGCTTCAATCCCGTTTTCCTCCGACCCCGTCACGTCAAAGGTGATGAAGGAAAGATCCGAGGGGCTGAGAAGCGTCGCGGGGTTGGACCAGGGGGCGAACGTGGGGCTGGGGGCCCCGCTGGAGAAGCTGTTGGCTCCAGCTCTAAAAGTTATCCCTTGTTGATCGACGCCCAGGTAAAGAGCCGGCAGGCCCAGGCGGACGAGGCTGAAGTCACCAATGCCGATCTGGGCGTTGCGGGGGATCTTACCGCCCTCGACGATCAGGAAGAAGGAAACCCGGAAGTCGCTTGCGAACGGGATCTGCTCGAAATAGTTGGACTGATAGGTGAGGGTGGAGTCGGCGCGGGCCATGGTCGTGCTCGACAGCCATTCGACCGGACGCGCGTAAATTTCCCCACCAGAAAGGGTTCCGTGTAGCGTTTCGGATTCGAAATTTTCCAGAAAATGGAGCTGTTCACTGCGTGCGACGCCCCGGTCGCTGTTTGCGCTGGCGATGGCGCGGTCTTCACCCGGAATCACGCTCATCTCGTCCTCCTGCCCTTTCCTGGTCTTCAAACGACAAACAGCGCCACGCGGTTTGTCGCGAAGGGCAAAACACGCTTTGAGGTTCCGACTGCGTTTTAAACGGTACGACTCGTCGGGGGGCGGGTCAAGTCTCAGGGGGAAGAGGGGGAAACACCACCGGGAGGGGCGTGGGGCACGCCATGGGGGTGTCATTGCGAGGGAAACCCGCCTTGCGTTTTTGAGGCGGGTCTTGTTCCCCCGCTCTTCGCCGGGGCCGG
>NZ_BJZO01000188.1 GCF_007992075.1 Pararhodospirillum oryzae
CGCCGCCGCGCCGGCCGCCGCCGCGCCTGCCGCTCCGGCCCCCGCGCCCAAGCCCGCCGCGCAGCCGGCCCGCGCAGCCGCTCCCAAGGCCCAGAAGGGCAAGGCTCCGCCCAGGCGCCCGAACTAACCCTTCGCGTTTTGCACGCCCGCCGGGTTTCAAGAACCGGCGGGCGTGCCGACAGAAGGACCAGGGACCGCCCGGCTCAGGGCTCGCGTACCCTTGAGCCTGGGTCAGGGCTCACGTACCCACGAGCACGGGTCAGGGCTCACGGACCCACGAGCGCAGCAGCGTTTCAATGGTCAAGGACGCGAGCGTGGCCCGGGTGATGGTATCGATTTCGCCCATGACCCGTTCCAGCGCCTGCCCTTCCACCGTGCCGTCCCCCGGGGGATGCACCGAGGCGCCCAGGGTTCCGACCGGCTCGAAAATCTCGATGATTTCCAGCAAGGTCAGACGCCGGGCGTTGGCCACGAAGCGATAGCCGCCCCCCACGCCCCGCGCCGCCTCCACCAGCCCTTCCCGACCCAAGATGCGCAGCACCTTGGACAGATGGTGCGGCGAGAGCTCGAATTTACGCGCGATCTCGGCCGCGCACGCCGGCCGTTCGGGATGCGCCGCCAGCTCCAGCAGCGAGAACAGGGCATAGCGGGTTGCCATTTGCAGATTCATCCGTGGGCCCCTCCTCGTGCGCAAGGAGCCCGTCGCCCCCCCCGGGGACAACTCCCGGTGGGTGAACAAGGGACAAGGGAGCAAGAACCAGACGGGAGGGGCTCCAAGTCGGAGGCAGGCATGGCCGGCGGCATCGGGGCCTCTTGGGATCGGGCGCGGGAACGAGGCCCGAAGGGCCACGCGGCGAAGGGAACAAAAGGTATGTCATCTTCAACGAAGCAATGCCGTACCGCAATACCCAATTTCAATCCGACCCCTCTGCGACGCCCCCAGGGCAATCGGATGAACCGATTGCCCTGGAGTTTTTTCAGTGCCCTCAAA
>NZ_BJZO01000189.1 GCF_007992075.1 Pararhodospirillum oryzae
AGCAACGCCGGCGTCACCGCCTCTCCAAGGTCGGTCTTGAGCCCTTCGAGGCGATTCGAAAATACCGTGAGTTGCGACTCGGCCGTTTTGCCCGCCGCCTCGGCCTCCTTGGTGGCGGCGGTGTTCTCGGTCCACGCCTGCCGGGATAGGTCCAGCGCCGAGGTCACGGTGTCCACGCCGGTGGCCAGCGTGCCCAGGGTGCTCACGTCCTCGGTCGCCGTCAGGCCCAGCGCGCCCAGGGCGGCGGCCACGTCGCCACCGGATGCCTTGATCCGTTGCAGGCCGGTCAAAACCCGCGCAAACACCGCCGTCGTGTCCTGCCCCCAGGCGGCCTTGACCTCCTCGGCCGACTGCCCGGTGATCCGCGCCAGGGCCTTTTGTTCGCTGCCCGATTTGCGCGTCGCCGCGTCGATCGCGGCGTAGGCGCGGGCCAGCGCGCCGCCACCCCGCTCGGCCGTGATGCCCAGCGCCGCCAGCCCGGCGCCCAGACCGGCGGCGGCCGAAGCCGACACATTATATAGAGAGAGGTCCTGCGACAGCCGCAGGGTCACGCCCGTAATCTCGCGCTCGGTCGCAGCGTAATTGTTGCCCAGTGCCACGATCGACGACCCCAGACGGTCCACGTCGTCGATCACGGTATGGGTCAGAGTCAAAATGCGCGCAAAACTAGTCGCGGCGTCGTCGCCGCTTAAATCCGTCGCCCCCTGGATCTTGGCAATCTCGGTGGTAAATTTAGCGATGTCCGGCGTCTTGACGCCCAGCTGCCCGGCCGCCTGGGCGATGGCCATCAGCTCGCCCGTCGTCGCGCCCAGCTCGGGGCGCAGGGCCAGCCCCCGGATCTCCTCGCCCAGGTCGGCCAGCCCTTGCCCGGCCAGGTCCGTGACCTTGCCCACGCCCACCAAGGCGGTCTCGTACTGGGTCCACGCCCCCACCGCGCTCTGGCCCAGCCGGAACCCCTGCCACACCACGGCGGCGCGCATCAA
>NZ_BJZO01000190.1 GCF_007992075.1 Pararhodospirillum oryzae
ACGATGTCCTCGTAAGTGTCGTAGAGGCGGTTGGCGAGTTTGTTCTTTCGCAGGTACTCCCAGATGTTCTCGACCGGGTTGAGTTCGGGGCTGTAGGGCGGCAGTTCGATCAACGTGGTGTTTTCAGGGACGATGAGATCATCGCTGCCATGCCAGCCTGCTCCGTCGAGCACGACGACGGCATGGGCGTCCTTGGCGACATGCCGGGAGATTTCGGCCAGGTGCTTGGTCATGGCCTCGGTGTCGGCGCGTGGCATGACGAGGGCGGCACCGAGGCCCCGGGCCGGGCAGACGGCGCCGAAGATGTAGGCCGACTGGTAGCGCGTGTCGCGCACGGCGCGGGGGCGCGAGCCGCGCCGAGCCCAAAGGCGCGTCAGGGTCCCTTTTTGGCCGACCCGCGCCTCATCCTGGAACCAGACCTCAATCCGTTTGCCCCTGGCGCTGGCCGGGAGCGCCGCGGCGACCCTGTCGGCGAAGTTTTTTTGAATGCCTCCTGGGCACCTTCGTCCGTTTTCGGATGGCGCGGGCGCACCGACAGACGGGTGAACCCGCGTTGGCGCAAGATCCGTCCCACATGACGCTCGGACAGCTCCACCTTGAACTCCTTGGCGATGACGGCCTGCAAATCCACGCGACGCCAGCGCACAACGCCATGTTCGGCGATATCGGGGCCGGCCTCGACAAGCGCGTCAAGGTGTTTGAGATGTGCTTCCTTCAGCCGAGGCGGGCGCCCCGGGCGCGGACGATCCGTGAGCCCGGCGACCCCCTCTTCGTTGTAGCGATGCACCCAATCGCGCAGGGTCTGGCGGGTCATCCCGCCCGCCTCGGCGGCGTGCGTTCGCGACGCTCCCTCAATCACCAGAGCGATCGCCAACAGCCGGCGCGCTTGCGCCACATCGCCCACCCGGCACGCCCGAGCCCGCAGGTCAGCCGCCGACAGATCCGTACGTGTGATGGCCACTGGCATGTCTCGATTCTCCCC
>NZ_BJZO01000191.1 GCF_007992075.1 Pararhodospirillum oryzae
TACCAACGGCGGGGGAGGCTGACTCTCGCGCGGCGGCAAGATGGTTTTCAAGAAGTTTGCGATGTGATTCACTTCCCGCAAGGTGTTTCGGCGATATGAGGTGAGGTCATGTCGGCTGCGGTCAAAATGACGCGAAACGATCTGGATGCAAACGGGCTGAGGCGGGAAGCGTCGAAAGCGCGCGATGGCGATGTCGCGCGGCGTTTACTGGCGTTGGCGCTCATCCACGAGGGAAAATCCCGCGCGGAGGCCGCAGAAACGACGGGAATGGACCGACAAACGCTTCGTGACTGGGTTCATCGTTACAATGAGTTTGGCATTGATGGGCTGACTGACCGCAAGGCGCCTGGCCGCCGCCCCCTGCTGACGGCGGAACAGATGGAGGAGGTGGCGGGCTGGGTGCGGACGGGACCGGACATCGAAACGGATGGAATCGTGCGCTGGCGCCGCCGCGACCTCGCGGCCCGGATCAGCGACCGGTTCGGCGTGACGCTGGCCGAGCGTAGCGTCGGCGACCTGTTGCGCCGCTTGGGGTTCCGGCATCTGTCGTGCCGGCCTCGACATCCCCGCCAGGATCCCCAAGCCCTTGAGGCGCATAAAAAAACTTCGCGGACTTGGTCGCCAGCGCGATCCCGGAGCATGCTCGAAAGCGGCCGCTCGAACTGTGGTGGCAAGACGAGGCCCGCATCGGGCAGCAGGGAACTCTGACCTACGTTTGGGCCGAGAAGGGCTCCAGGCCGCGCCGGCTCAAGGATACCCGCTACTCCTGGGCGTACATCTTCGGCGCCGTGTGCCCCGCCCGCAACGTCGGTGCCGCCCTGGTTCTGCCCTATGCCAATGCTGAAGCCATGAACCTGCACCTGGTCGAGATCGCCTCTCAAGTCCAGCCGGGGCATCACGCGGTCGTCATTCTCGACGGCGCCGGATGGCATCAATCCGGCGGAAAATTGGTGCTGCCGGATAA
>NZ_BJZO01000192.1 GCF_007992075.1 Pararhodospirillum oryzae
CCGTTGGTATCAGGCGTTGGTTCATGTAGGTGCGTTCCGCGCAGATGGTCCCCAGCACCTTGCGCGCATGCACGATGGGCACGCAAAAAAACGCGCGGTTGGCGTGGCGCTTGTCCTCGTGGGCGCGGGTGCGGTCCAGGAAATCGGCGTTCTCGCCCAGACGGGGCACGATGATCGCCTTGCCGCTTTCCACCACCTTGCCGGTGATCCCTTCCCCCGGCGCGTAAATGCCCCGACCTTTTTCCTCGTCGGTCAGGCCGAAGCTCTGGTGAATGAAAATGGTTTCCGACGAGCGGTCGTAGAGCATCACAATGCCGCGCTGCATGCGCAACCGCTGGCGCAACACGTCCAAGGTCAGGTCCACCAGGGTGGTCAAGGTGGCGTCCTCGGTCATCACCTTGTTGATTTTCGACAACACCGACAGGATGTTCACCCGACATTCGCCGGTGAAGCAGTGGGTGAACTCGTCCACGAAATCCGTCAGGTTGAAATCAACGACCAGGGCTTGTTCGGGAGTCATGCGCCGTTTTCCCTGTTTTGTTGCGCGGGCCCGCCAGCCCCCGCCGGCGCGCCTTGTCTCCCTTGCCAATTGCAAACCCCGGGCCACGACAAAATCGTTCCGTTTCAGCCCTTTCCCGATTCAGGATCTCACTATTCGGAACAATCGCCCGCTTTTGTACGTTTTCGGTCACTTTTGGGGCGGGATCAGTCGGCTTGCTCGGCCAGCCGCCGCCGGCATTCCTCGACCGCCTCGCGGGAGCGTTGCAGGCCTTGGTGATCGACGCGGCCGTGAATGTCGCCTTGCTCTGCTTCCTTGACCGCGCGTTCGGCCCAGTTCAAAGCCTCGGCGTATTGCTTCATCTGGAAGAGGCAATACCCCACCTGATGCAGGCTTTTTCCCAGGCTTTC
>NZ_BJZO01000193.1 GCF_007992075.1 Pararhodospirillum oryzae
GGCGCCCATCAGGTCGGCGGTGCGCGCCACCTGGGCGCCCGATCGTTCGGCCGCCGCGCCCACCCGGTCCAGCGGCGGCACGGCCGTGTCCACCCGGCCCAGGTCGCGGGCCGCGCGGGCCCCGGCGGCGGCGGTGTCGGTCAGGGCCCGCTCGGCCTCGGTGGCGGTCCGGTCGATCTCGGCCAACCCCTGACCGGCCCGCGCCGCGCCCTGGCCGGCCGACCCCAGCCGCTGCCCGGCCGTCTCGGCGCCCGCGCCCACCCGCGCCAGCCCCTGGCCGGCGGTGCTTGCCCCCTGGCCCGTGCCCTGCGCGGCGCGCGTCCACTCCGTCAGCGCGGCCCGCGAGACCGTCAGCGCGCGCGTGACGCCCGATGCATCGGCGGTGAGGGTCAGGGAGACAAGCTGATGGGCGGCATTACCGGCCATGGTGCGATCCTTGGCGTTGGCGCTGGCGGGCCAGCATCAGGGTATTGGCCTCGGCCTGGGCCGCGTCGGCCAGGGCTTGCACCTGGGCCAGGGTCGCGGCCATCCGCCCCGACCGCACCGGCCACCCTCGGCCCTCCCACACCGCCATGGCGGTGCCCCAGTCCAGGCGCAGCAGCAGGCCGGAGTAATCGCTGATCACCCACTCCCGTTGCGCCACCAGGAACAGGCCCACCGCCTCGGCGTGGCCTGCCCACACGGCCACCACCGGCGGGGGCGGGGGCGGCGGCAGGGCGGGCGCCGCGCCGCCGGTCAGGACGGCGCGGTCGTCGGCGCGTCCTTGTCGCTCGGCGGCGTCGGCGTGCCCGGCGCCGTATCGGGCCCGCGCCCAGGCCCGGCCGACC
>NZ_BJZO01000194.1 GCF_007992075.1 Pararhodospirillum oryzae
GGGCGACCAGACCGGTGGCGGTGCCCACGTCCTTGGCCGAGGTCCCGGTGGCATCGGCGGCGGTTTGCATGCCATCGGCGCTGTGGGCTACCTGGGCCGCGCCCGACGAGGCCAGCTGAATGGCCCGGGAAATCTCGTGGGTCGCCGCCCCTTGTTCCTCGATCGCGGCGGCGATGGTGGCCGAGATCTCGTTGACCTGGGTAATCGCCTGGGCAATGCGTTCGATCGCCCCCACGCTTTGCAGGGTCTGACCCTGGATGTCGGTGATCTGACGAGCGATTTCCTCGGTGGCCTTGGCGGTCTGGTTGGCCAGCGCCTTGACCTCGCCCGCGACCACGGCGAACCCCTTGCCCGCGTCGCCGGCCCGGGCCGCCTCGATGGTGGCGTTGAGCGCCAGCAGGTTGGTCTGGCTCGCGATGTCGGTGATCAGGGTCACCACCTGGCCGATGCGGGCGGCGGCCTCGGAAAGGGCGCGCACGCTGGCGTTGGTGTCCTCGGCCAGGGCCACGGCCTCGCCCACCACGGTGGTGGAGCGGGTGACCTGCACCGAGATCTCGCCGATCGCGGCGGTCATCTCCTCGGCGGCGGCGGCCACCGACTGGACATTGCTGGTGGTGTCCTGAAGGGCCTGGTTGACCTCGGTGGTCCGTTCCAGGGACATCCGCGCCGTGTCGCCCATGGCGTGGGCCGTCCGGTCGAGTTCCTCGGACGCGACCGACAGGCTGGCCAGGATTTCGCCCATCTGCGTTTCAAA
>NZ_BJZO01000195.1 GCF_007992075.1 Pararhodospirillum oryzae
CCGCCTTCCTCAAACCGAGGCGTGGGACCGCCGCGCCGGGGCGGCGGAGGGAGGAAGCGTGTCGTTCGCGGCCTCGGGCACGGGGGATGGGGCCGGGGACTCGGATTGCGCCAGCGCGGTCATCACCCGGTTGACGCGCTCCAGGGTCTCGCGCTTGCGCGCCGCCAGGGTGCGCTGGACGTCCTTCATCAGGCTCACCAGCGTGCGCACCCGGCTTTCCAGGGCGTCGGCGTCGAGGGTGCCGTCGGCCTGAAGGCGGGCGAGATGGGGCAGCACGCACGCACCAAGGCGGGCGTAATCCTCGGCCACCGCTTCTTGCGCGCGCACGAACGTAAGGGGGAGCGGGCCGGGGTTCTGCTCCAGAAGCGAGCTTTCCAGGCGGGCAAAATCGATCAGGCTGTCCAACGCGGTCAGGTAGCGCGTGAGCAGCAAGGTGACGCTTCCGTCCTCGTCAGGGGCGATGATGACCATGGTCGAAGCCTTCCTAGCGGGAGAAGCCAAGGGTGGCCGCCCGTCGGTAGGCGGCCAGGGGAGTGCGAACGCGACGCCGCGCGGCCAGGTGATCAGCCACGTCCTGGCGGGCCTGCCGCAGGGCCAGGCGGCAGGCCCCGAGCTGGGCGGCCACCGCCAGGCGTTGCGTCGGGCCGGCGTCGGGGCCCAGGGCGTCGGCCAGGGCGCAGGCGCGCTTGGTGTCGCGCACCACCTGATCGACGCGGCGCGCCAGCGCGGGGGCGGGGGCGGGGGCGG
>NZ_BJZO01000196.1 GCF_007992075.1 Pararhodospirillum oryzae
GTGCCCAGGCGCAGCGCCACCGCCTCGGCCTCGGCCATCACGGCCGCCCGGCCTTGCGCCGCCGCGCCCTGGTCCACCGCCGCCGCCATCGCCACCGCCGCCGCCGTCGCCGCCTTGGTGTCGCGCACCCACTCCGCCCAGGCGTCGGTCTTGCCCTTGCCGCTCCCCCAGCTCTCGCCAGTCGTCGCCGGCGGGGTGGGGGTGGCGGGCGGAGTGCCTGCCCCGGCACCCCCATTATCGTGGACCGGGTCCAGGTGCAACGGCGTGCGCGCCATGGCTGCAAGGCGTGCACGCGAGGTCATCAAGGCGTTGTACTCGTCCCGTACCGCCGCCAGTCGCTCCAGGTACCCGATGATCCCGTCGTCTTGCGTGGCGTCGGCCCCCCACAGGGGGTTGTCGGCCGCGATCTTGTTGAGCTTGTCGAGGGTGTCCGCTAGCGCAACAGCGCCGGCCTTGTAATCCGCCAGCACGCTTTGTGCTGCCGGTGGCGCGTCATCGATCTGCGACCACCACCCAAGGGGGGAGAGGGCGCGCGCCACATCGCTTTGAGCCTCGCGTGCCGCCTTGGCGTTGGCGGCAAGGCCCAGGGCCACGTCACGCTGAGCCGCGCTCAAGCTCTTGGTGGCAAGCTCGGTCACGCCGACGGCGGCGTCCTTGGCCGCCTTGCCATAGTCTTCGGCTGCCCGCTTGGTGCTCTCCA
>NZ_BJZO01000197.1 GCF_007992075.1 Pararhodospirillum oryzae
GTGGTCGTGCTTGAAACGCCACATTCGGGAGGGCCGTCCACATGGCGATTGTCACGATAGGTCTCGATCTTGCCAAGAGTGTTTTTCAGGTCCACGGGGTCGATGAGTTCGGCAAGCCGGTTCTGCGGCGACAGCTCCGCCGCAGTGATGTCGAGAAGTTCTTCGGCTCACAGCCAGCTTGCCTTGTCGGCATGGAAGCCTGCGGTTCGGCGCATCACTGGGCGCGGCAGTTGTCGGCGCTGGGGCATGAGGTGCGGCTGATCGCGCCGACGCGGGTCAAAGCCTATGTTCAGCGCGGCAAGAAGAACGACGCCAACGACGCGGCCGCCATCGCCGAGGCGGTGACGCGCCCGCACATGACCTTCGTGCCGGTCAAGACCGAAGCGCAGCAGGGCGTTTTGATGCTGCACCGCACGCGCGATCTTCTGGTGCGTCAGCGCACCATGCTGATCAACGCCCTTCGCGCTCATCTTGCCGAATTCGGCATCGTCGCCGCCAAGGGGCGTGGCAAGGTCGCCGACCTGATCGGCGGGCTGGATGAAGCCGACATCCCCGCTCTGGCGCGAACGGCTTTGCGGCAAATTGCCGAGCAGATCGGCGCCTGTGACGCGCGGGTCGAGGCGCTGGAGAAGGAAATCCTTGGCTGGCACAAGAGCAACGAAACCAGCCGCAACCTCGCCACCATCCCCGGCATTGG
>NZ_BJZO01000198.1 GCF_007992075.1 Pararhodospirillum oryzae
ACAGAAGTCATGACACGTTTGCCCAATCACGGCTGGCGATGGATATGATCCGGGCTGGTGCGGCGATGAGGTCGTTCCAGGCATCGCAACAAGCTTTGACGATGTCTTCGTAGGTCTCGTAAAGGCGATTGGCGAGTTTATTCTGCCGCATATACTCCCAGATAGTCTCGACCGGGTTGAGTTCTGGGCTGTAAGGCGGCAGTTCGATGAGCGTGATGTTGTCAGGGATGATGAGATCATCGCTTCCATGCCAGCCTGCTCCGTCGAGCACAACCACGGCGTGGGCGTCCTTGGTCACATGTCTTGAGATTTCGGCCAGGTGGAGAGACATCGCTTCGGTGTCGGCGCGCGGCATGACGAGGGCCGCGCCGACGCCACGGGCCGGGCAGACGGCGCCGAAGATGTAGGCGGATTGGTAGCGGGTGTCGCGCACGGCACGGGGTCGCGAGCCGCGCCGTGCCCACATCCGCGTCAGGGTTCCTTTTTGACCGACGCGTGCCTCATCCTGGAACCAGACCTCGATCCGCTTGCCCCCGGCACCGGCCGGCCGTGCCGCGGCGACCGTATCGGCGAAGTTTTTTTGAACGTCTCCTGGGCGCCTTCGTCCGTCTTCGGA
>NZ_BJZO01000199.1 GCF_007992075.1 Pararhodospirillum oryzae
GATCGTGTCCCCGGACGTGGTGTAGGAGGGGGGCTGTCGTGGTGGTCTCCGGCAGGTTTGGCCGGGTTGTTCAAGCTGCCGCTGTTGGCAGCAGGATGGAGGGATCATCGCTCAGAGGAGCCATGGTCTCAAGGGGCATGTAACGAGCGCGCTGGACGGCCCATTCGTCGTTTTGCTCCAGCAAGATCGCTCCGATCAGGCGGGTGATGGCGGCTTCATTGGGGAAGATGCCCACGACGTCTGTACGGCGCTTGATCTCGGCGTTGAGGCGTTCGATGGGGTTGGTACTATGGATCTTGGCCCGATGCTCCTTGGGGAAGGTCATGTACGCCAAGACATCGGTCTCTGCCTCGTCGAGCAAGGCGGCAAGTTTAGGAACCTTGGGGCGCAGTTGGTCAGCAACCTGCCGCCATTGTGTCCGAGCCGATGCCGCGTCGTTTTGGGCGAAAGCGGTCCCGATAAAGGCGGCAACGACGCGCCGACCGTTTTTGCCGGCGTGAGAGAGGACGGTACGCATAAAATGCACCCGGCAGCGCTGCCATGTGGCACAGAAGACCTTGGAGACGGCGGCCTTGATGCCTTCATGGGCGTCTGATACCAACGG
>NZ_BJZO01000200.1 GCF_007992075.1 Pararhodospirillum oryzae
GGGGGCGGGGGCGGCATCGCCACGGACACGGGTTCCGGCGCGCCAACCTCGGCCCGGTTTCCCTCGCGCGCGGGCGGAGTGGGGGGAACCGGGGGGACGGGGGGGCGGACGCTGGCGGCGGCGGGCGCGACCGGAGTCGGTCGCCGCGCGGTCGGAGACGCGGGGCGCGCGCCGGGTGGCAGGGGAATGGTCAGAACCGTCGCGGGGGCATGCGGCGTCGGCTTGGTGGGCAAGAAGCTGCGCGACACGGGCGCCTGAGTCGCCGGGCGGCCCAAGGCATCCAGGGCGGCGGGATTGACCGTGACTCCCGGAGGGAGCGAAGCTCCCGGCAGGCCCGGGGGAAGCGAAGCTCCCGGCAGGCTCGCGTCGGCCGGGGTGTCCGATCCGGCATAGGTAAACGCCCGCGCCGGCGCGGCTGGCCCGCCCACGGCGATCACCAACGCTGCCCCGGCACTCCAGGACAGCAGACGGAGGATCAAGGAACTCACGAATCGCCTCCCCAAGGCGTGGGACCGGCGCTTTCAGGGCGCGCGCCCAGTCTATAACAGGCCAAGGGCGGGCGGCAACCCGACGCCACGTCTCCCCC
>NZ_BJZO01000201.1 GCF_007992075.1 Pararhodospirillum oryzae
CTGGCGGCCATCAATATCTGGAGCAAGATCGACGACTACACCCGTCTGACCGCCACGCGAGGCACCCGGGTGGGCGAGCGTTGCGAGGTGTGCATCTTCAACGCCCAGATCAACAAGCCATCGACGAGAGACGACAATGAGGACGTGATGATGTCGATCCCCTTTACCGCGCGCCCGCAGACGGGAGGCGGGGATAACGAGGTTTGTATTCGGTTTTTGTAAGGAGAATTGGGCATGCCGGTACTTTTTTCGGTTCCACGGGGTGGATTTACCTTTGAAACCACGGCCCAGGTCTGGGCGCCGGGGGCCCCCGAGGCGGGCGCTTTGGCGGTGACGTGCCGAGTTGTCGCACCCGCGCGCTTCGAGACGCTGCTGGAGGATAACGTGGCCGGGCGTTTGTCCAACGCCGACCTGGTGCGTGCGCTGGTCGTGTCGTGGGGGCTGGTTTACGACGACGGCACCCCCATCCCCCCGGGCTCCGACGAGGCCGGCGCGCTGCTGGATCACACCTGGATCGCGCGGCCGATCCTGGATGCCTACGGCGCCGCGCTAAGCGCGGCGATCGCGGGAAACTTGGGGCC
>NZ_BJZO01000202.1 GCF_007992075.1 Pararhodospirillum oryzae
GCAGCGAGTTTCCCGTGATCGCCGCGCTCAGCGCCGCGCCGTAAGCGTCCAAAATCGGCCGCGCGATCCAGGCGTGATCCATCAACGCGCTGGCCTCGTCGGAGTCCAAGGCGATGGGGCCGCCGTCGTCGTAAACCAGCCCCCACGACACGACCAGCGCACGCACCAGGGCGGCGTTGGACAAACGCCCGGCCGCGTTATCCTCCAGCAGCGCCTCGAAGCGCGCGAGCTCGACCACCCGGCACGTCACCGCCAGCGCGCCGGCCTCGGTGGCGCCCGGCGCCCAGACCTGGGCGGTCACGTCAAAAGTAAATCCGCCACGCGGAACCGAAAAAAGTACCGCCATCCTGGTAACTCCTTACAAAAACCGAATACAAACCTCGTTATCCCCGCCTCCCGTCTGCGGGCGCGCGGTAAAGGGGAGGCTCATCATCACGTCCTCGTTGTCGTCACGGGTGCTGGGCTTGTTGATCTGGGCGTTGAAGATGCACACCTCGCACCGCTCGCCCACCCGGGTGCCGCGCGTGGCGGTCAGGCGCGTGTAGTCGTCGATCTTGTCCCAGGGATTGAGGTCGGCCAA
>NZ_BJZO01000203.1 GCF_007992075.1 Pararhodospirillum oryzae
CGGCCTCGACAGGAGCGGTGCACATGACCGCGGGCCATGATGAAATCCGCGAACCGGGTCCCAATCAATCGGACGTGCCTTTTGCGCATTGCCCTGGAAGGGTCTTCCCGGTTCCCGGCCTGACCGGGTTGCCATCACGTCACATTCACCCTCGCACGCTCCGTCTCCCTATCCTTGCCGAGCCATTTTATTGGTTCAGGCCGTTTGGGAGACGGGATAGGTTTTCCGATAGGCCTCGCCACGGACCATGACCGACCAGGCGATGCGGGCCATCTTGTTGGCCAGGGCGACCGAGGCCAGACGGGCGGATTTGCGTTCGAGCAACGCCTTCAGCCAGTCCGTCTTGCCGGGCGCCTTGTTGCGGGCGTATCGGAGCACGCTGGTGGCGCCGATCACCAGCAGGCGGCGCAGATAGCTGTCTCCGGCCTTGGTGATGGATCCCAGGCGATCCTTGCCACCGGTGGAGTTCTGCCGTGGCACCAGCCCCAGCCATGCCGCCAGCTTGCGTCCGCTGTCGAAGGCGGCGGGGTCGGGGACGGATGCCGCCAGAGCCGAGGCGGTGATCGGG
>NZ_BJZO01000204.1 GCF_007992075.1 Pararhodospirillum oryzae
CGGCCGAAACTGATGACTCTTGCGAGGGCTTGCCCTGGCCGGTGCGGTTGTGATTCTCTCAAGCGACTGATTCGGCTGGGAGAATCGAGACATGCCAGTGACCATCACACGTACGGATCTGTCGGTGGCTGAGCTGCGGGCGCAGGCGTGCCGGGTGGGCGACGTGGCGCAGGCGCGCCGGCTGTTGGCGATCGCGCTTGTGCTGGAGGGGGCGTCGCGAACGCACGCCGCCGAGGCAGGCGGGATGACCCGCCAGACCCTGCGCGACTGGGTGCATCGTTACAACGAGGAGGGGGTCGCCGGGCTCACGGATCGTCCGCGCTCGGGGCGCCCGCCTCGGCTGAAGGAAGCGCAGCTCGCAAAACTTGACGCGCTTGTCGAGGCCGGCCCCGACATCGCCGAGCATGGCGTTGTGCGCTGGCGCCGCGTGGATTTGCAGGCCGTCATCGCCAAGGATTTCCAGGTGGAGCTGTCCGAGCGTCATGTCGGGCGGATTCTGCATCAACGCGGGTTTACCCGGCTGTCGGCGCGCCCGCGCCA
>NZ_BJZO01000205.1 GCF_007992075.1 Pararhodospirillum oryzae
TGGAACAGCCGCGCGAAACCTCGCTGACCCTGACGCTGGAAGGCCAGGCGAGCGCCGATTATCACAACAGCTACGGCTATTATGTGATGGACGAGAACGGGGCGCCGACGACGGGCGTCCTGGTGTGGGCGGATGTGCACGATCTTCCCGTGGGGTCGAGCGTGACGATTGAAGGGGTTGATCCGTCGCGGATCGGCTTCTTCCTGGTGCCGAACGGCGACGGGCGCAACGGAGGTCTGCACGACGGCCTGGAAGTGACCTTCCAGCAGGCGGCGGACGGGACGTGGCAGGCGATCAGCACGGAAACCGGCACGGCGCTGCAAGCCGATGGCGGGGGCGCGGTGCTGTTCGACCGGCCGGACCTGAACGTGGGCGGCGCGACGCAGGTGGTGGATAACGACCTCCCGGGCAATCAGAACTGGGAAGACATTCGCGTCAACACGGGTGGCGACCACGACTTCAACGACGTCAACATCACCGAGTTCTGGGAACAGAGCGGCAC
>NZ_BJZO01000206.1 GCF_007992075.1 Pararhodospirillum oryzae
GCATCGACGCTAGGGCCGTTTTTCTGGCCTCTGGTGCGTTTCTTGGGTGGTCGATGCCCCGAGGGGCCGGGGCGGGAAGATCGCATTCCAGGGGGTTTTACGAGGCCTTGCCCGTCCTACCCCTCGCTCCTTTTTAGGGGGGGCGCAAAAATCGCTCCGGGTCCGCTGGCTCGGGTTCAGCAGTTCCCGGGCTCGCACCATCCCCTGGCGGGCCACGTCGTGGCCGGTGGCCAGGGACTCGGCTCCGTTGGTTGTCGGGTTCGTTTTCATGTTTCAATTTGAACCAGGGGTGGGGGGACCGGGAAGGGTCCCCTAAACCCCCTCCGTAGGAGGGGGAGGTGTGAGAAGAACCTGGAAGTTCAATGAAATCAATCACTTGCAAGCAACCTGGAAGACCTGGAAGGGACCATGTGGAATTGTTTGTTTTCAATGGGTTATGGAGAACCTGGAAGACCTGGAAGGAACCTGGAAGGGGGTTGGAAGGGACCTGGAAAGGGGCGC